>NZ_JBTRAR010000009.1:0-173960 GCF_054611535.1 Pseudomonas sp. VEM90 | reverse complement strand
CGCATTCTACGCTTTCCTCAGAGCCTGTCAAGCGTTTATTTTGAAGTTTTTTGCGAGAAACTCGTTTAGCTTCAAACACTTGGCTCGCTGCGATCTCTCGTAGCGGGAGGCGAATCATACAGCACTTAGAAGCACTGTCAACCACCTTTTCAACCGCTTTCGATCATTTGATCGTAGCCCTTACAGCACCTTCAGAATTGTCTAACTCATTGAATTTCAAGGAGTTTATCGTTCCGTTGTCGCTGGAAGTGGGGCGCATTATAAGGGGATTCGAGAGGGCGTCAACCTTTAATTTCAAGAAAGTGAAATATAAGGGGAAAAGACCGTATCGGGGCTATCAGTGTTCGCCACAACAGTTTCAGCGCCTGTGAGACCGAGCGCCGCCCGCGCGGCGCTTCGCGGGTAAACCCGCTCCTACGTTTGTTTCGGGCCAGTCCCTCCTGTGCCAGGCGCGCGCGACCGCCTTGTTTGTACGACGCGATATCGAGATAGGCACCAAGGCGTTCGCGCGCGAATCCCACAGGCATAACTGGCCCGAAACAAACGTAGGAGCGGGTTTACCCGCGAAGCGCCGCGCGGGCGGCGCTCGATCTCACAGGCGCTGCAGGGGTTATGGCAGACACATCTCACCGCCAAAACCACCTCAAGACATCAACAACAGCAACAACCAAACCCCAAAAAACAAAACGGGGAGGCCTGACGGCCTCCCCGCTTCATCTACTTCCCTTACAGGCTAGGGAATGCAAACTGCGACGCTTCATGGCTGGCCCGCTGCGGCCAACGCTGGGTAATTGCCTTGCGGCGGGTATAGAAGCGCACACCATCCGGGCCATAGGCATGCAGGTCACCAAACAGCGAACGCTTCCAGCCACCAAAGCTGTGGTAGGCCACCGGCACTGGCAGCGGTACGTTGACACCCACCATACCCACTTCGATCTCGTCGCAGAACAAACGGGCCGCTTCACCGTCACGGGTAAAGATGCAGGTGCCGTTGCCATACTCGTGATCGTTGATCAGCTGCATGGCCTGCTCCAGGCTATTCACCCGGACCACGCACAGCACCGGACCAAAGATCTCTTCTTTATAGATGCGCATCTCCGGGGTCACCTTGTCGAACAGTGTGCCACCCACGAAGTAGCCATCTTCATTACCCGCCACACGGAAGCCACGTCCATCCACCACCAGCTTGGCGCCAGCAGCAACACCGTCATCGATGTAACCCACGACCTTGTCACGCGCTGCCGCAGTCACCAGCGGGCCCATGTCCAAGCCACACGAGGTGCCGGCACCAATCTTCAGCGCCTTGATCTGTGGCTCCAGCTTGGCAATCAGGGCATCGGCCACTTGGTCGCCCACGCATACGGCTACCGAAATGGCCATGCAACGCTCGCCACACGAACCGTAAGCCGCGCCCATCAGGGCACTGACTGCGTTGTCCAGGTCGGCATCCGGCATCAGCACCGCGTGGTTCTTCGCGCCCCCCAGGGCTTGTACACGCTTGCCACGCTTGGTGCCTTCGGCATAGATGTACTCGGCGATCGGGGTCGAACCCACGAAGCTCAGTGCTTTCACTTCCGGTGCTTCGATCAGCGCATCCACCGCTTCCTTGTCACCGTGCACCACGTTGAGGATGCCCTTCGGCAGCCCGGCTTCCAGCAGCAACTGGGCAATGTACAAGGTCGAGCTCGGGTCACGCTCGGAAGGCTTGAGGATGAATGCGTTGCCGCAGGCGATGGCCAGCGGGTACATCCACAGCGGCACCATGGCGGGGAAGTTGAACGGGGTAATACCGGCAACCACGCCCAGCGGCTGGAAATCGGACCAGGCGTCGATGTTCGGACCGACGTTGCGGCTGTACTCCCCCTTCAGCACTTCTGGGGCTGCACACGCGAACTCGACGTTCTCGATACCACGCTTCAGTTCGCCGGCGGCGTCCTCCAAGGTCTTGCCGTGCTCTTCGCTGATCATCTGCGAAATCTTGGCTTCGTTCTGCTCCAGCAGTTGCTTGAAGCGGAACATCACCTGGGCGCGCTTGGCCGGAGGGGTGTTGCGCCAGGCCGGGAAGGCGGCCTTGGCCGAGTCGATCGCTTCCTGAACAGTTGCGCGGCTGGCCAGTTCGACCTTGCGAACGGCCTGGCCAGTGGACGGGTTGAAGACATCGGCGGTGCGCTCACCCTTGGTAACCAGTTCGCCGTGAATCAGGTGCTGAACAATGCTCATGCAAAACTCCAGATAAACAAAGGAGAGCCAGGCACGCGCTGCGTGCGTGCGCCTGGCATCAAAATCGGAAAGATCAGTCGATCAGGTTCAGGGTTTCGCCTACCGCATCGAACAGGCGGTCCAGTTCCTGCGGCTTGGTATTGAAGGTTGGGCCGAACTGCAGGGTGTCGCCACCAAAGCGTACATAGAAGCCCGCTTTCCACAGCTTCATGGCCGCTTCGTATGGGCGAACGATGGCATCACCGTCACGGGCGGCGATCTGGATGGCGCCGGCCAGGCCGTAGTTGCGGATATCGACGATATTCTTGGTGCCCTTCACGCCGTGCAGCAGCTTCTCGAAATGCGGCGCCAGTTCAGCAGCGGACTGCACCAAATTTTCCTTCTGCAGCAGGTCCAGCGCGGCGATACCGGCGGCACAGGCTACCGGGTGCGCCGAGTAGGTGTAGCCGTGTGGGAATTCCACCGCGTATTCCGGGGTCGGCTGGTTCATGAACGTCTGGTAGATCTCGCTGCTGGCAATCACTGCGCCCATCGGGATGGCGCCGTTGGTCACCTGCTTGGCGATGCACATCAGGTCTGGGGTAACGCCGAAGGCTTCCGAGCCGGTCATCGCACCCATGCGGCCGAAGCCAGTGATCACTTCGTCGAAGATCAGCAGAATGTTGTGCTGGGTGCAGATTTCACGCAGACGCTTCAGGTAGCCCTTCGGCGGCGGCAGCACACCGGCCGAACCGGCCAGCGGCTCGACGATGACTGCTGCGATGTTGGAGGCATCGTGCAGCTCGATCAGCTTGAGCATTTCGTCAGCCAGAGCGATACCGCCCTCTTCCGGCATGCCCTTGGAGAAAGCGTTCACCGGCAACACGGTGTGGGGCAGGTGGTCGACGTCCAGCAACTGACCAAACATCTTGCGGTTACCGTTGACGCCACCCAGGCTGGTACCCGCGATGTTCACGCCATGGTAGCCACGGGCACGGCCGATGATCTTGGTCTTGGTTGCCTGGCCTTTCAGGCGCCAGTAAGCACGCACCATCTTCAGTGCGGTATCGGCGCACTCGGAACCGGAGTTGGTATAGAAGACGTGATTCAGATTGCCCGGAACCAGCTCGGCGATCTTTTCCGCCAGCTGGAACGACAGCGGGTGGCCGAACTGGAACGCTGGCGAGTAGTCCAGCGTACTCAGTTGGCGGCTCACCGCGTCAGCGATTTCCTTGCGAGTGTGCCCTGCGCCGCAGGTCCACAGGCCGGACAGGGCGTCGAAGATCTTGCGCCCGTGGTCATCGACCAGGTAGTTGCCTTCGGCCGCCACGATCAGGCGAGGGTCACGCTGGAAGTTGCGGTTGGCGGTGTAGGGCATCCAGTGGGCGTCCAGCTTGAGCTGGCTGGCGATACCGGCAGGGGCGGTTTCGGGCATGTTCATCGGCGGTTCCTCGGAAGACGATTAGGCAACGATGTATCTTGTTGCAGCTAAATTGGCACGGCGATAGAGTCTGAAAAAGCCTACATTTCTAACCTTCAGACAGGCCGAGACTAAACTAATGAGCCGACGACCCGATCCACTCGCCCAAGTCAGCGATTTCGACATCCGCCTGCTGAAGATCTACCGCAGCGTCGTCGAGTGCGGTGGCTTCTCGGCTGCCGAAAACGTACTGGGCATAGGTCGCTCGGCCATCAGCCAGCAGATGAACGACCTCGAGCAACGCCTCGGCCTACGCCTGTGTCAGCGCGGCCGCGCCGGTTTCTCGCTGACGGAGGAAGGCCGCGAGGTCTACCATTCAGCCCTGCAACTGCTCAGTGCACTGGAAAGCTTCCGCACCGAGGTCAACGGCCTGCACCAGCATTTACGCGGCGAGCTGAACATCGGCCTGACCGACAACCTGGTGACCTTGCCGCACATGCGTATCACCCACGCCTTGGCGGAACTCAAGGATCGGGGCCCTGACGTGCGCATCCAGATCCGTATGATCGCCCCCAGCCAGGTCGAGCACGGCGTGCTCGACGGCAGCCTGCACGTTGGCGTCGTACCACAGACCAGCCCGCTATCGGGGCTTGAGTACCAACCGTTGTACAGCGAACGCTCGCTGCTGTACTGCGCAGTCGGCCACCCGCTGTTCTACGCCGACGACCAGCAGATAGACGACGAACGCCTCAACAGCCAGGAAGCCATCACCCCCACCTTCCGTCTGCCCGCCGAAATTCAGGCGCATTACCAGGCACTGAATTGCACAGCCAGTGCTTCTGACCGCGAGGGCATGGCGTTTCTCATCCTCACCGGGCGCTATATCGGCTACCTGCCCGACCACTACGCCACGTTCTGGGTCCAACAAGGCCGTTTGCGTGCGCTAAAGCCCAGGGAGCGTTTTTATGACCTGAGCCTGAGCTGGGTCACCCGCAAAGGCCGGCGCCCCAACCTGGTGCTGGAAAGCTTCCTCGAAAGCCTGGCTGCGACACGTTGATGCCAGTCTGTGCCGTAAACGCTTGTCACTTCGGCACAGGCAGGTAATCTTGTGCCACAGCCGCAGCCACTGCCCCGTACGGAATCGTCCATGACCCTAGAAGTCCCTGCGCATCGCCTCTCCGCCTCGGGCAAGCCCGCGGGCCGTATCCGCCAGAAGAACGAACAGGCCATTATCCAGGCCGCCGAAGATGAATTCGCCCGCCATGGTTTCAAGGGCACCAGCATGAACACCATCGCCCTCAAGGCGGGGTTGCCCAAAGCTAACCTGCACTACTACTTCACCAACAAGCTGGGCCTGTACATCGCCGTGCTCAGCAACATCATCGAGTTGTGGGACAGCACCTTCAACGCCTTGAGCGTCGATGACGACCCCGGTGAAGCCCTGAGCCAGTACATCCGCACCAAGATGGAGTTCTCCCGGCGCAACCCGCAAGCTTCGCGCATTTTCGCCATGGAAGTGATCAGCGGTGGCACCTGCCTGACCGAATACTTCAGCGCCGATTACCGCGAATGGTTCCGCGGCCGTGCTGCGGTATTCCAGGCCTGGATCGAAGCAGGCAAGATGGACCCGGTCGACCCCGTGCACCTGATCTTCCTGCTCTGGGGCAGCACCCAGCACTACGCCGACTTTGCCACCCAGATTTGCCAGGTGACTGGCCGCAGCCGCCTGACCAAACAGGACATGGAAGACGCGAGCAACAACCTTATCCACATCATTCTGAAGGGCTGCGGCATCAAGCCGGCTGCCTGACCGTCCTTTATGCCTTCTACCCTGCTCGACCTCTGCGAATACCGCGAGGAAATCCGCAAAAGCCGCTTCATCACCCTCGCCGGGCCGATCAGCAGTGCCGCCGACGCGATGAATTTCATCGAACGTCACAGCGACTTGGCCGCAACCCACAACTGCTGGGCCTGGAAACTCGGCGCGCAGTACCGCAGCAGCGACGATGGCGAACCCGGTGGCACCGCTGGGCGGCCGATCCTGGCGGCCATCGAAGCGCAGGACTGCGACCAGGTGGTGGTGCTGGTGATCCGCTGGTACGGCGGCATCCAATTGGGCACCGGCGGCCTGGCCAGGGCCTATGGCGGCGGAGCCAACAAGTGCCTGCAACAGGCGCCCAAGCGCCTGCTGGTGCAACGCAGCAATTTCAGTTGCAGCTGCAGTTTCAGCGAGCTGGCGCTGGTGAAGCTGCGCCTGGCCGAGGTTGACGGCCTGGTCCTGGATGAACAGTTCACCGCCAATGGTGTTGACCTGCTGATTGCCCTCGGTGACGCCCACCTGGCGCCATTGCAACAGCAACTGGCGGATTTGAGCCGCGGACGTATTTTGCTCGAAGCACGCTGAACATTGCCCACAGCAACTGTGGGCCTGCCTGTGGATAAGCTTGGGGCAAGCTCTTGCAGGCTAGTGATTTCAAGGCCCTCAGAGCCTTGATCATATTTTGATCACTATTTGATGACAGTCGTAAACTGCTGAATGTGCGCGACTTATCCCCAGCGAACCGCCCACCCAAACCGCACCCCACTCGCTCACCTTGCACACAATAACTGTGGACCAGCTTGTGGATAACCCGTGTGCCAACCGGCGAAGCGCCCGGCCCCGCAAGGCCCAGACGAAACTGACCATTTTTTGACCAACAGCAAACCAGGCACGCATATCCGCCGTGACGTATGCTCAGTTCCTTTCTCCTACACCGATAAAGGAATGTTCCTATGGCTAATTCAAGAACTGCCCTCATCATCGGCGCCTCGCGCGGGCTTGGCCTGGGCCTGGTACAACGCCTGCACGAAGACGGCTGGAAAATCACTGCCACCGTCCGTAACCCGCAGCAGCCCGGCGCCCTGGCGAACGTGCCCGGCGTGCACATCGAGCAGCTGGAAATGAACGACACCGTCCAACTCGATGGCCTGAAGCAACGCCTGCAAGGCCAGGTATTCGACCTGATATTCGTCAACGCCGGGGTCATGGGCCCCTTGCCGCAAGATCTGGAGGCGGTAAGCAACAGCGACATTGGCGATCTGTTCATGACCAACGCCGTGGCGCCGATACGCGTGGCTCGCCGCCTGGTGGATCAAATACGCGAAGGCAGTGGTGTGCTGGCCTTCATGAGCTCGATCCTGGGAAGCATCACCATCCCCGACGGTGGCGAAATCTGCCTGTACAAGGCCAGCAAGGCGGCACTGAACTCGATGATCAACAGCTTCTTCGTTGAGCAGCAGCGCCCGGACCTGTGCGTGCTGGCCATGCACCCGGGCTGGGTGAAAACCGACATGGGTGGCGAAAACGCCGATATCGATGTGCTCACCAGCACCCGCGGCATGATCGAACAGATCAAGGCCCAAAGCGGCAAGGGCGGCCTGCGCTTCATCAACTACAAGGGCGAACCCTTGGTCTGGTGATTCACCAGGTCGCAGCCCGGCTGGGCGCATTGCCCGGCCGGCCCCTGTAGAATGGCCGCAACTGTACCTGATTGAGATGAACCACTATGTATGACTGGTTGAACGCCCTGCCCAAGGCCGAACTGCACCTGCACCTGGAAGGCTCGCTGGAGCCCGAGTTGCTGTTCGCCCTGGCTGAGCGCAACAAGATCGCCTTGCCCTGGGCCGATGTGGAGACCTTGCGCGGTGCCTATGCCTTCAACAACCTGCAGGAGTTCCTCGACCTGTATTACCAGGGCGCCGACGTGCTGCGCACCGAGCAGGACTTCTACGACCTGACCTGGGCCTACCTGCAGCGCTGCAAGGCCCAGAACGTGATCCACACCGAACCCTTCTTCGACCCGCAGACCCATACCGACCGTGGCATTGCTTTCGAAGTGGTGCTCAACGGCATCAGCCAGGCGCTCAAGGATGGCCGCGAACAGCTGGGCATCAGCAGCGGCCTGATCCTCAGCTTCCTGCGCCACCTCAGCGAGGATGAAGCGCACAAGACCCTCGATCAGGCCTTGCCGTTCCGCGATGCGTTCATTGCCGTAGGCCTGGACAGCTCGGAGATGGGCCACCCACCCAGCAAGTTCCAGCGTGTGTTCGACCGCGCCCGTAGCGAAGGCTTCATCGCCGTTGCCCATGCTGGCGAAGAAGGCCCGCCTGAGTACATCTGGGAAGCCCTCGACCTGCTGAAGATCAAACGTATCGACCATGGCGTGCGCGCCATCGAGGACGAGCGCCTGATGCAGCGCATTATCGACGAGCAGATCCCGCTCACGGTGTGCCCGCTATCCAACACCAAGCTCTGCGTGTTCGACCACATGAGCCAGCACAACATCCTCGACATGCTCGAGCGTGGCGTGAAAGTCACGGTCAACTCGGACGACCCGGCCTACTTCGGTGGCTACGTCACGGAGAACTTCCACGCTCTGCATACCCACTTGGGCATGACCGAAGACCAGGCGCGTCGCCTGGCGCAGAACAGCCTGGACGCACGGCTGGTTTGAGTAGCATGACGACGTTGCGCTCAACCGACCTGCAACGTCGCCACGCGGGCTATGCGATTGATCTGCTGGATACCCAGCGCCGAGATATGCAATGCCCGCGAGTCCTCCAACTCACGCATCCAGCCAGATTGCAGGAACAACCTGAACAAGGCCTGGCCCAGTACGCCCCCCAGATGCGGGCCCTGGTCATTCCATTCGGTGCAGCGGCAGATCACGCAACCTCGTTGCTGGTGTGGCGCCAGGGCATCTATGTACACCCCGACCAAGGCCAACTGCGCCCGCCCCTCGTCACTGACCCTCAAGTGCCGTCCGCTGCCTTCCAACCAGCCAGCCACCACCATGCGATGGTACAGCTCACTGGCCAACTCCCCACCCAGGTGATCGCCACAACGGCGCGCCCGGCGCATCGACAGGGGCAGCGACGATACCGGCGCTTCGGCACGCTCTCCCCTGGCGCTTTCCAGTTGTACGCTGGCCAAGGCCTCTACCGCTGCTCCGACCTGCGGGGTAGCCAGGCAGAAGTAACGTTTGCGGCCCCTGGCTTCATGCCTGAGCAAACCGGCCGACGACAGCAGCGAAAGGTGTGCGCAGGCTGACGATGAAGTCAGGCCAGTCATCATCGCGAGCTCATTGGCCAATCGTGGTGTGCCATCGATCAATGCCCACAGCATGGCACTGCGCTTGGGGTCGGCCATCAGGCTGGCGATCTGGCTGATACTGCTGGCTGCGTTCATGTCCTTGTAACTCCCTGCAATTTCACGGTGGGGATGCGATGGCCAACCCTGCCAGGGAAGCGCCTCTCGCTGGCACTGGCCTGGTTCGCCAGTATAAGCCGCAGAAAACGCCGTTCAGACGCCCACCTGCCGCAGCACCCAGGATGAAAAACCACTGGGTATGTCTACCCATGGCAAGCAGCGAAGCGGCTGCGAAATACTCCCCGGCACCACGTCAACCAAGGCACCGGTACGCCCACACAGGCGCGCTGAAACATCTTGATGAAAACAAACTTGCAGTCATTTCAGATACGGCCCACAGCAACCTTCCACAAATAGCGCGAAACAAAGCGAAGGTTCTGTGGGTTTGCAGGCATTGCGCCCAAAGCAGGAAACACCGCCAGGAAAATGCACGCACCTACCGTCAGTCAGGACGCTGAAGCGGTGTCATGGCAGGCTCGCGGGCCAGCGCTACACTTGAGCCGCTGCCCTTTCTGGAGGTATGCCGCGATGAAAATTATCGTAAGTGCGTCGAGCCGAAACCCCGCCTGTCCTTGGCAAGTCCAGCTCGATCAGCACGTGGTCAGTTTCCGCAGCGAGGCTGAGGCACGTGCCTTCGTCGCCACGCTGGAAAACCGTCTGCAGGCACCTCATCCCCTCATGCGGGAGCCTTGGCCTGCAGACGTCGGGTCAACAGCGCGACACTGACCGCCAGCGCCCCGCACAGGCTGATCACGATTGCCATTGGCACCGCACTGCCGTCATGCAGCAGGCCGACCAGTGCGGCAGCACCCGCAGCGACGCTGAACTGCACACAGCCCATCAGTGCCGAGGCGCTACCGGCACGCGCGCCCTGTCCGCTCATGGCGCAGGCCGAAGCATTGGGAATGATGCAACCCAGGCTGGCGATACAGATGAACAGCGGCACCAGCAGCGGCCACAACTGCGCTGGGCGCAAGGCCGCCACGCCCAGCAGCACCAGGCCCGCAACCAGATACAGCCACACCGCGCGGCCCAGCAGGAACGCCGGTCCGCGTTTGGCCAGCAAGCGGGCGTTCACCTGCGCCACCAGAATAAAACCTGCGGCATTGGTACCGAACAGCCAGCCGTAGTGCTCTGCGGGTACGCCATACAGCTTGATGAACACGAAAGGCGAACCGGCGATATAGGCAAACATGCCGGCAATGGCGATACCGCCGGTCAGGGCATGGCCGAGGAAAACCCGGTCAGCCAGCAGCCGCAGGTACTGGCGCAACGCACCAGACAGCGGCTGGCGCGGTATATGCTCAGGCAGGCTTTCTGGCAGGCCCAGGCTTACCGCCAACAGGCAGCCGGCACTGAACAGGCTCAGAGCGAGGAAGATCGACTGCCAGCCGGCCAGGTTCACCAGCACCCCACCCAGCATCGGTGCCAGGATCGGCGCCAGGCCCATGACCAGCATCAGTTGCGAAAACACTTTGGCTGAAGCTACCGGGTCGCACTTGTCGCTGACGATAGCCCGCGAAAGCACCATGCCGGCACACCCACCCAATGCCTGGATAAAACGTGCCAGCACCAAGGTGTCGAGGTTGGGGGCATAGGCACAGGCCAGTGAAGCCAAGGTGAACAGGGTGACGCCGAAGATCAGTGGCTTGCGTCGACCAAAGCGATCGGCAACTGGGCCATAGGCCAATTGCCCGATAGACAGGCCCAGGAAGTAAGCGGCCAAAGTGGCCTGGATGTGTTTTTCATCGGTGGCGAACGCTTGCGCCATGGCCGGGAAGGCTGGCAGGTAGAAGTCGATCGCCAAGGGCCCGAACGCACTGAGTGCGCCCAGGATGAGCACCATTCGCAGGTTCATCAGGAATCCATAGCAGGCTAAGCAAGTGACTGATTCTACCTGCTGTGGACCCTATCGATGTGAAAACATTTGCAACACTGTTACCCCCCAGTGGGAGCAATCAGGTCTTCAGGCGAGTTCGGCCTGGTACCCCTCATCCCGAATCGCAGTGAGGATCTGCTCCTGCGCCAACTCGCTCTGCACACGCACCTGTTTGCCTGCCAGATCAACTTCCACCCTGGCTGCCGCATCCTGCTCCTGCACCGCGCGGGTCACGGCTTTCACGCAATGGCCGCAGGTCATGCCTTGTACATTGAACACTTGCATGAGGGTTACCTCCTTCAGGTTTTTCACTAGTCTCAAGCTTGCCATCAGGGCAAGGTCAAGCCTTGCCTGCAACACCCGGGGTGGAAATCCGCGTCCGCGTCGGCCAAGCTGCGCCTTTGACGATCAGGCAAGCAGGAGATTTTTTCATGTTCAGGGCAGCATTGGGCGTCGTCGGGCTATTGGGCGCGCTGGCTGTGGTGCCACCGGCCTTCGCCGAGGGCAACTCGGCCTACAGCGTACTGATCATTTCCCGGGAGCGCCTGGAAGTGGCCACCAGCTGCGAAATCGGCGTGTACCTCAACGACCAGCTTTCCGGGCGCGTTTTCCAGGAGCAGTCTACCTCGTTCAACTTGCCGCCTGGCCCGGTGGATGTACGCCTGCGCCTGCTACCTGGGCAAATGCCGGGTTGCGCCGCTGGTATAGAGGACCAGCGCAGCACGCGTTTGAATCTGCAGGCGGGCCAGATCAACAAATACCGCATCGCCATGGGGCAATATGGGCTGGAGTTGAAACGAGCCGACCTGGGCTATTGACCTTGCCTGCGTGGCAAGGTTGATGCTGGAGGCCTGTCCAAGGAGGAGAGCCATGCCCGCATCCACCACATACGACCTGCCGATCTCCGGCATGACCTGCGCCAGCTGTGCTGGCCGGGTCGAGCGCGCCCTGCGCAAGGTCACCGGCGCTGAACAGGTCAGCGTAAACCTCACCACTGAGAAAGCCCGGGTTCTGGCCGCGCCTGACAGCCTGCCGGCTTTGGTCAAAGCCGTGCGGGAGGCCGGTTACGGGGTGCCCACCCGCACCCTCGAGCTGCAGATTGGCGGCATGACCTGCGCCAGTTGTGTCGGCCGTGTGGAGCGCGCCCTGGGCAAATTGCCGGGGGTCGAGCAGGTCAGCGTCAACTTGGCCAGCGAACGCGCGCACCTCGAAGTGCTTGCGGCCCTGGATGACAACCTGCTGATCGACGCTGTGCAAAAGGCAGGCTACAGCGCCAGCCTGCCACAATCGACCAAGGACGACCAAAGCACTGTCCAGCGACGCCTGCGCAACGAGCGCCTGGCAGTCGGCGCAGCCTTGCTGTTGGCCCTGCCACTGGTATTACCCATGCTGGTGCAACCGTTCGGCTTGCACTGGATGCTACCCGCCTGGGCGCAGTTCCTGCTGGCCACACCCGTGCAGTTCATTCTCGGTGCCCGCTTCTACATTGCGGCCTGGAAGGCCGTGCGCGCCGGTGCTGGCAACATGGACCTGCTGGTGGCCCTAGGCACCAGCGCTGGCTATGGCCTGAGCCTGTACCAATGGGCACAGGCTCCCGCCGGCATGGCCCCGCACCTGTACTTCGAAGCCTCGGCCGTGGTGATTGCCCTGGTATTGCTGGGCAAGTACCTGGAAAGCCGCGCCAAACGCCAGACTGCCAGTGCCATCCGCGCCCTCGAAGCCCTGCGCCCGGAACGCGCCGTGCGCGTGGTCGACGGCCTGGAGGAGGACGTGGCGATCGCCCAGTTGCGCTTGGGCGACCTGGTACTGGTCAAGCCCGGCGAGCGCTTCCCGGTCGACGGCGTGGTCGAAGACGGCAGCAGCCACGCCGATGAGGCCCTGATCAGCGGCGAGAGCCTGCCAGTGCCCAAGCAACCCGGCGACAGCGTTACCGGTGGCGCCATCAATGGCGAAGGCCGGCTGCTGGTGCGTACCCAGGCGCTGGGCACCGAGACCGTGCTGGCGCGCATCATCCGCCTGGTGGAAGACGCACAGGCCGCCAAAGCGCCGATCCAGAAGCTGGTCGACCGTGTCAGCCAGGTATTCGTCCCCGCTGTGCTGGTACTGGCCCTGATCACCCTGATTGGCTGGTGGCTGGCTGGGACACCGCTGGAAATCGCGCTGATCAACGCCGTCTCCGTGCTGGTCATCGCCTGCCCCTGCGCCCTCGGCCTGGCCACGCCCGCGGCGATCATGGCCGGCACCGGGGTCGCCGCCCGCCACGGCATCCTGATCAAGGATGCCGAAGCCCTGGAACGTGCCCATGCGGTCAACCGCGTAGTCTTCGACAAAACCGGCACCCTCACCTCCGGCAGCCCGCGGGTGGTTCACAGCCAGGCGCTGGACGGCAACAGTGCCGACCTGTACCGCCTGGCCGGCGCCCTGCAGCGCGGGAGTGAACACCCACTGGCCAAGGCGGTACTGATGGCCTGTGCAGAGCAAGGGCTGGACGTGCCAAGCGTTGCCGACAGCCAGTCGCTGACCGGGCGCGGCATTGCCGGTCGCGTTGAAGGCCGTGAACTGGCACTGGGCAACCGTCGACTGCTTGACGAAAGCGGGCTGCAGCCCGGCGAGTTGGCCGAAAAGGCCCAGGCCTGGGAAGCCGAAGGGCGCACACTGTCGTGGCTGATAGAACGCGGCACGCAACCAAGTGTGGTAGGCCTGTTCGCCTTTGGTGACAGCCTCAAGCCGGGCGCCGCGCAGGCCATCGACACCCTGCACGCCCAACACATCAGCAGCCACCTGCTGACCGGTGACAACCGTGGCAGCGCCAGAGTGGTTGCCGAGGCCCTGGGCATCGACGATGTGCATGCCGAAGTGCTACCGGCCGACAAGGCCGCGACCGTGGCCGCGCTCAAGCAGGAGGGTGTGGTTGCGATGGTTGGCGATGGTATCAACGATGCACCGGCGCTGGCCGCAGCCGACATCGGCATTGCCATGGGTGGCGGTACCGACGTGGCCATGCAGGCCGCGGGCATCACCCTGATGCGTGGCGACCCGCGCCTGGTGCCCGCCGCACTGGAAATCAGCCGCAAGACCTACGCGAAGATCCGCCAGAACCTGTTCTGGGCATTCATCTACAACCTGATCGGCATCCCGCTGGCCGCGCTAGGTTACCTCAACCCGGTACTGGCAGGTGCCGCCATGGCCCTGTCCAGCGTAAGCGTCGTCAGCAACGCGCTGTGGCTTAAAACGTGGAAACCCACCAGCAACACCCAGGAGGCGCCATGAACATTGGCCAGGCCGCCCGCCGCAGCGGGCTCAGCACCAAGATGATCCGTTACTACGAATCCATCGGCCTGCTCAAACCGGCCACACGCAGCGACAGCGGCTACCGCCTGTACCAGGCGGAAGATTTGCACAACCTGGCCTTCATCAAACGCTCCCGCGACCTGGGCTTTTCCCTCGAGGAGGTCGGCAAGTTGCTGGCCTTGTGGCAGGACCGCCAACGTGCCAGCGCCGATGTGAAGGCGCTGGCCATGCACCATATCGATGAACTGAACCGGCGCATCGAGGAGCTGGTGAGCCTGCGCGACACCCTCGGCGAGCTGGTTTCGCACTGCCAGGGTGACGACCGCCCGGACTGCCCGATCCTCAAAGACCTGGCCAATGGCGCTGCAGGCAGCTGTTGTCACTGAGCTGCCACGAGCGTTTGGTATGCCATAAATGTCCAAACACGACCGAATAGTCACCAACCACGACTTTATCCAATAAATACGGGCCTTTTGGCTTTATAAAACCCGGATGCTGCCGATGTAGTTGCTACCTGCCTCGTGTGTCGAAAATAACAATTCCGGGAGCGTCGATGAGCATCAAACAGAAATTGATCTGGGCATTCGCGGTCATCGCCGGCTTGCCCATCGTTCTGGTGGCCACCCTGGTGGTCATCAACCTGCGCGGCGAAGCCCGCGACGGATTCCTCGACAGCAGCAGCCGGGAAATCCGCCAGGTCAGCAACGCGATGAACATCTTCTTCCAGGGGATCAACCAGAACGTCGAGTACATGGCTTCCCAGCCAATGGTCGCCGCCACGGGTAGCGAGCTGAACAAGTACATGAGCGCAACCCCGTCCTACGAACTGGGCGAGCAGGCCAGCAAAATACTCGACTTCATGACCCGCCTGGCCAACTCACATCCCGCCTACGCCTACCTGTCCTATGGGGTGAATGACGGCGGCTACACCGGCTGGCCGGCCGGCCAGAAGTTTGTCAATTATGACCCACGCACGCGCCCCTGGTACCAACTCGCCATGGCCAACCCTGGCAAGACGTTACGTACCGGCGCCTACTACTGGGCCGCCGACGATGCAGTGCTGGTCAGCACCGTGCGCACCGTGGCCAACCAGCTGGGCAACCCCGGCGGTGTGGTCAACATCGACGTGTCGCTCAAGGGCCTGACCGAGATCGTCAAGCAGATCAAACTGGGCGAAAGCGGCTACCTGATGCTGGTGGAAAGCAACGGCAACGTGATGGTCGACCCGCGCGACGCCACCCACAACTTCAAGCAGCTGGGAAGCTTTGGCGACGGTTATGCCAAGCTGGCCAAAGCCGGCAAAGGCCTGGTGGAGGTCGAACTCAATGGCGTGCACTACATGGCTAACGTCTACCCCGACCAGCAACTGGGCTGGACCTTCATCGGCCTGATCGAGCAAAGCGAAGTGATGCAGACCACCACCCGGCTCACCTGGCTGATCGGCGTCATCGCTGTGGTGTTGGCCTCGCTGTTCGCGTTGGTCGGTGCGGCCTTCGCCAAACTGATCGTGCGCCCGATCAACAGTGTCACCAATGGCCTGGAAGACATCGCCCAGGGTGAGGGAGACCTGACCCGCAACCTGGAAATCCGCGGCCGCGACGAAACCGCGCAACTGGCCAGCTGGTTCAACCAGTTCCTCGGGGCCATTCGCAGCCTGATCCAGCACATCGGCACTGCTGCCAGCAAGATCCTCAGCACGTCCAGCAGCTCGACCCGCGTCTCCAGCGACATGGCCGAGGCGGCCGGCCGCCAGCGTGAAGCCGTGGACATGGTTTCCACTGCATTCCACGAAATGGTCGCCACCGCCAATGAAGTGGCACGGTCCTGCAGCCAGGCAGCGCAGTCGGCCGACAGTGGCCAGCAGCAGGCCCGCGAAGGCCAGCAGCAGATCGATGCGGCGGTACACAGCGTTGATCGCCTGAGCCACGAAATCGAGCAATCGGCGCAGTCGATCCAGCAACTGGAGCGTGACAGCAACGCTATTCAGTCGATCCTCGGCACCATCCGTTCGATTGCCGAGCAGACCAACCTGTTGGCCCTGAACGCCGCCATCGAAGCGGCCCGTGCCGGTGAGCAGGGCCGCGGCTTTGCCGTGGTGGCGGACGAAGTGCGGGCGCTGGCCAAGCGCACTGCCGACTCCACCGCCGAAATCGACGGTCTGCTGGGCAACCTGGCCAGCCGTACCGCCGAAGTGGCCGAGCAGATGCACGCCAGCCTGGAAGTGTCGCAGCAGTCGGTGAGCCGCATTGGCCTGGCCCGCGACAGCTTCGGGCAGATCCGTGAGTCGGTGGACGTGATCCGCGATATGAACACCCAGATCGCCACGGCAGCCGAAGAACAGCATCAGGTGGCCGAGGACATCAACCGGCACATCAGCCAGATTCACGGGGATGCGCAGTTGGTGGCCGAGCTGGCCCAGGCGGCGCGCCAGGACTCCGAGAGCCTGGCCGGGCTGTCCAATGAGCTGGATACGCTGGTGCGCAGGTTCCGCACCTGATGATGCATGGCCTGTGCCGGCCCTTTCGCGGGTGGTAACGCGGCCTCTGTAGGCGCGGGTTTACCCGCGAAGAGGCCGGCACAAGCAAGCGTAAACTAAAGCTTCAACTCCCCCGGTGTCGCCCCAAACAGCTGCTTGAACGCCGCAATGTAGGCCGAAGTGGAGTCATACCCACACCCCAGTGCCGCCTCGGTCACATTCTCCCCCGCCTCCAGCAACGCCAGCGACGACAACAACCGCATGCGCTGCCGCCAATTACGAAAGCTCAACCCGGTCTCCCGCTGAAACAACCGCATCAGCGTCTTCTCCGAACACCCCAGCTGCCGCGCCCACTGCTGCAAGGTCTGCGACTGGTCTGGTGCAGCGATCAAGCCATTGCACAGCGCCAGCAAACCAGGGTGGCGGGGCAACGGCAGCGAAAAACCGACTTCCGGCAAAGTGCGCAACTGGTCGAGCAGCACCGCCACCAGACGCGCCTCGGCGCTGTCGTCCTCTGGGTAATCCGCCGGGAACAGGCAGAACTGCTTGATCAGCTCGCGCGCCAGCGGCGTCACTTCCAGCACCCGGCATTGTTCCGGCGCCCATGGGCAGGCATCGCGGCGTACATACAGGCTGCGCATCTCGGCTTGCATCGAGGTGACCACTTCATGCTCGGCATCGGCAGGGATCCACACCCCCCACTGCGGTGGGGCAAAGTAACTGCCGTCGCGTGTGTACACGCCGAGTACGCCGCTGATGGCGTAGGAAAACTGTACCCAGTCGTGCCGGTGGCGAGTGGTCCACGAACCGGCGCCAAGGCTTTCGGCACGGGCGTAGAGGGGTCTGGGCAGGTGTTCCAGCGCGGGGATAGCGCGGGGGTGTCCGATGATCGGCATGGTATTTTCTTTTAGTTCTGACCAGACAAGCCTAACAGCTGGATCATGATCGAGGCACTCGCCGCCTCTGCCGTTACCCTGGAGGTACTTCAGCGCTCGACGATAACGGTCACCCCCTGCCCGCCTGCCGCACAGATCGAAATCAGCCCGCGCCCCTTACCCGCCGTCGCCAGCAGCTTGGCCAGGCTGGCCAATATCCGCCCACCGGTTGCCGCAAACGGGTGCCCGGCCGCCAGCGAACTGCCCTTGACATTGAGTTTGCTACGGTCGATCGCGCCAAGCGGCGCCTCCAGGCCCAACCGCTCACGGCAGTAGTCGGCATCCTCCCAGGCCTTGAGCGTGCACAGCACCTGGGCAGCAAAGGCTTCGTGGATTTCGTAATAGTCAAAGTCCTGCAGCGTCAGGCCATTGCGTGCCAGCAAGCGCGGCACGGCATACACAGGCGCCATCAACAACCCTTCGCGCCCCGTGACAAAATCCACCGCAGCGGTTTCGCCATCGACCAGATAGGCAAGCACCTGCAACCCCTGCTGCTGCGCCCACGCCTCGCTGCCCAACAGCACCAGCGAAGCACCATCGGTCAACGGCGTGGAGTTACCCGCCGTCAACGTGCCCTGCCCGCTGCGGTCAAAGGCTGGTTTGAGTCTGGCCAACTGCTCAAGACTCAGGTCGGGGCGCAGGTTGTTGTCCCGTGTCAGCGAAAGAAACGGCGTCAACAGATCTTCCTGCCAACCCTCGGCATAGGCAGCGGCCAGCTTCTGGTGGCTAAGCAGGGCCAGTTCGTCCTGCTCGGCACGGCCAACGCGCCAGGTGTGGGCCATGCGCTCGCAATGCTCGCCCATCGACAACCCCGTGCGCGGCTCGCTATTGCGTGGTAGTTCGGGTTTCAGGTGACGAGGCCGCAGCTTGAGGAAAGGCTTTAACCGTTCGCCAAGGCTTTTGCCACGGTTGGCCTGCAGCAATATATGGCGCAAGCCTTCGTTGACGGCGATGGGCGCATCGGAGGTGCTATCGACACCGCCAGCAATACCGCAGTCGATCTGCCCCAGGGCAATCTTGTTGGCCACCAGCAGCGCAGCCTCCAGCCCGGTACCGCAGGCCTGCTGGATGTCGTAGGCCGGGGTCTGCGCAGACAGGCGCGAACTCAACACGCACTCGCGGGTCAGGTTCATGTCGCGCGAGTGCTTGAGCACGGCACCGGCCACCACCTCGCCCAACCGCAGCCCGTGCAGGCGATAGCGTTCGATCAAGCCTTCAAGCGCGGCCGTGAGCATCGCCTGGTTGCTGGCCGTGGCGTAGGCGCCATTGGCGCGGGCGAAGGGGATCCGGTTGCCACCCAGGATCGCGACCCGGCGAGCTGAACGCATGCGCTTATTCCTCCTGAAACAATTTGATCGGTACAGCCTAGGTGTTTTTACCGCATTCGAACGACCCTGCCGCAAAGTTGGTCCACACTTTCAAGCTTGCCTTTCGGGAGACCCCTCATGAGCGATCGCTACCTCGGTTTTGCCAACTCCAATCTCGGCCGCCGCCTCGTGGATGCCCTTGGCCTGCCACGCCCGGCGCCACTGGAGCGCTGGCAGGCTGGCCGCCTGCGCCCGGTAGAAGGTGCCCTGGTACTGGGTGGCGGGCCACTGGCGAAGCAGGTCGAAGCCATCGCCCCGTGCCTTACTGACGAGGTTTACAGCTTCAGCGCCGACAACCTGCAGGCTGAAGCCTGGGTGGCCGGCCTGGGGCCGAAAATCAAGGCCGTGGTATTCGATGCCAGTCATTTGTCCGACAGCGATGCACTGAAGCAGTTGCGTGAATTTTTCCAGCCGCTGCTACGCAGTCTGGCCCCATGCGCCCATGTACTGGTTTTAGGCCTTGCACCGGAAGGCCTCGACAACCCACTGGCCAGCGTTGCACAGCGTGCCCTTGAGGGCTTCAGCCGCTCACTGGCCAAGGAACTGCGCAATGGCGCTACTGCCCAGCTGTTGTATGTCGCCCCCGGTGCCGAAGATCAGCTGGAAGGCGCCCTGCGCTTCTTCCTCTCGCCAAAGAGTGCCTTCATCTCTGGCCAGGTTCTGCGCCTGCAAGCCTGCACCAGCCAGGTGGAAGACTGGACCCGCCCACTCGGCGGTCGCCGTGCGCTGGTCACGGGGGCTGCGCGCGGCATCGGTGCCGCCATTGCGGAAACCTTGGCACGGGACGGCGCCGATGTACTGCTGCTGGATGTACCGCAGGCCAGCCAGGACCTCGACGCCCTCGCTGCACGCCTTGGCGGCAAGGCACTGCCATTGGATATATGCGCTAGCGATGCGGCAACGCAACTGCTCGCAGCCCTGCCCGACGGCATCGATATCGTGGTGCACAACGCCGGGATCACTCGCGACAAGACACTGGCCAACATGACGCCGGAATACTGGGACGCCGTGCTGGCCGTGAACCTCAAGGCACCGCAGGTGCTCACCCAGGCGCTGTATGACAACGGCGCGCTGGGGGAAAACGCGCGCATCACCCTGCTGGCCTCGGTCAGCGGCATTGCCGGCAACCGCGGGCAGGCCAACTATGCCGCGAGCAAAGCCGGGCTGATCGGCCTGGCCCAGGCCTGGGCGCCACGGCTCGCCGAGCGCGGTGGCAGCATCAACGCCATCGCCCCCGGTTTCATCGAAACCCACATGACTGCAGCCATGCCCATGGGCCTGCGCGAGGCAGGGCGGCGCCTGAGTTCGCTGGGCCAGGGTGGGCGCCCGCAGGACGTCGCCGAAGCCATTGCGTGGCTCAGCCAGCCAGGCTCCGGGTCGGTCAACGGCCAGGTGCTGCGGGTGTGCGGCCAGGCACTGATGGGAGCTTGAGCATGAGCCGACAATGGCACGATCTGCACAACCCGGCCGCCCGCGCCAGCCTGTACCTGCGCGCAGCCAGCAAACGCACCATCAGCGGCGACCAGCTACCGGACGATGGCCTGCGCTGTTTCATTCGGGTTCAGCCAGGCAACCTGGGGGCGTATCGAAGGCTTTGCCACTTTCCCGATGATGGCCGCCTGCCGGGGACTTATCCACATGTGATGGCGTTTGCCCTGCAATTGCAGCTGATGACTGCCGATGATTTCCCCTTCCCGCTGCTTGGCCTGGTACACCTGCACAACCGCATCGAAGTGCTGCGCCCCCTTGGTGCTGTCGAAGGGCTGCGTTTTGCGGTGCACGCGCATAACCTGCAGCGCCATGCCAAAGGTGGCACCTTCGACCTGGTCACCGAGGCTGAAGATGGCATCGGCCTGCTCTGGCGCGAGACCAGCCGCATGTTGGTGCGTGGCTTGGCGCTGGAAGGCGAGGCAAGTGAGCCCGCCGACACTGAGCCTGATCCATTGCCCGAGGCCACCCGCTGGTATGCCGACAGTGATATCGGTCGGCGTTATGCCAAGGTGTGCGGGGATTACAACCCTATCCACCTCAGTGCGGTCAGTGCGCGGTTGTTCGGCTTTCCCACGGCCATTGCCCATGGCATGTGGACCAAGGCCATGGCCTTGGCCGCGCTGCGTGGGCACCTGCCGCACAGTGGCTATGCCTTTGAGGTGGACTTCCGCAAGCCGGTAAGGTTGCCTTCGGAGGTGGTGCTCAGTGCCAGTGAAGCGGGCCCTTCGGGCCAACTGCGCCTGGATGGGCACGGGGACGTGCTGCATATGGTCGGCCGTTGGGAGTGCCTGTAGGCCGGGCCTGTCCTGGCGGTATACGCTTGCTTTGCATCGGGCCTGGGCAGAAGCTATGCAGCAATAGGAGACCCCCGATGAACCTGCAAGAAATCACCCAACGCCTGCATCAGATCCGCGATACCAACGACTGGCGCGGCTTCCACAGCCCGAAGAACCTGGCCATGGCCGCCAGCGTCGAAATGGCCGAGCTGGTAGAAATCTTCCAGTGGCTGAGCGAGGACGAATCGCGCCAACTGCCTGCCGACAAACTGGCCCACGCCGGCCAGGAAGTCGGTGACGTGGTGCTCTACCTGTTGCTGCTGTGCAGCGAACTGGGTCTGGACATGGACCAGGTGGTGCGTGCCAAGCTGGCCGACAGCGAGAGGCGCTTCGCCCGATGAACGATCGTCATTTCGATGAGCTGGCCACCCGCTTTGCCGAAAAGATCTATGGCGGCGCCAAGGGTGCGATCCGCCTGGCGGTGTTGCAGGCCGACCTGGCCGAAGCGCTACCCGACCGCCCGCTACGCATCCTCGACATCGGCGCCGGGTTGGGCCACATGGCCTTGTGGCTGGCCGAGCGCGGCCACCAGCTGACCCTGGCCGAACCTGCGGCGCCCATGCTCGAAGGCGCCAGGGCGCGCTTTGCCGAAGCCGGCCAGACCGCGACCTTCATCCAGGCACCCTGGCAAGACCTGCTCGGCCAACTGACCGAGCGCTACGACCTCGTGCTCTGCCATGCCGTGCTCGAATGGCTGGCCGAACCCGAGAGCATCCTGCCAGTGCTGCACCAGCTCACGGCGCCCGACGGCTGGTTATCGCTGGCCTTCTACAACCGCGACGCACTGGTCTATCGCAACCTGCTCAAGGGCCATTTCCGCAAGTTGCGCAGCAACCGGCTGGAAGGTGAAAAGCAGAGCCTGACCCCACAGAAACCGCTTGATCCACGCGAACTCAAGGCGCAACTTGAGCCTATGTGGCAGGTTGAAAGCGAAAGCGGCGTGCGGGTGTTTCACGACTATATGCCCAAGGAATTCCAGGGCAAGGCCGAGCTGCTCGACCTGCTGGAAATGGAACTGGCCCACCGTCGCCACCCTACCTTCGCCGGACTTGGCCGCTACCTGCACTGGGTCTGCCGCCCCCGCTAATCCGCCACGCCGGGAGGAACACATGCCGTACCGTCTGTTGTGCCTGGCCCTGCTGCCCATTGCCCTGGCTGGTTGCCAGGGCAGCAACCCGTATGTGGCCAGCAGCCGCCCGTTACCACCGGCCCCTGCGCAGGCGGCCCACACCTTCGACGCCAGTGCTTACCCTGCACCCGCTCGTGACTATGGGCACTACCGCAGCTGGAGCTGGCGCAACGGCCAGTTGCCCAGCGGCGCTGTGGGTGCAGACCCGGCGCAACTGGCCGATGCGGTGAGCGGCGCGCTCGACCAGCATGGCTTGCGCCCCTCTCGCGCAGGCCCTGGCGATTTGCTGGTGAGCGCCGGTATGCGCCTGGAAAAACGCTTGCGCCAGGTGCGTGACTACGACAGCTACGACCCCTACTACGGGCCGTACCCTTATGGTGGCGTGGGCTATGGCGGCTATCACCATGGTTATGGGGGCTATGCCAGCGTGCCCATCGTGCGTACCTACGAGGTCGAAGTCCTGGTGGTACGCATCGACCTGTACGACGCCCGCAGCGGCCAGCCGGTCTGGAGCGCCAGCGCCGAAAGCAGCAGCAACAAGGACTCGCCCCGCGAGCGCGAAAGTGCCTTGCGCGATTCTGTGCACAAGGCGCTCAGCGGCTATCCTCCCAGTTAATAGCTAACGGAGAACCATCATGTTGCGCCGTCTCGTTCTACTGTCATTCGCATTGTTGCTCGCTGCCTGCTCGAGCAACAACGTCCAGCAGGATTTCGATGCCAGCCGCGATTTTGCCGCCTACCGTAGCTGGGCATGGCAGGAGCCAGGCCTGCAGTACCGCCCGGATGACCCAAGGATCAAGAGCGACCTTACCGAGCAGCGCATTCGCCAGGCGGTGGCAGACCAACTCGACCAGCGTGGCCTGCGTCCGGTACAAGGCGGAGCGCGGCCCGACCTGGCAGTACGCACGTACCTGATCGTGGAACAGCGCCAACAACAGATCACCACCAACTACGGCGGTGGCTGGGGTGGCTACTGGGGCGGCTACTGGGGTGGCCCGATGTACAACGAAACCCGCAGTGTCGACTACAAGGTCGCCACCATCCAGGTCGACATGTTCGATGGGCGTGACGGCAAGCTGGTATGGCGCGGCAGTGCCGAGCAGATCATGAACAACTACCCGCCAAGCCCGGAAGAACGTAACAGCGCAATCCGCAACACCGTGGCCAAGGTGCTGGGCAACTACCCACCGGGCAGCAAAAAATAGCGTCGGAATATGGCGTTGGCATGCACCGTGGCCCGCGAAGGAAGTGGCACGGTGCATGTTACTGCCTTCGCGGCTGAACCCGCGCCTACACTGATCGCGATTCTCAGTACGACTGAATCCCCTGCCAGGCCGGTGTCAGCTGCGACAAAATCCATTCCACGCACGCCTTTTTTCCGTTGCCAACCGCACTCCCCCGCGCGTTCCCGTCTATCTTCATCTAGGTAAACCTGACTGACCGGGTAGAAGTGTTCAACATTTGGGAAAGGCGACCTGCCAATGCAAAGCATTGTTCTCCTGCTGTGGCTTGCCTTGTGCTCCGAACAGGATGTGCGTCAACGCCAGATCTCCAACATGCTGACCCTGGGGGTGGCTGGCTGCGCCCTGGCCTGGCTGTTCGCTACCGGCCACAGCTGGATAGGCGCCGATGCCAGCGATGCCGGTTGGGCGCTGGCCATCGTCATGCTGCTGACCCTGCCAGGCTACATGCTCGGCCGCTTCGGCGCTGACGACGTCAAGCTGATGGGCGCCCTGGCCCTGGCCACAAGCCCGCAATATGTACTCGGCACCTTTATTGGCGCGGGTGTCAGTGTGCTGGTCTGGCTATTGACCCGCCGACGCCTGTGGACTCTGCTCAATCCCAAGATAAAGAAGCGTTTGCAGGCCCTGACCGAGGAAATGGGCGACAAGCAGGCTTTCGTCCCTTATGTGTTGTCAGGTTTTCTTCTGACAGCCGTATGGATCCAGTAAGCCTTCCAGTGGTCCGATGACTTGTACACGCCTTGTACAATTTCGCCTAGTGCGACTACTTTTAAGCTGCCAGAGCGTCTGGCACGGGAGCAGGGCCGTATAAGAACAGGGAGTTGATCGTGTCCAGATCAGTGAGTGAAGTGAAGGTGTTGGTGGTTGATGACCAACCGGTCATTGTCGAACAACTGAGTGAATTCCTCGAAACCAAGGGCTATGCCTGCGTTACAGCCCTCTCAACCGACGAAGCCATCGAGCACTATGTGGCAGACCCTAGCATCGGCCTGCTTATCTGTGACCTGCACATGCCCGATCGGGACGGCATCGAGCTGGTGCGCGCCTTGAAGGAGATCAACGGCAGCCAGCGCATGTTCGAAGCCATCATGTTGACTGGGCGTGCCGAGAAGCAGGACTTGATCCGGGCGCTACGCGAAGGTTTCGCCGATTACTACCAGAAGCCGATGGACCTCGATGAACTGCTGGCAGGCGTCCGCCGGCAGGAAGAGGTCTTGCTGGAGCGCCAGCGCAATATCCGTGATCTGGGTGGATTGAACCAGCGCTTGCAGGAACTGGCCGAGTCGGTGGACGAACTGTATCAGGACCTGGAAAAAGCCCGTGGCCAAGGCACCCACCGGCGTGCCAGTGATGCAGAAGAAAGCGAAAGCGAGCTGCCAGCAGCGTTCGAGAAACTGTCACCACGCCAATTGGAAGTGGCGCGCCTGGTTAGCAAGGGCAAGACCAATTACCAGATCGCCTGTGAACTGGGCATTACCGAAAACACCGTGAAGCTGTATGTATCTCAGGTATTGCGTTTGACGCATATGCACAACCGCACCCAACTGGCTCTGGCGCTGACCCCTAGCTCGTCGCCCGTGCACCAGCGGTTCACGACCCATTGAGTGAAGGCTCGGCACACCATTCTGGAGCGGCCTAGCGCTGCGAAAGGCTGCTCCTGCAAGCCCATAGTTGCCTGCTACAACTGGATCGCCAGGTTCAACGACAGCCGAGGCCCACGGTCCAGGCTATCCAGCGCCACATCCGCCAACGGCTTGGCCACTTCCAGCGCCACATTGAACATATGCCCAGCCCCTAACCGCACACCCAGCGCCACCGAAGCCAGATGGGCGTCCTCCACCGGTCCCCGGTTATGCCAGGCCTGTGCGGTATCCACCACCGCATAGGGCTGAACCCGCGCAAGCCAGCTACTTCGCATGCTGTAGTTAAGCTCGTAAGCCACACCCCAGCCCTTGTCACCGTCCGCCTGATCGCGCGGGTAGCCACGCCCGAAATTCTGCCCGCCAAACCCCGCACGCTCACTGTCGGGCAAGCGATCGTCACTCCAGTACAACGCACCGGATACCACCCCCTGCCAGTTTTCCAGCAGCGTGTCGCTCTGCAGGCCGGAAAGCCGAAAGCGCAGGAAATCGAGATCGTAGTCAGCATCGCTGCGTGCCCCCAGATAGTCCAGGCCCTGATAGACCCCGACACTGACGATACGCAAACGCCCCAGCTCCACCTTGCGCCAGTCACCTTCGAATGACAGCGCCCGTACATAGGTGTCGTACTTGCGAAACGGTGGCTGCTCGGCCATCCGGTCTTGATCTTTCTCACTGACTGAGTACACGTGGCCCTGCACCGCCAGCCACTCATTCGGCCTTACGATCACCGGCTGGCGCAAACCGATCGCATAGCGTTCACTGTCGTGCTTGCGAGTGATATCGCGGCCATCGTCCAGACGTATGCGCGTGCCGGGCTCGCTGCGGTAGCGCGAGGCCGATAGCAGCAGTTGGCTACCGGCAGAGTCCAGGTACTGGCTGTAATCGAGACGCTGGTAATGGACCCGGTCTTCCCCAGAGGGCAGCAGCCAACTGGCCGCGAACTGTTCGCCATGGCGAGTCTGGGCATTGCTGGCTGCCGTCAACAGGGCCTGAGCAGCGTCACGGCTGGAGTCGGCCACGGTCACCGCGGCGCTGAGCGGCTTGCGCCGTGCATGCACGGTCAACTGGGCGACATCCTCGGCAGCCCGCGCCATTGTCAGTTCGGCCTCTACCACGACCCCTGGCATGCGCGTAGCCAGGCCCAGATAGCGCTCCAGCGTTTCGCGGGTCAGTGGGCGCTCGGCCTCAATGCGCGCCAGCAACTGCTGCAAATACTCATTGGCCGGTCCAATATCGCCGTCCACGTGGTAATCACGTACGTAACCTTCGACCAGCACCACGTTGACCCTGCCATCGGCCACATCCTGAGGCGGCAGGTAGGCATACGACAGCAAGTAGCCCTCCTGCCGGTAGCGTTGGGTCAGGCGCTGGGTGTATTGCTGCAATTCACCCAACGTGGTTTCGCGCCCGATCAGCGGCTGATAGTGTTCGCGCAGGTCGCCCAAGGGGAACACCGTGCCGCCCTCGAAACGCACTTTTTGCAGCACCAGCCGGGTGTTGGCCGGGGCCCAGTCGGGGTTGTCGATAGCCGCCCCTGCCAACCATATGTGGGGGCTCACAGGGGAGTAGTCCGTCATCGGCAGATTGGCGCTGGGCAGACGCCGCTCGTATTCATGGCTGTCGAGAAACCCCGGCAACGGGTCTGCGTGAGCAGCAAGTGCCCAAAGCAGCAACATCAGGGGCACGACCAGAGGACGCATAGGGCACTCCATGTTCCCATGGGTTGCGGGGCACCAGCCGGTCACACCCGTCACTTGCAAGCGTAGGTGCTGGCCCGGCGGCCGTCGAACACCTACTCGCTGACCTGGAACGCCACCCGCGCCGTCTGACCGCTTTCGTCCAGCGCGCTGAGTTCAGCCTGCCCGACCTGTGGCAAACGCAACAACAGGCTGTCCTGCCCTTGGGTTTCGCCCAACGGTCGGCCGTTGAGGAACCACCAGCGCCGTCCGCCCCCCCCCAAGGCAGATACCTGCAATTGCAACGGCTCAGTGTTGGTGGCCGGGCGGCGCAGATGGTCGCCAGGGCGCACACCGACGATCGACAGCGGTGGTGCACTGGCCGGCGCCTGCGGCGGGCAGGCCGGGTCGATGGCCGGCAAACGCGCCATGCGCCGCTCGACACGGGGTAGCCACGGCTCCAGCGGCGCCGGCCACAGGACGATGTCACGAGCCCTGGCGCCCGGGCAGCTACCATCGACCCGCAGGCCCTGCTCGTTGACCCACACTGTTTCGCGCAAGCCCAGGCCCAGCGGCTGGTCAGTTGCCTGCAAGGTTGGCGGCGTGGTGCCGTCCAGGGTCCATGCAAAGCGCTGACGCCGACAGTTGGTGTCCTGCTTGCTCATTGGCTGGCCCAGCGGCCAACAGATTGCCGCAACGCCAATATTCGCAGGTACTCGCTCTACCGGGACGCTGATACCGCGTTGGCTGTCGCGATTGCTCAACAGATCGTGCACCTGCAACATCAGCGGCGCCGCCGACGCCAGGCCGAACTGACCGGGCACCGGTGTACCGTCGGGGCGGCCAATCCATACGCCAATCAGGTAGCGCGGCCCCACGCCAATCGACCAGGCATCGCGAAAGCCGTAGCTGGTGCCAGTTTTCCAGGCCAGTTGCGGGCGCTGCACCAGTTCGGCGTGCGGGTCGCGGTCCGGGCGCGCCTGGCCACTGAGAATACGCCGGATGATCCACGCCGCCCCCGGTGACAGCAACCGGTGCTCCACCAGGGGGGCCTGTGGCTGCAAGCGCACCTGCGCACTGTTGCCCCCCCGCGCCAGCGCCGCGTAGCCGCCGACCAAGTCTTCCAGGCGGCTGCCGGCACCGCCCAGGATCAACGACAGGTTGGGCTCGGCAAGGGGCGGCAGTATCAGCGGCATGCCCGCCATGCGCAATTGCGCGGCAAAGCGTTTCGGGCCGTAGGCTTCCAGCAATTGCACGGCGGGCAGGTTGAGCGACAGGGCCAGCGCTGAGCTCGCCGACACCGGCCCGCTGAAACCCATGGAGAAGTTGCCAGGGCGATAGTCGCCATAGCGTCGTGGAACATCCTGCAACAGCGATTCGGAATGGATCAGGCCATCGTCCAGCGCCATGCCGTAGAGAAAAGGCTTGAGGGTGGAGCCGGGCGAACGCAGCGAACGCACCATGTCGACATGGCCAAAGCGGCGCTCATCAGACAAATCTACCGAGCCCAGGTACGCGCGCACCGCCATGGACTGCGCTTCGACCACCAGAATGGCGGCCGAGGTACGCTCGGGCAGCCGGGCGCGCCAGCCCAGCAGCAAGTCTTCGAGGCGCCGCTGAAGCGCAGCGTCAAGCGTGGTCCGAATCAGTGGCGGGCTGTCAGCACTGTTCAGGCGTCGGGCCAGCAATGGCGCCAAAGCCGGCTCCTGGCGTGGCGCCAACACCAACGGCTCCTCGGCTGCCTCGCGGAGCTGCTGGGCCGGCCATACCTGGTATTCAGCCAGGCGCTGCAGCACCTTGTCCCGGGCACGCTGGGCACGCTCGGGGTGGCGGTCCGGGCGCAGCCGGCTGGGTGCCTGGGGCAGCACAGCCAGCAGCGCCGCTTCGGCGGGTGTCAGGTGACGGGGGGACTTGCCCAGGTACGCCCAGCTGGCTGCCGCCACGCCCTGAAGCGTGCCGCCGAAAGGTGCGCGGTTCAGGTAGATCTGCAGGATGTCACGCTTGGACAAGTGCCACTCCAGCTGCAACGTGCGCCATAGCTGGCGCAGTTTACCGCCCAGGGTACGGTCGTGCGGGTCGAGCAGGCGTGCCACCTGCATCGACAGTGTGCTGCCGCCCGACACGACACGCCCGCTGCGCAGGTTCAGCCAGGCCGCACGGGCCAATGCCAGCGGGTTGACCCCTGGGTGGTCGTAGAACCAACGGTCCTCGTAAGCCAGCAAGGCCTGCAGGTAAAGCGGCGAAACCTCTTCAGGGCTAACTGGGTAGCGCCACACGCCCTCAGCATCGGCAAATCGCCACAACGGTGTGCCGTCTTCGGCCAGCACTACCCGGGCCAGGTCGTCACCCGGCATCGGCAGCGGCCAGATACGATCAGCCAGCCAGAACAGGCCGCCCAGCACCAGCAAACTGATCAGCGTGGCACGCAACAACCTGCCCGCACGGCTGCGTGGTCGCGCTAAGCTTGGCATCGGGAACCGACCTGGCCAGGTAATGGCCAAAGGCTTTGGGACGACAACCTCGCCGATTTTTTCATCAGGAAGCAACTATGCATGTAGAAGGTTTTTTCGAGTGGCTGGGCCAGGCACTGGGGTCGTTGATCCGCTTCATCGTCGACGCATTGAGCGGGCTGTTCAACCTGCTGGCCAATGCTGGTGGCAACTTCATCGATGGCCTGTCGCGCACCTTGGGCATGGACACCTCGCTGCTGAGCATCCTGGCGCTGATCATCGGCCTGATGCTGCTGTACTCGGCAATCCGCGCATTCATGCGCGCGTCGATCATCCTCGGGATCATCTGGCTGGTGCTGGGGCTGTGGGTGATGAGCTGGGTGATCCACTGATCTGCGCGGTCTTTGTGGGAGCGGCCTTGCGTCGCGACAGGACTGCACAGCAGCCCCAGGATTTCAGCTTCGCCGCTTGAACTTCCGGGGCCGCTTCGCGGCCCTATCGCGGCGCAAGGCCGCTCCCACATTGTCCGCGTCGAGCGGGTCGCTAGCGGGCTTTCACGGTCATCTCCCCTTGCCCATCGCCCACGGCCTGCAGGTTCGGCCGATACATCGACTCGACCTGCGGCGGCGGCACGCGGTAAGTGCCCGGTGTCACCGCTCGCGCCAGGTACAGCAGGTGGGTGGTGCCATAGCCGTCAAGCTTGAGCGCGGCAACATAACGGTCATCACGGTACTCCTGATGCACCACGCTGGCGTTCTGCATCGACTCGCGCCACGCCTTCACTGCAGTGCTGGCGTTGTCCAGGCTGGCCGCGCTTTGAGCCAGGTTCTGGTTTTCCAGCTCCAGGCCTGCCGGCAGCAGGTCCACCACCAGCGCGTCCGGCACGCGGTCCTCGGCTTTCAGCGCCAGGTGCACGAGCACAAGGTCGCCACTGCGCAGGTTGTGCACGTCCAGCGGCTGGCCATTCATGCCCAGGTACTCTCTACGAATCTGCAGGCCGTTGCCGCCAGCAGCAGGCGCCTGCCGTGGATAGCCCGACAAGGTCAGCTGCTGGTACAGCGTCTCGTTGCCTTCATTCTGCACGCTCAGTGGCGAGGCCAGTAACGGGCCTTCCAGCTTCATACCGGCGTCGGCATTGTTCAACTCGCGCACTTCACCCGCGCTGTCCAGGCGTGCCTGCCACTGGCCTTCCGGCTTGCCCAGCAGGCCACGGCCAGCGAGGAACAGTGCATTGCGCTCTTGGGTCGACAGCCAACGGTTGGCTGCCAGTTCATCCGACAAGGCGAACAGGCGCTGATCGACCTGGCTGCTGGCCAGGTTGCTTTCCTGTAGCAGCGCCAGGATCAGCGCCTGGTCACGCAGGGCGCTGCCGTAATCGGCCAGCCAGCCTTTGCCACGGCTGATGCCCAGGCCCGCCTGCAAGGCTTGCTCGGCACGCGGTTTGTCGCCCATTTTGTCCAGCGCCACCGCCAGTTGTACCAACGGCAGACCGGAGCGGGCATCGGCGCGACGTTCGAACAGGCCTCGCAGGGCACCCAACGGCGCCTGCTGGCTGCGCGACAGCACCAGCGCCGCATAGGCCTGCACGGCAAAGCGTGTGTGGTCGGCATTTTCGCTGTAGTCGACTTCGATCAGGTTGCGTTCCTGCAGGTAACGCAGCAGGCGCTCACTGGCCTTCTTCAGTGACTCGGCAGGCACGCCGTAACCTTGGTCACGGGCACGCAGCAGGAAGTCAGTAACATAGGCGGTGAGCCAGTACTCTTCTTCGCTGTCCGAACTCCACAGGCCAAAGCTGCCGTTGTAGCGCTGCATCCCCAGCAAGTGCTCGATGCCCATCTCGATCTTGCGCTTGCGCACATCCGCCGGCTCCCCCTTGATGCCCAGGCGCTTGAGGCTGTCGGCATCGGCGTACAGCGAGGGGTACAGGCCACTGGTGGTCTGTTCGAGGCAGCCGTAGGGGTAGGCTTGCAGCGCGCGAATCTGCTCGGCAAGGTTCAGCGGCGGCCGGCTCGACAAGGCCAGGCTGGCTTCCAGGCCAGCCGGTTCGAAGGCGGCCAGGTCTGCTTCGGGCAGGGTCCACGGCTGGTCCTTCAAGGCCACGCGGTAGTGCTTGAGCATTGCCGGGTAGGCCGGGCGCACGCCCAGCGTCCACTCACGCTCGAACGCTGTGATCGGCTCGTTCGGCAGTTGCAGGCCCGTCACCCGGACATGTACCTTGCCCTGCCCCAGACCACCCTGGGCCTGCACCGGAATCATCAGCGTCGAGCGCTGCCCTTCGGCCAGATTAACGCTCTGCACGGCGTCGGCCGCCAGGCTCAGTTGCCCTTCTGTGGTGATTTCGACGTTCAGTTGCTGGGCGCGGCCGGACAGGTTGGCCAGGTCCAGTGCCAGGCGGGTACGGTCACCACCGGCCAGGAAGCGCGGGGCCGAAAGCTCGGCAATCAACGGTGCGGCGACCACGGTCTTGCCTTCGGTCATGCCGAAGTGTTCTTCGGTCCAGGCCTGGGCCATCAACCGCAGTTCGCCGTTGAAGTCGGGGATATCGACCGTGGCCTGGCCCTCACCCTTGTCGTCCAGCGTCACCGGCAGGCTCTGTTGGGCAACGATGGTTACCGTAGTGTTGGGTCGCTTGCCCCCCTTGGCCATCGCTGCGTCACCACCGAATGCCAGGCTGGCCAGGCGGCCCTGCCCGGCCTCGATCAGTTGGCCGTAGATGTCCAGTTGATCGGCACCATAGGCCTTGCGCCCGAACAGGCTGGCGAACGGGTCGGGGGTTTTGAAATCGGTGATGTTGAGGATGCCCACGTCCACCGCCGACAACAGCACATGCACCTGCTTGGGCACGCTGCCATCGGCGTTGGCGGCCTTGATCTTCACCGTCAACGGCTGTTTCGGTCGCATTTTCTCCGGTGCCTGCAGGCTCAGCGCAAGCTTGCGCTCGGCGCGGTCCAGCGGCAGGTGCAGCACGCCCACGGCGCGCTTGGGCGTGGCATTGGCCTTGCGCTCACCCGGGCGGATAACCAACGCGCTGATGTACAGGTCGTGGCGGGCCCAGGCCTTGTCCAGTTGCACGTCAAAGGTCTTGCCCTCGGCGGGCACATCGATTTCCTGCCACCACAGCGGGCCATCGCTGGACTCGATCATCAGGTAGCCGCTGCCCGCAGCGGGCGGGGTGACGGTGACCTTGGCGGTAGCGCCATCGGCGTAGGAGGGTTTGTCCAGCGCCAGCTTGACCTGGTCCGGTCGCACCGCGCCGCCCTCTGCGTTGTCCTGGGCACGATAGCCGGCCCAGAAGCGCTCACTGGATACCAGACCGGTCTGCGGGTCTTCGACCTCGACGCGGTAAGGGCCCCATTCAACCTGGAAGCTGAGCTTGGCAGTGGAACCTGCCTTGACGCTGATCGTCTCTTCGTTCTGGGTCAGGAATTTCTCATTGTAGGCGTAACTCCAGCCGTCGCTTTGCGAGTAATTCCAGTAGTAATCGCGGCGTTCGCGAACAAGGCGCACCTTGAGCGCATCGGCCGCCAGTTTGTTACCGTCGCGGTCGGCCACCAGGAACTCGAATTCCACCGGCCCGTTGCTATCAGTTTCCTCACCTTCGAACAGGCCTCGCAGGCCCGGCAGGCGCTCAGCCGGCCAGATAGGCTGCTCCAGGCGCCGGGTGATCGGCCGGCCACCCGACTCCTGCAGGCTGGCCTGCACGGTAAGTTGCAGCGGAGAGCGGGCCTCGGCCCAACGGCTTTCGATATCGACCACCGCCTTGCCGGCCTGGTCAAGGGTGACTTCGTCCAGTTCCAGGTCCTGGTTCAGATCGGTTTCGGTGACCGAACCGAACTGGTAACCAGGCAACGCCGGTACCGCCTCGCGCAGCGGGCGTACATAGGCCTGACCGCTCAGGCGATTGCCGGCGGCCGGGGCGCCATAGAGGTAACGGCCATTGACCTGGATGCGCGCATCTTCATCCGGCGAAAGCGGTTGGCTGCTGCCCTTGAGCTCCAGCGCCAGGCGCTCGGGCAGGAAGTCTTCGACAAGGAATTCATAGACCTGCTTGCGCCCGCCACCCAGGTCGAGCAGCAGTTGCCAACGGCCCGTCGGGGCCTCGGTGGCCAGTTGCAACTGGTATTGGTACAAGCCATTGCTGTCGGCTTCCCAGACGAACTTGCGGCTCACCTGTTCATCCGGGCGACGCACTTCCACGCTCACTGGCTGGGCTTTGACCGGCTTGCCGTCCTGGTCGCGCAGCAGGCCGTTGAGCAGCACCGTCTCACCCGGGCGGTACAGGTCACGCGGGCCGAAAATGAAGAACTGCAGCGGGTTGGCCTGAGGCCCGGTGATGTCGAATTCGGCCAGATCCAGGGCTGCGGTGTTCAGGCGCAGCAGCGTGGTATGCACGCCCTGAGTGGCGATCAGGGTATCGGCCTTGGGCGTGATCGGCAGTTGGGCATGCCCCTTGCCATCGGTAGTGGCCTGGGCCAGCAGCTTGCCCTTTTCGTCATGGATTTCCAGGTTGACGCCGCTCAGCGCCTTGCCGCCTTCCAGGGCTTGAGCAAACACGTCGATGCGGTCGCGGTAGCGGTGGGCCGACACGCCGATGTCGCTAAGGGTGAACAGGGTTGCCGGCTGAGAATAATCGTAGGTACCCGAGGCGCGCATCACTGCCAGGTACACGCCTGGCGCCTGCAACGGCTTGATGCCGGCAATCGGCAGCAACACGGTCTCACGCGTGTTGCGTGCCGGGTTGAGATCGAAGCGGCCGCTGTAGACCAGCTCGGCCATGTCCAGGGTTTCCTTGGACTGGTAGTAGTACAGGCTGCTGTTGCGCCCCCAGTTGGCCAGGAAGGTCGAGAGCATGTCTGGCTTGACGCGGAAGAACTCGACATCCACCTTGTCGACGTTCAGGGCAATCACCGGCAGGCCTTCGGCCAGACGCGTAGGCAGCAGAGAGCCGCGGCTGGCAAAGCCGATGGTCGGCTGCATGTCGCGGGTTTCCAGGCGGGTGATCGACTCGCTGTCCAGCTGCTTGCCATTGACTGCCAACAGCCCCTTGTCGATGGTCAGCACCAGCTTGCGCTGCGGCTCCAGGTGGCGCAAGCGCAGCTCCATCTGGTTGTCGGAGAGTTCCCAGGCACCGTCGAGCTTGCCTTTGACGGTGTCTACCAGGTGCACTTTGTTGGCGAAGTCCTGCTTGGCATCCAGCGGTACGGAGAAGCTGACCGACAGCGTTGCCGCGCCATCGAGCTGCACTTCCGATACGTCCAGCACCGTGAGTTCGCGGCCCTCGTAGCGCTTGGCGAGCACGGTCGGGTCCTCACGCTTGGGGGCGGAGGCTTCGGCGGGCACGGGTGCCACAGACTTCTCGACCGGCGCCGGTTTACCCGGCGTGGAAGAGTCACAGGCACTGAGCAACGCCAGCGCGCAGGCCAGCAACAATCCTTTGTTGAACATGAGATAGGAACTCTTGGGCAGCGTGTACGTGAGGGCAGCAACTATAGCGCAACGTCAGGTGCAGCACCCGGCGTTGCGCGCCAGGTCAGACCATGGTCGCGCTAAATGGTTGCCTGGTCGGTACACTGTGGCCATTCGTTAAAAGGGGGCCGCGTTGCGCCCCTTCGCGGGCTTGCCCGCTTCCACAGGTTTGGCGCCGGCCGCAAGAGCAACACTTTCCTGTGGGAGCGAGCACGCTCGCGAAGGGGCGCAACGCGGCCCCAAGATCTCATGGAATGCACATGCCCCAACTCGCTGCCGACTGGCGCCACCGACCCACCCACCGCAAGGTCTGGGCGCTGGCCGCGCCGATGATCCTGTCCAACATCTCGGTACCGCTGGTGGCGCTGGTCGACAGCACGGTCATCGGCCATCTTCCGCACGCCCACCAGCTGGGTGCGGTGGCCGTGGGTGCCACCTTGTTCACCTTCATGGTCGGCCTGATGGGCTTCCTGCGCATGGGGTCCACCGGCTTCGCTGCTCAGGCCGCCGGCCGTGGCGACGGTGCAGCATTACGCCAGGTACTGGTGCAAGGGCTACTGCTGGCGGTCGGCTTCGCCCTGTTGATCGGCCTGCTGGCCCTGCCCTTCAGCCAGCTGGCACTTCATGCGATGCAACCCAGCGCAGCCCTGCAGCAGTCCACCGAAGACTTCTTCCATACCCGCCTGCTTGGCCTGCCTGCGGCGCTGGCCAGTTACGCGCTGGTCGGCTGGTTCCTCGGCACCCAGAACGCCAGGGCTCCACTGGCCATCCTGCTGACCACCAACCTGCTGAACATCGCCTTGAACCTGTGGTTCGTGCTGGGCCTGGACTGGGGCGTACTGGGCTCGGCGCGGGCGTCGGTGATTGCCGAATGGACTGCCGCCCTGCTCGGCCTGGCCTTGACCCGTCCGGCCCTGCGGGCCTACCCGGGGCAGATCGTGTGGGCAGCGCTCAAGCGCTGGCAGGCCTGGAGGCCACTGCTGGCGGTGAACCGCGACATCTTCCTGCGCAGCCTGGCGCTGCAACTGGTGTTCCTGCTGATTACCGTGCAAGGCGCACGCCTGGGCGAAGCGACCGTGGCGGCCAACGCCCTGTTGCTCAATGGCCTGCTGCTGACGGCCTATGCGCTGGATGGGCTGGCCCATGCGGTGGAGGCCTTGTGCGGCCATGCCATTGGTGCCCGTGACCGCGACACCTTGCGCCGCTCGCTGGTGGTCGCTTGTGGTTGGTCACTGATCACCAGCATGGGCTTTGCCGGGCTGTTCCTGCTGGGTGGGCACCTGTTCATCGACTTGCAGACCGACATCGACAGTGTGCGGGCGGCGGCTTATCCGTATTTGCCCTACCTGGCATTGCTGCCGTTGATCGCGGTGTGGAGTTACTTGCTGGATGGGTTGTTCATCGGCGCGACCCGGGCGCGGGAAATGCGTAATGCAATGCTGGTTTCGGTATTGATTGCGCTGCCGGTGGCAGTGGCCATGAGCGGGTTGGGCAACCATGGGTTGTGGATGGCGTTTCTTGGGTTCATGGGGTTGCGGGCGGTGACGTTGGGGTGGGTCGGGTGGCGGTTGCAGCAGAGGGACCTGTGGTTTGGCTGATTGGGGCCGCTTTGCGGCCCATCGCGACGCAAGGCCGCTCCCACAGGGGATAGCGGGTCGGCCTGCTTTCGCGATCGCTGTGGGAGCGGCCTTGTGTCGCGAAATGAGGGCGAAGCCCTCACATGCTCACAGCCATACACAGTCCCAATGGGGATACTCGCCAGCCCGCCGCACCAGGCCGGGCCGAATGGGGTTGGCGATGATGTAGCGGGCCACCGCTCGCACATCCTCCTCGCGACGCAAAGCCCGGTCATGAAAGCTGGTTTGCCAGATATGCCGTCTTTCAGCACCGGCCTTGTACAAGGCACAGCTGCTTCTGGATTTGAATTCGCACATTAGCCTACCCAGGCTCACTGGACCCAGCTCGATAAGCCAGTGAAGCTGATCCGGCATCAACACCCATGCCAGCGATCTACAAGCCTTGCGCTCATCGCTGAACCGCAACTGCTGGATCACGGTCCTGGCGAATCGGAAGTCTTTGAACAACGGCGTTCGGCTGCGGGTAGTTGTGGTCAACAGGTAGAGGCGCCCGGATTCGGACACCCGGCCATTACGTAAACGATGGGAGCCTGGACGTTCCATGTCTTTCTCCTTTGAATTGTGCATTCAAAGTTAGCGCCGCGAATGCGACGGGCGAGGACAGGACCATTACCGGGTATGACACGGTGAGGGCTTCGCCCTCATATCGCGACACGAGGCCGCGCCCACAAAAACAAGCAATCCGTGCAGTTTTTGCGGGGCGGCCCCGTCAATTACGACGACAGGTACGAAGACCGGGTCAAGCCCAGGCGCAAGGCATCCAGATACTGGGTCCGCTCGCGCGCAGTGATCTTGGCGCTGGCAACCTTGTCGCGATAATGCGTCATCAACTCCTCCGGCGACAGGTGCACGTAGCGCAGCATGTCTTCAATGGTGTCGTGGGTTTCGATACCGGCGTGGTACACGCTGCCGTCGGCATTCTGGTAGATGTTCACCGAGTCGGTGTCACCGAACAGGTTGTGCATGTCACCCAGGATTTCCTGATAGGCACCCACCAGGAACACGCCCAGCAGGTAATCCTCGCCCTCCTTCACCGCATGCACCGGCATGCTGGTTTCGATACTTTGCTCGTCAACGTACTGGTTGATCTTGCCGTCGGAGTCGCAAGTCAGGTCCTGCAATACCGCACGCCGCATCGGCTCTTCGTCCAGGCGGTGCAGCGGGATGATCGGCAGTACCTGGCCGATGGCCCAGGTGTCTGGCAGGCTCTGGAACACCGAGAAGTTGCAGATGTACTTGTCGGCCAGCTTGTCGTTCAGCTCGTCCAGCACCTGGCGGTGCGAGCGCTGGCGGGCTTTCAGCGAGTTGTGCAGGCGGCGGCACACGGCAAAATAGCACTGCTCGGCCAAGGCTTTCTCGCCCAGGCTGATCTTGCCGTCGGCGTACTGCGCGGCCACATCACCCATGTAGTGGGTGGCACGCCAGTAGGTCTCGGTGACCATCTCGATGTCGGTCGGGCCAAGCAGATCGGCCAGCCACTGCACGGTCTCGGGCAGGGCTTCCTTGTTCTCGATGGTGGGTACGTCGTCGTTGTGCTTCTCGACATCGGTGACCTGGATCACCAGCATGGCGTGGTGCGCAGTCAGCGAACGGCCACTCTCGGAGAAGATGTGCGGATGCGGCAGGCCCTGCGCGTCGCAGAACTCCTTGAGCATGCCCACCACCACGCCGGCGTAGTCGTCCATGTCATAGTTGATCGAGCTGGCATTGCGCGAATGGGTGCCGTCGTAGTCCACGCCCAGGCCACCGCCAACGTCAATGTGGTCGACCGGCAGGCCCAGCGCACGCAGTTCGCCGTAATAACGGATGGCCTCTTTGAAGCCGTGCTGGTAGTCGGCCAGGTTGGCGATCTGCGAACCCATGTGGAAGTGCAGCAGGCGGATGCCCTGGTCCAGACCGGCATCGCGGAAGCGCTGCACCACCGAGAGCAATTGGGCGGCGGACAAACCGAACTTGGACTTCTCGCCACCGGTGTCGGCCCACTTGCTCGAGGCCAGCGACGACAGGCGAACACGCAGGCCAACCTGCGGTTTCACCTTGAGCTCGGCGGCTTCTTCGATCACCAAGGCTACTTCCGACTCTTTCTCGATGACGATAAACACGTTGTGGCCGAGCTTCTGGCCCATCAGCGCCAGGCGAATGAACTCACGGTCCTTGTAGCCGTTGCAGACGATGGTGCCGCCCTTCGGCGCCAGCGCCAGCACTGCCAGCAACTCGGGTTTGGAGCCGGCTTCCAGGCCGATGGAAACGTTCTGCGTGGCGATGATGTTCTCCACCACCGCTTCCTGCTGGTTGACCTTGATCGGGTACAACGCGGTGTACTGGCTCTGGTATTCCAGGCGCGCGATGTTGGCGTCGAAGGCGCCGGTCAGTTGGCGCACACGGTCCTGCAGAATGTCAGGGAAGCGCACCAGCAAGGGCAGCGACAAGCCGCTCTGGCGCAGTTCGTCGACCTGCTTGAACAGGTCAATCGGAGCACTGTCAGGGCCGTTGGGGCGTACTTCGACGCGCCCGGCGTCATTGATGGCGAAATAGCCAGCGCCCCAATGGCGGATGCCATAAACACTGCGGCTATCAGCCACGGTCCATTGGCTACCATCGTCTTTGCGTGTGCGTCGTACGGACATTCAAGTCCCCTATAGATAAGTCGAAGACACTGCCCGCAGGCAGCGGGGCGAGTGTAAAAGCTGAAAATGACGATTCATCCGTGCTCAGGCATAGACTCTGACCACGGGAACGAGTTTAGAAAGCGCTGGGCAAAAAATCGCGCGGTGGCTTCAGCCGCCGGACTTTTTCGCCTTGAAACCCTGTTTGGTCAGCTCGCCGATCAACAGCTCGACATGGTCGCCCTGGATCTCGATAACCCCGTCCTTCAGCGCGCCGCCGGTACCGCAGCGGCGCTTGAGCGTGGTCGCCAGTTCTTTAAGCTGGTCAGGCGGTAGCGGCACGCCGGTGACGGTGGTCACGGTCTTGCCACCACGGCCTTTGCTTTCGCGGCGCACGCGGGCAATGCCGTCGCCTTCGGGGATGGTTTGCTGCTTGCAGGTGCAGGCATCCACCGGCTGGCCACAGTCGGGGCAGTGCCGACCGGCGTCGGTGGAGTACACGAGACCGCCAAGGGCGGAAAAGGAAGAAGCTTTCTTGGCCACTTTTGTTCCTCGGTGCTGAGGACAAAAACTGGTCGTGCCTTGGGGTTGAGGCCGACCGCGAAGCCCCACTCTGGCAGGGGCGGCGCTACTGCTGCAAGAATTGCGGCAGCCCGAAAAGGGCGCGCAGTGTAACGATAAATACGCCTGTTGTGTAGGAGCGGGTTTACCCGCGAACAAGGGCAAAGCCCTTGCCCTGCGAAACGGGTGTCTGGGCCGGTATTTCGCGGGCAAACCCGAGGCTACAAAGTGGCCTTGTAGCGCTGCAACGCCGCCAACGAGTCCGGGCAATAAGGCTTGCTCAGGCTTTCCTGCTCAGCCTGTTCCAGACCGATGAAGCGCGCCTCGATCACCTCTTCCGGCTGCAACCGCAACGGCGCATCCGACACCGCCGAATATACCGCACACCACAAGCGGTTATCCGGCTGGTCAAAGTAGAACCGCTCGTGGAAGCGCAACTCAGCGCCTTCGATGCCCAGCTCTTCGGCCAGCTCGCGCGCTGCCGATTCGGCATACGCCTCCCCAGCCGTGACCATGCCGCCCGCCGCCACATCCCAATACCCTGGGTACAGCGCCTTGCTCAGCGTACGCCGGTGTACACACAATTCACCGGCACTGTTGAACAGCAGAATGAACGTGCAGCGCCCGATCAGGCCACGCTCGCGCAGCTCGGCACGGGGCAAGGCGCCCAGTACCTGGTCGGTCTCGTCCACCCAGGTGACCAGCTCGCGGTCGGAAGCCGCCCGATGGGCGGCCTCGGCGGGGCTGATAGCCATCATCAACCCTGCGACAACAACTGACGCAGGTCGATTACCGCAGCGTTGGCCCGGGAAATGTAATTGGCCATGACCAACGAGTGGTTGGCCCACATGCCGAAGCCACTGCCGTTGAGCACCATCGGGCTCCACAGCGCCTCTTGCGAGGCCTCCAGCTCACGAATGATCTGGCGCACGCTGACGGTGGCATTCTTCTTCGCCAGCACGTCGGCGAAGTCAACCTCGATGGCACGCAGCAGGTGCGACAGCGCCCAGGCTTGGCCACGGGCTTCGTAGAACACGTTGTCAATCTGCAGCCATGGGGTTTCTACCAGTTCCTCGTCCACCTGCGGCGCCTGACCGGCAACGACCGACTCGGTCTTCAACGTGCTGTTGAGCTTGACCCGCCCAACGCTTGCCGACAGGCGCTGCGACAGCGAGCCCAGACGGGTGGCCACGTCACCCAGCCAGTTGTTCAGGTTGTCGGCGCGGGTATAGAAGATCGCGCCCTTGTCGCCAGCAGCCAGACGGGTCTGGTAACGGGTCAGCGACTTGATGCCCTCTTCGAACTCAGACTCGCTCGACGGCAGGATCCAGCTCTTGTTGTCGAAGTTGAAGCGTGGCTCGGCCTTGGCCAGGTCGGCGTCTTCGGTGGACTGCGACTGCGAACGGGCGAAGTCTTTGCGCAGAGCACGGGACAGGTCGCGGACCTGGACCAGCACGCCATATTCCCAACTTGGCATGTTGTCCATCCACAGCCCTGGCGGGAAGCGGTCGTTGGAAATGTAGCCGCCCGGCTTGTTCAGCAAAGTGTTGGCCACGGTCTTGAGGGTTTCGACGGTGGTATAGCCCACCACCATCTGCTGGCCAGCACGTTCGGCTGCGGCCTGGGCGTTTTGCTGCACCGGGAACAGAGCAGGCTCCTGGCTCCAGTACCAGCCCAAGCCGATACACACCAGCAGGTACAACCCGATCAGGGTCCCCAGGGCACGGCTCCAAAGGCCGCCAAGGTAGCTACGGGCGGCAGCGCCGCGCCCGTCGACACGCTCACGGGGCTCGGCTTTGGCCTCTCGGTTTTTCCAGTCCAGCATGGCTTTGTCCTTAATCAGTCACGACGGTTCAGGGGCTTTGACCACAGGCCTGCGCTAGGGTGCCACGGTAAGCCCGAATGCCAGCACTATAAAGCAGACACCACCGTACGCATAAGCGACCATTCAGTCAGCAACTGAATATTCGTTCTGCCCGCTTTGTTGACGCAGGGCACTCACGCACTTGAAAAGAGCTGCTAGCATAGAGCCATCATTGCCCCTGCACATCCCAACCTATAAGTAGCCAGGACATGAGCCAAGCAGTCGAGCCGAGCCCGCAGTGCCCCGTCCAACAGCTGACGCGTAACGGCCTGCGCAAGGACGATCCGCTCGACCAGTTGCATCTGCCCGTGCGCAAACCGGTGTACATCCTGCTGCAGGACCACGAGCGCGCCCAGCGCCTGGCCCAGCAACTGGAATTCTTTGGTCTGGTGGTGCAAGCGTTGCCGAGCGCCGCAGCGTTTCTCGCCTCGATCAGCGAGTACCCGCCGTCGGCCATCATCATGGATGTCGACTTCACCGGCGCCGGGCTGGGCTTGCTGCTGGCCGCTCAGGTGCAGCAGGGCCTGGCACGCTCCATTCCGTTGCTGTTCTTCAGCCATCACGAAGCCGACACCCCTACCCGCCTTGCCGCAGTACGCGCCGGCGGTCAGGATTTTCTCACCGGCAGCCTGGAAGCCTCCAGCTTGCTGGAAAAGGTCGAACTGCTGACCAACACCGCCCCGCACGACCCGTTGCGCGTGCTGATCATCGACGATTCGCGCACCCAGGCCATGTACACCGAGCGTGTACTGGCCGGCGCCGGCATGCTCACCCGCAGCCTGACCGACCCGATCCGCACCATGGCCGAGCTTGCCGACTTCCAGCCCGACCTGATCATCCTCGACCTGTACATGCCGGCCTGCACCGGCCCGGAGCTGGCCAAGGTAATCCGCCACAGTGACCGGTATGTGAGTGTGCCGATCATCTACCTGTCTGCCGAGGACGACCTGGACAAGCAACTGGATGCCATGAGCGAAGGCGGTGATGACTTTTTGACCAAGCCGTTTCGCTCACGCCACCTGATCACTACCGTGCGCAACCGCGCCGCCCGCGCCCGCCATTTGAAGGCGCGCATGGTTCGCGACAGCCTCACCGGGCTGTACAACCACACTCATATCCTGCAGTTGCTGGAAGACTGCAGCTTCCGCGCCCGCCGTGAGCAGCAGCCGTTGAGCTTTGCCATGCTCGACATCGACCACTTCAAGAAGATCAACGACCGCCATGGCCACCCCATGGGCGACCGAGTGATCAAGAGCCTTGCTCTATTCCTCAAGCAGCGCTTGCGCAAGACCGATTTCATTGGCCGCTACGGTGGCGAGGAATTCGCCATCGTCATGCCCAATACCGCGCTGGACGCCGCACACAAAGTGCTGGACGAAATTCGCCGGCGCTTTGCCGAAATTCTCTACCCGGCGCAGCCACGAGACTTGCAGTGCACCTTCAGCGCCGGCGTGGTGCAACTGGATGAGGGGCTGGATGCACTGACCATGGCCAGCGCAGCGGACGAGGCGCTGTACCGGGCCAAGCATGCGGGGCGCAATTGCGTCGTTCGTGTAGAGCCCTGAAATTCGCACTCACTGTGCCGGCTTCTTCACAGACTCGCCCGCTTCCCCAGGCATTTCACACACCTCAAATCTGGAGGTAAACCTGTGGGAGCGGGCAAGCCCGCGAAGAGGCCAGTGCAGGCCACACCAATAGAGGCACTGTGCCACTTTTTTTCTGACGCCAAGCCCCTGGCGTCATCACCCCGTCACAAAATCGCAATAACTTCAGGCGCCTACCTCTCCCCTGCGCAGGAAGTTCGCGGCTATGCGCCTGAAGTGGCTGACCAATTTCAACACGCTGTTGCTGGTGACCGTGTGTATCGCCTTGGGCGCCACCCTGTGGTGGTCACAGCGCGCCCTCGAACGCCCCTACCAGCTGATGGAGCGCTATCTGGGCCTGTCCCAGCAGTTCCAGAACCAGGCGGCGCGCAATATCCAGGCCTACCTGGGCAGCGGCGATGCCCTGCGCCAGGCCGCCGCCATGGAGGCGAACCACCAGTTGCAGGCCGCACTGGCGGACTGGCCCGTTGAGCTGGCCGAGAAGTTGCGCCCCAGCCTGGATAGCCTGCAGGCCTTCACCGCCAATGAACTGCTGGCCGCCGGCAAGCTGGCCGGCGACCCACAAGCCCTGCTGCTGCAAGCCGAGCGGGAGCTGGGGGCGAACTTCGAGCAGATGGCCAGCTACGCCCGCGACAGTGGCAACGCCGAGGCCAATCGCTACTTGCAGCCCTTGCTCGACGCCACCCTGCATCTGGGGCGGCTGTCATTGGCCCGCGACAAGCTGGTCAGCAGCGGCCGCCCAGAGCTGGCCGACGAGGTGGAGCGCGAACTGCAACTGATCCGCGCCCAGGCCCAGACGGTCGACGGCCTGCCACTGCTCGGCGTAACCCGCACGGCCGAATCCGGAGCCGACGACTTCGCTGCTATGATGGGCCTGGAATCCCAGAGCAGCGCCCAGCAGGAAGACATTGCCGTGGGCCTCAAGCGTGAATTGCAAAGCCTGCTCAACCGCTACCCGGCCGAACTGCAACGCACCCGCGAACAGATCGAGCGCCGCGCCGAGCTGGCCGCCACCACCGGCCAGCGCCTGGAAGCCGTACAACAGGCCATCGCCGCGCTGGAACCCGAAGTACGCGGCCAGCATGCGAAAATCGCTGCCGAGGTGCGCATCATCCAAGGCCTGATGATCGGCCTTATCCTGCTGATCGCCCTATTGATCGATACGCTGCAACGGCGCCTGGCCCGTACCCTGACCGGACTGGCCCCGGCCCTGTCACGCTGGGCCGAGGGCGATTTCGCCCAAGCCATCGCCCTGGGCAAGACCAACCGCGAACTGCACGACATCCAGGAGTCGCTCAACCGCCTGCGTCAGTACCTGGTGGAGCTGGTCGGCACCATCCGCCATAACGCCGAGCAGGTGGCCGGCAGCAGCCATGCCCTGGCCGGCATGAGCGCTGCGCTGCACGGCGGCGCCGAGCGACAGGCCGGCGATACCGGGCAGATCCGCGATGCCTTGGGCGAGCTGGAAGCAACCATTCAACAAGTGGCTGGTGATGCCAGCGCAGCCGCCGAGGCCAGCCGCGATGCCGGGCGTGCGGTGGAACAAGGCCAGGCGGTAATCGGCCAGAGCCTGTCGGGCTTGCGTGAACTGGTCGATGAAGTGCAAGGCAACGCCCGCATGATCGAGCAACTGGCGGAAGAATCGGCAACCATTGGCGGGGTGCTGACGGTGATCCGCTCGATTGCCGAGCAGACCAACCTGCTGGCACTGAACGCCGCGATCGAAGCGGCCCGCGCCGGCGAAATGGGCCGTGGCTTTGCCGTGGTTGCCGATGAGGTGCGCTCGCTGGCTCAGCGCACCACGGGGGCTACCGGCGAGATACAGGCATTGATCGACCGCTTGCAGCAGGCCGCCAGGAGTTCGGTGGCGGGGATGCGCGCGCAACTGGAACACGCCGAGGCCACGGCCAACCAAGCCCAGGCGGCGGATGGGGCACTGGATGAGATTGTCTGTGCCATTCGTACCATTTCCGATACAGCGGTGCGGATTGCCGATGTCACGGCGCAGCAGAGTGGCGCGGTAAGCGAGATTCGTGACCATAGCGAGCGGATTCACGAACTGGGTGAAGACAACCTGCAGCGCATTGGCGAGGGGCGTGAGCAAGGCGAACAGTTGCTGAGCCTGGGCGGTGAGCTGAACCGGGCGGTGCGAGCGTTCAGGGTCTGAGCCGGCGGGTGGTCGCCATGACAGGTGTAGCAGTTGGGTGGTGTTCGACGGGACATGTGCTGCGCCTGGGAGATCGAGCGCCGCCCGCGCGGCGCTTCGCGGGTAAACCCGCTCCTACGTTTGTTTCGGGCCAATTATTCCTGCGCATCCGTTATCATGCCGGGCACGTTCCACCTCGCGAGTCCGCCATGCGCCGCCTGTTTTTCATGCTGTTCCTGCTGCTGGCCAGCCCTGCCTTCGCCGCAGGCCTGCTCGACAACCGCCCCAGCGCCACCCTCGGCGCCGCTTCGCTGGCCAACAACGCCGACTTCCTGCCGGTACACGAGGCCTTCAAGCTCAACCTGGTCCAGGCCGATGCGCAAACCATCAAGCTGCGCTTCGTCGCCACCGATGGCTACTACCTCTACCGCCACCGCTTCCAGTTCCACACGGAACCGGCCGATATCACCCTGGGCACGCCGAACATCCCCAAGGGTGAGCCCAAGCACGATGAATTTTTCGGCGACGTCGAGGTGTACCACGGCGTGCTCGATATCGAGTTGCCGCGCAAAGACCCACGCGCCTTCACCCTGCTGGTGGGCTACCAGGGTTGCGCCGACAAGGGCTTGTGCTACCCACCGGAAACCGCACGCCTGAGTATCGATGGCGAAGGCGTTGCAAACGCACCGGCCACCCGCGAACACGGCTGGAACTGGAAGTCGCTACTGCTGTTCTTCCTCGCCGGGGTCGGCCTGACCTTCACCCCCTGTGTCCTGCCAATGCTACCGATCCTCTCCGGTGTGGTGCTGCGCGGCCAGGTTGGCGGCGTGCGCGGCCTGGCGCTGTCGCTGGCCTACGTGCTGCCAATGGCGGCCAGCTTCGCGGTACTCGGCGCACTGATGGGCCTGTTCGGTGCAAGCCTGAACCTGCAGGCGCGCCTGCAGTCGGCCTGGGTGCTGGTTCCCTTCGCGCTGTTCTTCGTGGTGTTCGCCCTGGCCATGTTCGGCCTCTTCGAGCTGAAGCTGCCCCAGGCCCTGAGTAACCGCCTGAACAACGTCGCCAACCACACCCGGGGCGGCTCGCTGCTGGGCGCAGCAGCGCTCGGTGTGCTCTCCAGCTTGCTGGTTTCTCCGTGTGTATCGGCGCCCTTGGCCGGTGCCTTGCTCTATATCAGTGCCAGTGGCGATGCCCTGGGTGGTGCGCTCAAGCTGTTCGCCCTGGGTTTGGGCATGGGGGCGCCGTTGCTGCTGGTGGCCACCGGGGGCGCGGCCTGGCTGCCCAAAAGCGGCCCGTGGATGAACACCGTGAAAAACGCCATCGGCGTACTGCTGCTGGGGCTGGCCATCGGCTTGCTCAGCCGTGTACTGCCAGGCCCTGTGACCTTGCTGTTGGTCGGTTTCCTCGCCGCGGGTGTGGCACTGTTCCTCGGCGCCCTTGAATTCGTCGTCAAGACGGCACCCCAGCGCCTGGCGCAACTGCTCGGTCTGGCCTTGCTGGTGTACGCGCTGGCTTGCTGGTACGGCGCCCTCACTGGCCAGGGCGACCCGCTGCGCCCGCTGCCGGTTGCGTCACTGACCGCCAGCGGCGGCCTGCCAGCAGCAAAAGCCGATGCCTGGCAGACCATCACTACCCCTGATGCGTTGGACGCAGCCCTGGCGCAGGCCAAGGCTGCCGGCCAGCCAGTGCTGCTGGACTGGTACGCCGACTGGTGCATCAGTTGCAAAGTGATCGAGCATGAGGTGCTCAATGCACCACAGGTGCAAACACAGCTGTCCGGCTTCAAATTGCTGCGTTTCGACCTAACCGAAAGTAATGCCCAGCAACGCAAACTGCTCGACCGCTACCAGCTGTTCGGCCCACCCGCCCTGCTGTTTTTTTCTGCGAACGGCAGCGAAATTACCGCTGATCGGGTGATTGGCGAGATAAATGCAGGTGAATTTGCGCACGTTCTGGCACGCGTGCGCGACAAAGTCGGTCTATAACTTCCCGCGAGCCCGGAAAAATCCTGAAATGAATGACCGGATTTAATCATCCGGTCACATACTTCGCGCGAACCTCGGACATCGTGCTGCCTATTGCCGGGAACTGGACACTTGCCGTCGCTTTACGGCACACTCGGCGCGCTGTGTCGAATTGCCCTACAAATCCAAGGAATCCGCAGATGGCAACGCTACTGGTGCTCCACGGCCCCAACCTCAACCTGCTCGGCACTCGCGAGCCGGGCCACTACGGCGCCGTGACCCTGGCTCAGATCAACCAGGACCTGGAGCAACGTGCCCGCGCCGCAGGCCACCATCTGCAGTACCTGCAGAGCAATGCCGAATACGAACTGATCGATCGCATTCACGCCGCACGCAACGAGGGTGTGGACTTCATCCTGATCAATCCGGCTGCTTTCACTCACACAAGCGTTGCATTACGTGACGCATTGCTTGCGGTGAGCATCCCATTCATCGAAGTGCACCTGTCCAACGTGCACAAACGCGAACCGTTCCGTCACCACTCCTACTTTTCCGATGTTGCCGTAGGGGTTATCTGCGGTCTGGGCGCCAGCGGTTATCGCCTGGCCCTGGAGTCCGCGCTGGAACAACTGGCTGCCAACGCACAGCCCAAATGATGAAAACCCTGGCCTAAGTGGGCCGGGGTTCGAGAGAAACGTTTCAGATACGTTTTTTTGTATTTCGCCCCCTGACCGAACCTTTGGGAGTTGATGATTAATGGATATCCGTAAAGTCAAGAAACTGATCGAGCTGCTGGAAGAGTCTGGCATCGACGAACTGGAGATCAAGGAAGGCGAAGAGTCGGTCCGTATCAGCCGTCACAGCAAGACTCCAGCTGCCCAGCAGTTCTACGCACCGGCGCCTATGGCTGCCGCCCCTGCCGCTGCTCCGGTCGCTGCTGCTGCCCCAGCCGCCGAAGCTGCTGCTGCTGCCCCAGCCCTGAAAGGCACCGTGATCCGTTCGCCAATGGTAGGTACCTTCTACCGCAAGCCTTCGCCGACCTCGCCTAACTTCGCTGAAGTTGGCCAGTCCGTGAAGAAAGGCGACACCCTGTGCATCGTCGAAGCCATGAAGATGATGAACCACATCGAAGCCGATATTGGCGGTGTCATCGACGCCATCCTGGTAGAAGACGGCCAGCCGGTTGAGTTCGACCAGCCGCTGTTCACCGTCGTTTGAATCGCGGAGAGCCAACGATGTCTGGGAAGCTCGAAAAAGTCCTGATCGCCAACCGCGGGGAAATTGCCCTGCGGATCCTGCGTGCCTGCAAAGAGCTGGGTATCAAGACCGTCGCCGTGCACTCCACTGCTGACCGTGAACTGATGCACCTGGGCCTGGCAGACGAGTCGGTCTGCATCGGCCCTGCATCGTCCAAGGATTCCTACCTGCATATCCCGGCAATCATCGCTGCCGCCGAAGTGACTGGCGCCACTGCGATTCACCCGGGTTACGGCTTCCTGGCGGAAAACGCCGACTTTGCCGAACAGGTGGAAAAATCCGGTTTCGCCTTCATCGGCCCGAAAGCCGATACCATTCGCCTGATGGGCGACAAGGTTTCGGCCAAGGACGCGATGATCAAGTCGGGCGTACCGACCGTACCGGGCTCCGATGGCCCACTGCCAGAAGACGAAGAAGTTGCCCTGGCGATTGCCCGTGACGTCGGCTACCCGGTGATCATCAAGGCCGCCGGTGGCGGTGGTGGTCGCGGCATGCGCGTGGTGCACAAGGAAGAGGACCTGATTTCCTCGGCCAAGCTCACCCGTACCGAAGCCGGTGCAGCCTTCGGCAACCCGATGGTTTACCTGGAGAAGTTCCTGACCAACCCACGCCACGTGGAAGTACAGGTACTGTCCGACGGCCAGGGCAACGCCATTCACCTGGGCGACCGTGACTGCTCGCTGCAGCGCCGTCACCAGAAGGTACTGGAAGAAGCACCAGCCCCGGGCATCGATGAGAAAGCCCGTCAGGAAGTGTTCAAGCGCTGCGTCGATGCGTGCATCGAGATCGGCTACCGTGGTGCCGGTACTTTCGAGTTCCTGTACGAAAACGGCCGCTTCTACTTCATCGAGATGAACACCCGCGTGCAGGTTGAACACCCGGTATCGGAGATGGTCACTGGCATCGACATCGTCAAGGAGATGCTGAGCATCGCCGCTGGCAACAAGCTGTCGTTCCGCCAGGAAGACGTGGTGATCCGTGGCCACTCGCTGGAGTGCCGGATCAACGCCGAAGACCCGAAGAAGTTCATCCCGAGCCCAGGCAAGGTGAAGCACTTCCACGCCCCGGGTGGCAACGGCGTACGCGTCGATTCGCACCTGTACAGCGGTTATTCGGTTCCGCCGAACTACGACTCGCTGATCGGCAAGCTGATCACCTACGGCAAGGACCGCGACGAAGCCATGGCGCGCATGCGCAATGCCCTGGACGAGATCGTCGTCGACGGCATCAAGACCAACATCCCGCTGCACCGCGACCTGGTGCGTGATGAAGGCTTCTGCAAAGGCGGCGTCAACATTCACTACCTCGAGCACAAACTGGCCAACCAGGAGTGATCGTGTAGTGTGATGTACCAGAACCCCGGCCCTGTGCCGGGGTTTTTTATTGCCTGCCAGAATCTGGGGCCGCGTCGCGGCCCTATCGCGACACAAGGCCGCTCCCACAGATTCCGCGCATGCCTCAGGACTGACGCCGTCTTTGTGGGAGCGGCCTTGCGTCGCGAAAGGGGCGCAGCGCGGCCCCAGGGCTCTACCCCTTCATCCGCGGCATGTCGATACGATGCTCATGCACTCGCCGATAAAGCGTCGCCCGCGAAATACCCAAAGCGCGCGCCGCATCAGCCGGTTTCCAGCGATGGCGGATCAGCGCGTCCAGCAGCAGCTGCCGGGCCGGGCACGACACCCCGCTTTCAGCCGAGCCAACCGCTTCACCACGCACCTCCTGCGGCAGATCCTGCAGCCGCACCTGCCCGCCCTCACTCACCGCACAGGCATACCGCAACACCTGTCGCAGCTGGCGCAAATTGCCCGGCCAGCGATAAACCAGCAGCGCCTGCAGCGCGTCATCCGCCAACACCACCTCCACCCCGCAAGCTGCAGCCTCTTCGGCCAGCAACTGATGAATCAGCCCCAACCGGTCATCACGCTCACGCAAAGGTGGTAGCTCGAAGCGGGCATTGGCCAGGCGGAAGTACAAGTCCTCACGAAATCGCCCGTCCTCAACCATCGCCGCCAGATCGCGATGGGTCGCACAGATCACCTGAATATCCACCCGCTCCCGCCGTGCCGCACCCAGCGGCGCCACCTCCCCCTCCGCCAGCACCCGCAGCAGGCGGGTCTGCAGGTTCAGCGGCATGTCCCCGATCTCGTCGAGGAACAGCGTGCCGCCATCGGCCTGCTGCAACAGCCCTTGCATGCCTTTGCTGGAAGCCCCGGTGAAGGCCCCGGCCACATAGCCGAACAACTCGCTCTCGATCAGGGTTTCCGGAATGGCCGCGCAGTTCAGGGTAACGAACGGGCCATCACAGCGCTGGCTTTGCTGGTGCAGTTGGCGGGCGAATACCTCCTTGCCGGCCCCGGTCTCACCCAGCACCAGCACCGCCAGGTTGCAATCCTTGACCCGAGTGGCCAGCCGCAGGTGCTGCTCGATACGGGTGTCCTGGGCCTGGCGTACAGGCTGCGCACGCTGGCGTTGCTGCGGTGCGCTGACCCGGCCATACAAACCGCCCAGACCGGGCAGGCGCTGGGCGGACGACGCGCTCACCCGGCGCAGCTGGTCGATGTCGAACAGTTCGCCAATATGCTCGGGCAAGCGCCCCAGGCGTTCCACCAGCCGTTGCCGCGCCAGGCTGTTGATTGCCTGCAAGCGGCCATCGGCATCCCAGGCCAGCAGGTAGTCGGGTTGGCTCTCCACATAGCCCGGCGTGCCGTGGGCGCGCATCACCCAGTGGCCCTGGGCGCTGTGCATGAAGAAGGCGTTTTCGATCTCGCGGGCCGTCTGCTCGACCAGTTGGCGGATCAGGTGCTGGCTGCGCCGATCGTCCGGCGACTGCAAGGCCGACACATCAACCACGCCCAGCAACTCACCCAACGGGTCGAACACCGGCGCCGCTGTGCAGGTCAGGCCAATGAAGGCGGCGCGGAAGTGATCGCGCTTGTGCACCGTGACCGGGGCCTTGCTGGTCAGTACCGCCGCCACGCCGCATGTGCCCTCCTCGCCCTCCGACCAGCAGGTCCCCAGATACAGCCCAGCCTTGCGACAGTCGTTGCGGATGGCCGACTCGACCCGGTAATCGATGGTGCGCCCTTGGGCATCGGTCAGCAACACACAGTAGTCAGCGCCGCGTACCCGCTCGTGCAAACGGGCCACGGCATCGCTGGCGATACGCAGGAACAGCTCGGCGCGTTCGCGGCATTCATTGAGCAGGCTTTGGGAAAGGATACGCGGCCCCTGCTGGGAACCGGGGTCGAGACGGTACACATCCATGGAGCGGCGCCATGAATCGAGGATCAGCGGTGGTACCGGCGCCTGCGGCAGGCGGTCGGCATTCTTCACCACCCTGCTGACGCAGTCCACATGGGCTCGGGAGTTCGCGGCAAGCATTCAGGCCCTCCGGTTCTCATTACTGTTTTTATCGTTGTCCGGCCATTAAGCGCCTCTGGGCATGCCCCGACAAGCACTGTGTGATTACCGGCCGGCTTGAGACGCAGCGTCTCAGCGTCTCGGCAACGCAGGCCCGGCACTGGCACCCGGCGTCTCGCCGCCACACCCGTGAAGCCCTGACCGATCACGACCAGAGCCCTCTAGCCCGGCCACTTCAGCCATCGCGAAGAAAGCTGGCACCCCGCTTGCTCCTGCCCTTGCAAACAAAAACACGAGGTGCGCCATGCCGCTACCCGCCCCGATTGTCGGGATCATTGCCAACCCTGCCTCTGGCCGCGACCTGCGCCGCCTGACCGCCAATGCCGGGCTCTATTCGAGCACCGACAAGGCCTCGGCCATCCAGCGCCTGCTGGCCGCTTTCGGTGCCACCGGCATTGGCCAGGTGTTGCTGCCCAGCGACATGACCGGCATCGCTGCCGCGGTGCTCAAGGCCAGCCAAGGCCCGGGGGCCCGTGACCAGCATTGGCCGGCCATCGAGATACTCGACCTGCCACTGACCCAGACCGTGGCCGATACCCGCCTGGCTACTCGGCGCATGGTCGAGCGCGGCGTGGCGATGATCGCCGTACTGGGCGGGGATGGCACCCACAAGGCGGTCGCCGCCGAGGCCGCTGACGTGCCGCTGCTGACCCTGTCCACCGGCACCAACAACGCCTTCCCCGAACTTCGTGAAGCCACCAGCGCGGGCCTGGCCGGTGGCCTGCTTGCCAGCGGCCGGGTACCGGCAAGCATCGGCTTGCGCCGCAATAAACGCTTACTGGTGAACGTGCCAGAACAACAGCTGGCCGAATGGGCCTTGGTCGAGGTGGCCGTGTCGCCGCAGCGCTTCATCGGTGCCCGTGCGCTCAGCCGCAGCGAGGATCTCTGCGAAGTCTTCGCCTGCTTCGCCGAACCCCACGCCATCGGCCTGTCGGCCCTGTGCGGCCTGTGGTGCCCCGTGTCACGCCAAGACCCGCACGGCGCCTGGGTTCGCCTGGCCCCCGGCGCCGAACAGGCGTTGTTGGCGCCGTTGGCGCCCGGCCTGCTGCAAGCCTGCGGCATCTCTGCCTGCGGTGCGCTGACGCCCGGCGTCGCCCATCGCCTGAGCCTGGCCAGCGGCACCCTGGCCCTGGACGGCGAACGCGAAATCGAATTTGCCGAGCATGACACGCCCACCATCACCCTCGACCACCAAGGCCCACTCAGCGTGGACGTCGAGGCCGTACTGGCGCATGCCGCCCGCCACCACTTGCTGGCCGTCCCGCGCGGCCACCGCCTGCACCCTGCAAACCCGTGTTGAGACAACCCCGGAGAACAACAAGATGTCCAATCAACTCAGTACTGAACAACTGCTGCATGCCTATGAAGTCATGCGGACCATCCGCGCCTTCGAAGAACGCCTGCATGTGGAGTTCGCCACCGGCGAAATTCCCGGCTTCGTCCACCTGTATGCCGGCGAAGAAGCCTCTGCCGCCGGGGTCATGGCCCACCTGCGCGACAGCGACTGCATCGCCTCGACCCACCGCGGCCATGGCCACTGCATCGCCAAAGGTGTGGACGTGTACGGCATGATGGCCGAGATCTACGGCAAGAAGACCGGCGTGTGCGGCGGCAAGGGCGGCTCGATGCACATTGCCGACCTGGAAAAGGGCATGCTCGGTGCCAACGGTATCGTCGGCGCCGGCGCACCACTGGTGGCCGGGGCGGCGCTGGCGGCCAAGCTCAAGGGCCGCGATGACGTGTCGATAGCCTTCTTCGGCGATGGGGCATCCAACGAGGGCGCCGTGTTCGAAGCCATGAACATGGCGTCGATCATGAACCTGCCCTGCATCTTCGTGGCCGAGAACAACGGCTACGCCGAGGCCACCGCCTCCAACTGGTCCGTCGCCTGCGACCATATTGCCGACCGCGCTGCCGGCTTCGGCATGCCAGGCGTCACCATCGACGGCTTCGACTTCTTTGCCGTATACGAGGCCGCCGGCGCCGCCATCGAGCGCGCCCGTTCCGGGCAAGGGCCGTCGTTGATCGAGGTCAAGCTCAGCCGTTACTACGGCCATTTCGAAGGCGATGCGCAAACCTACCGCGCCCCTGATGAAGTGAAGAACCTGCGTGAATCCCGTGACTGCCTCATGCAGTTTCGCAACAAGACCACCCGCGCCGGCCTGCTCACGGCCGAGCAACTGGACGCCATCGACGCCCGCGTCGAGGACCTGATCGAAGACGCCGTTCGCCGCGCCAAGTCCGATCCCAAGCCACAGCCCGCCGACCTGCTCACCGACGTCTACGTCGCCTACCCCTGAGCCGCGGAATACAAGAAAAACAGGAGAACCACCATGGCAAGAAAGATCAGCTACCAGCAGGCCATCAACGAAGCTCTGGCCCAGGAAATGCGTCGCGACAACACAGTGTTCATCATTGGCGAAGACGTCGCCGGCGGTGCCGGTGCGCCCGGCGAGGATGACGCCTGGGGTGGCGTGTTGGGCGTGACCAAAGGCCTGTACCACCAATTCCCCGGGCGCGTGCTTGACGCGCCACTGTCGGAAATCGGCTACGTCGGCGCCGCCGTCGGTGCTGCCACCCAGGGCCTGCGCCCGGTGTGCGAACTGATGTTCGTCGACTTCGCCGGCTGCTGCCTGGACCAGATCCTCAACCAGGCCGCCAAGTTCCGCTACATGTTCGGCGGCAAGGCAGTGACCCCGCTGGTGATGCGCACCATGTATGGCGCCGGCCTGCGCGCGGCCGCCCAGCACTCGCAGATGCTCACCTCGCTATGGACGCACATCCCCGGCCTGAAAGTGGTGTGCCCATCCTCGCCTTACGATGCCAAGGGCTTGTTGATCCAGGCAATCCGCGACAACGACCCGGTGATCTTCTGCGAACACAAGCTGCTGTACAGCATGCAGGGCGAGGTGCCGGAAGAGGTGTACACCGTACCGTTCGGCGAAGCCAACTTCGTGCGCGATGGCGACGACGTGACCTTGGTTACCTACGGGCGCATGGTGCATGTGGCGCTGGAGGCCGCCAACAACCTGGCCCGTCAGGGCATCGACTGCGAAGTGCTGGACCTGCGTACTACCAGCCCGCTGGACGAAGACAGCATTCTGGAAAGTGTGGAGAAGACCGGCCGCCTGGTGGTGATCGATGAAGCCAACCCGCGCTGCTCGATGGCCACCGACATCAGCGCGCTGGTGGCGCAGAAAGCTTTCGGCGCACTCAAGGGCCCGATCGAAATGGTCACCGCGCCGCATACCCCGGTGCCGTTCTCCGACGCCCTGGAAGACCTGTACATCCCTGACGCGGCGAAGATTGAAGCCGCCGTGCGCAAGGTGATCGAAGCCGCAAGGAGTGCCGCATGAGCCAGATCCATACCCTGACCATGCCCAAGTGGGGCCTGTCGATGACCGAGGGCCGGGTGGACACCTGGCTCAAGCAGGAAGGTGACGAAATCAGCAAGGGCGACGAGGTGCTGGACGTCGAGACCGACAAGATCAGCAGCAGCGTCGAAGCGCCGTTCAACGGCGTGCTGCGCCGCCAGGTGGCCAAACCGGATGAAACCCTGCCCGTCGGCGCACTGCTGGCGGTGGTCGTCGAAGGCGAAGCAGAAGAGGCCGAAATCGATGCGGTGGTACAGCGCTTCCAGGCCGAGTTCGTCGCCGAAGGTGCGGCCGACCAGAGCCAGGGGCCGGCCCCGCAGAAGGCGGAAGTAGGTGGGCGCCTGCTGCGCTGGTTCGAGCTGGGTGAAGGCGGCACACCGCTGGTGCTGGTGCACGGTTTTGGCGGTGACCTCAACAACTGGCTGTTCAACCACCCGGCGCTGGCGGCCGAGCGGCGGGTCATCGCCCTCGACCTGCCGGGCCACGGCGAGTCGGCCAAGGCCCTGCAGCGGGGCGACCTGGATGAGCTCAGCGAAACCGTGCTCGCCCTGCTCGACCACCTGGACATTGCCAAGGCTCACCTGGCCGGCCATTCCATGGGTGGTGCCGTCAGCCTCAATGTGGCGCGCCTGGCCCCGCAGCGGGTGGCCAGCCTGAGCCTGGTGGCCAGCGCCGGGCTGGGCGAAGCGATCAACGGGCAGTACTTGCAAGGTTTCGTCACCGCGGCCAACCGCAATGCACTCAAACCGCAGATGGTGCAGTTGTTTGCCGACCAGGCGCTGGTCACCCGGCAAATGCTGGAGGACATGCTCAAGTTCAAGCGCCTGGAAGGTGTGGACCAAGCCCTGCAGCAGTTGGCAGGGGCGCTCGCCGACGGCGACCGGCAGCGCCACGACTTGCGCGGGGTACTGGGCAATCACCCGGCACTGGTGGTGTGGGGTGGCAAGGATGCGATCATCCCGGCCAGCCATGCCGAGGGCCTGGAAGCCGAAATACGGGTGCTGCCAGAGGCCGGCCACATGGTGCAGATGGAGGCGGCCGAACAGGTCAACCAGCAACTGCTCGCATTCCTGCGCAAGCACTAAGCCCTTTTCGTGAGCCTGGAGAACAACAATGAATGACCTGAGCCACACCCACATGCGCGCTGCCGTCTGGCATGGCCGCAACGATATTCGTGTCGAACAGGTACCTTTGCCGGCCGACCCTGCGCCGGGCTGGGTGCAGATCAAGGTGGACTGGTGCGGCATCTGCGGCTCCGACCTGCACGAGTATGTTGCCGGCCCGGTGTTCATCCCGGTAGAGGCCCCGCATCCGCTGACCGGCATTCAGGGCCAGTGCATCCTCGGCCACGAATTCTGCGGCCACATCGCCAAGCTTGGCGAAGGCGTGGAAGGCTATGCCGTAGGCGACCCGGTGGCAGCAGACGCCTGCCAGCATTGCGGCACCTGCTATTACTGCACCCATGGTCTGTACAACATCTGCGAACGCCTGGCCTTCACCGGTCTGATGAACAACGGTGCCTTCGCCGAGCTGGTCAACGTGCCCGCCAACCTGCTCTACCGGCTGCCGCAGGGCTTCCCTGCCGAAGCCGGGGCACTGATCGAACCGCTGGCGGTGGGTATGCACGCGGTGAAAAAGGCCGGCAGCCTGCTTGGGCAAACCGTTGTAGTGGTGGGAGCCGGCACCATCGGCCTGTGCACCATCATGTGCGCCAAGGCTGCGGGTGCGGCGCAGGTCATCGCCCTTGAGATGTCCTCTGCGCGTAAAGCCAAGGCCAAGGAAGTGGGCGCCAATGTGGTGCTGGACCCCAGCCAGTGCGATGCCCTGGCGGAAATCCGTGCACTGACAGCAGGGCTGGGCGCCGATGTGAGTTTTGAGTGCATCGGCAACAAACATACGGCCAAGCTGGCCATCGACACCATCCGTAAAGCAGGCAAGTGCGTGCTGGTGGGTATTTTCGAAGAGCCCAGCGAGTTCAACTTCTTCGAGCTGGTGTCTACCGAGAAGCAGGTGCTGGGGGCGTTGGCGTACAACGGCGAGTTTGCCGACGTGATTGCCTTCATTGCTGATGGTCGTCTGGATATTCGCCCACTGGTAACCGGCCGGATCGGATTGGAGCAGATTGTCGAGCTGGGCTTCGAGGAACTGGTGAACAACAAAGAGGAGAACGTGAAGATCATCGTTTCACCAGCTGTGCGCTGATTGTACCTTGAAGGCAACGTGGCACCTGTGGGAGCGGGCGCGCCCGCGAAGAAGCAACACGGTGGAGGGCACCGGCTTCGCCGGTGTTCGCGGCTGAAGCCGCTCCTACAGGGTACGCGCAGGGTACACGGCCTATGCGCCGAGACATGGGCTCACTGTCTCAGGCTCCCATTCTGCGTCATACTCGGCAGACCTATTGCCCGGTCCTCGCCATGCGTCCACTGCTCCCCATTACCCTGCTCCTGCTGCTCGCCGCCTGTGGCGATGGCGAATCGCTGCTCCCACCGGACGCACGTCTGCCTGACGGTGGGCGTTACCGGGGGCAGGTGGTCGATGGCCTGCTGCAGGGTGAGGGCCGGATCGACTACCCCAACGGCAGCTGGTACGCCGGCAGCTTCAAGGACGGCCAGTGGCACGGCCAGGGCGAATGGCATGGCCAGAACGGCGAGGTCTACCGCGGCCAGTTCGCCGAGGGGCTGTTTCAGGGCCTGGGCGACCTGACCACCCCAGGCAGCCACTATAGCGGCACCTTCCGCCACGGCCGCCGCGACGGCGAGGGCACCCTCAAGCAAGCCGACCAGACATACCGCGGCCAGTTCAAGGACGACCTGTACGACGGCGCAGGCCAACTGGAACTGGCCGACGGCAGTCGCTATCAAGGCCTGTTCGCCAAGGGCAAGCCCAACGGCGCCGGGGTGCGCAGCGATGCCAGCGGCAACCAGTTCAGCGGCCTCTTCGTCAACGGCCAGCTACAAGGCGCCGGCACCTACGACAGCGTTGATGGCGAGCAGTACATCGGCGAGTTCAAGGACAACCGCCTGGAGGGCCGTGGCCGTTACGAGAATGCCGATGGCGACGTGTGGATCGGTGAATTCAAGGACGGCTCGCTGAACGGCGAAGGGGAACTGCTGGGCAGCGATGGCAGCCACTACAAGGGTGAGTTCGCCGACTGGCGTCTGTCGGGCCAGGGCAGCCTGCAACTGCCCGACGGCAGCAAGTACATCGGCGGGTTCCTGAACGATGCCTACCATGGCCACGGGCGGCTGATCCTGACCAGTGGCAAGGTCGAAAGCGGAACATGGGCCAACGGCGTGCGCGTGCGTGACCAGAATGGCAAGCTGCTGCCAGACCCACTGGACCTGGCTTTGCTCAACCAGGGCCGGCTGCTGGACGAGGCGCTGGCTCGGGTACCACGCTCGGCGCCACCGATCCAGCTGTATAGCCTGGTAGTGGCCGGCGATGGCCAGCAAAGCGTATTCCTGCGCGAAGCCGACTATGTCAGCAACATGCTCAGGGTGCGCTTTGGTGCGAGTGGCCAGGTGACGCTGGTCAACCACCGCGACCACATGGCCACACGCCCCATGGCCACCCGCGAGAACCTGTCCCGCGCCGCCACCACCCTGGCAGAGCGCAGCGGCCCTGAAGACCTGGTGTTCATCTACCTCACCAGCCATGGCAGCCAGGACCACCAACTGGTGCTCGACCAGCCCCGCCTGCAGCTGGCCGACCTGGCCGCTGACGAGCTGGCCACTGCCCTGGCACCGCTGAAGGATCGCGACAAGGTAATCGTCATCTCCGCCTGCTATTCAGGGGGCTATATCGCCCCGCTCAAAGATGAGCGCACGCTGATCATGACCGCTGCCCGGGCCGACCGCGTCTCCTTCGGTTGCTCGGAAGAAGCCGACTTCACCTACTTTGGCGATGCCCTGTTCGCGGAAGCGCTGAACCAGACCGACGACCTGAAACAGGCGTTTGAACTGGCGCGCGCCAGCGTTGCCGAAAGAGAACACAGGGAAGGCTTCGAGGCCTCCGAGCCGCAGCTGTGGGCACCGCCCGCCGTGCTTGAGCACTGGCACCACCTGCGCCAGCAACAAGCCAAAGAAGCGTTGCGTAACACCACACAGGCCAACGCGAGGGAACAGGCAAAAATGCCCGGCACTCACTAGACTTGTGTGTAACAAGGGAGAGACATCATGTACTTGACGCCTCAGCATGTCCTGCTTGCCGGAGCCACCGGCCTGACCGGTGAGCACCTACTGGACCGCCTGCTCAACGAGCCCACCATCACCCGCGTACTGGCGCCTACGCGCCGACCATTGGCCGAGCACCCGCACCTGGAAAACCCGGTGGGCGACCCGGCGGTATTCCTTCCGCAACTGGCTGGCCGGGTCGACATCGCCTACTGCTGCCTGGGCACCACGCTAAAGCAGGCGGGGTCCGAATCGGCTTTCCGCGCAGTGGATCTGGACATGGTGGTCGCCTTCAGCAAGCGCGCCCGGGAAATGGGCGCGCGGCATCTGCTGGTGGTCAGTGCAGTAGGCGCCGACCCCAAGTCGTCAATTTTCTATAACCGGGTCAAGGGCGAGATGGAAGAAGCGCTCAAGGCTCAGGACTGGCCACAGTTGACCATCGTGCGGCCCTCATTCCTGCTGGGCGAGCGGCTGGAGCCACGGCTGACTGAACAGCTTGTGGCGCCGTTTTCCAGGTTGATTCCCGGGAAGTACCGGGGAATCGAGGCTTGTACCCTGGCGCGGGCCCTGTGGCGGCTGGCGCTGGAGGAAGAAGACGGCGTGCGGGTTGTGGAGTCGGATGAGTTGCGCAAGTTGGGCAGGATCTAGGCTTCGCTTGTGCTGGCCTCTTCGCGGGCATGCCCGCTCCCACAGGGTCTCCATAATCTTCCAGTGACTACTCACCAGCAGTAATGGGCGTGCCTGCGAAGAGGCCATCACAGGCCGCCGGTGGCCTGGAAGCCTATGCCGGCCGCTGTCAGCAAAGACAACGGCAGCAGCAGGGTATCGAGCAGCATGCTGCCGGGCAGATCCAGGCGCGGATACGCCGGAGCGTCCGCACCGTAATGATCCCGCGGGCAACACCCGCCATTGATCACATACAAATCCAGCCGGGTACCGGCATACACCACCGGTGCGCCGGGCTTGTTGGCATCCAGCGTGCGCACCGTGGCGCAGCCCCCCAGCATCACCAGCGCCAGCAACCCCGCCAGTGCTCGCTTCAATCATCCACCCCGAAGTGGTGCTCGCCCCAACGCGGCAACATGTCCTGGGGGATGTTCAGCAGGTTGAGAATACGCGCCACGACAAAGTCGACCAGGTCGTCGATGGTCTGCGGCTGGTGATAGAACCCCGGTGCCGCCGGCAGGATCACCGCGCCCATCTGCGACAGCTTGAGCATGTTTTCCAGGTGGATGGTGGAGAATGGCGCTTCGCGAGGCACCAGGATCAGCTGGCGACGCTCCTTGAGGGTAACGTCGGCAGCACGCTCGATCAGGTTGTTGCAGGCGCCAGTGGCGATGGCCGACAAGGTGCCAGTGGAACAGGGGACCACCACCATTGCCGCCGGGGCGCCAGAGCCCGAGGCTACCGGCGACATCCAGTCTTCCTTGCCATACACACGGATCTGCCCATCGGCCGCGCCGGTGTATTCAGTCAGGAAGGCCTGCATCGCCTGGGGCTTGGCCGGCAACACGACGTCCGTTTCGGTGGCCATCACCAACTGTGCGGCCTTGGAGATCAGGAAGTGCACCTCGCGGTCTTCGCGTACCAGGCAATCGAGCAGGCGAAGGCCATACTGGGCACCCGAGGCGCCCGTCATGGCCAGGGTGATGCGCTCCGGTCCGTTCATTTCAGCGCCTCGGCCAGCTTGCCGTGCAGGCCGCCGAAGCCGCCGTTGCTCATGATCACCACATGGGTGCCTGGGCGAGCCTGGCCTTTGATCCGCTCGATGATCGCTTCGAGGCTGTCGGCCACCACGCTCGGCACCTTGCACTGCGCGGCGGTTGCGGCCAGGTCCCAGCCGAGGTTGGCCGGCGCATACCAGATCACCTGGTCGGCGTCGTTGACGCTTTCTGGCAGGCCGTCACGGTGGGCACCGAGTTTCATCGAGTTGGAGCGTGGCTCGATCACCGCGATCACAGGCGCCTCCCCCACCCGCTTGCGCAGGCCGTCGAGCGTGGTGGCAATGGCAGTCGGATGGTGGGCGAAGTCATCATAGATGGTCACACCTTGTACTTCGGCAACCTTCTCCATGCGCCGCTTGACGCTCTTGAACGCACTCAGGCCGTCGATGCCCATGGCCGGCACCACGCCTACATGACGCGCGGCTGCCAGGGTGGCCAAGGCGTTGGCGACGTTGTGCTGGCCGGTCAGTGCCCAATCCACCACACCCTGCACTTCACCCTCGAACAGTACTTCAAAGCGCGAGCCATCGGGGCTGAGCAGGCGGGCTTGCCACTGGCCGCCCTCCCCGGTGGTTTGTACAAGGGTCCAGCAGCCCATGCCGATCACACGCTCCAGCGCTTGCTCGGTGGTCGGGTGGATGACCAGGCCTTCGCTGGGGATAGTCCGCACCAAGTGGTGGAACTGCCGCTCGATCGAGGCCAGGTCCGGGAATATGTCCGCATGATCGAACTCAAGGTTGTTGAGGATCGCGGTACGCGGGTGATAGTGGACGAACTTCGAGCGCTTGTCGAAGAAGGCGCTGTCGTACTCGTCGGCCTCCACCACAAAGAACGGCGTGTCGCCCAAACGGGCCGACACCGAGAAGTTCTGCGGCACACCACCAATCAGGAAGCCCGGGCTCATGCCAGCGTGCTCCAGCACCCAGGCCAGCATGCTGCTGGTGGTGGTCTTGCCGTGAGTACCGGCAACGGCCAACACCCAGCGGCCTTGCAGCACGTGGTCGGCCAGCCACTGCGGACCGGAGACGTAGGGCAGGCCCTTGTTCAGCACGTATTCAACCGCTGGGTTGCCGCGCGACATGGCGTTGCCGATGACCACCAGGTCTGGCGCCGGATCCAGCTGGGCCGGGTCATAGCCTTGGGTCAGCTCGATACCTTGGGCTTCGAGCTGGGTGCTCATCGGGGGGTAGACGTTGGCGTCGGAGCCGGTGACGCGGTGGCCAAGTTCCTTGGCCAGCACCGCCAGCGACCCCATGAAAGTGCCGCAAATACCGAGAATGTGAATATGCATGGTCGACCTCGCAAAACATCGAGGCAGGGTAGCCCAGGGCGCGACAAATCGCACCCGCTGTTTCGCTCAGTCGCCCCTGGTAATGCCGTGTTTGCGCAGTTTTCGATACAAGGTATTGCGGCTGATGCCCAAGTGCTCGGCGACGCGGGTGAGATGCCAGTGTTTTGCCTCCAGGACCTCCTTCAGCGCTTGCCGCTCCGCGTCGAGCAGAACCTCGGTCCCTACAGATTCACCCTCAATCTCTGCGGCACCGCCGGACCTGTGGGAGCGGGCTTGCCCGCGAACGAGGGCAACGCCCTCGCCCTCTATTGCCTGGTCGGACATCTTCGTGGGCTCGCCCGCCCCCACGGGAGGTGGGCTGGTACGGATGACTGCGGGGAGGTCCGCAAAGGTAATGCGGGCATCTTCGCAAAGCGCCACCAGGGTACGCAGCACATTGCGCATCTGCCGCACGTTCCCCGGCCAGGTATATTCGAGCAGCACCTGCCGCGCCCTGGGCTCGATGTCGATCCGTTGCCCCTGCGTCTCCTGGCGTAGCAGAAAGTCCAGCAACTGCGCCTTGTCACTGCGTTCACGCACCGCCGGCAGCGCTACCTCCAGGCCATTGAGGCGGTAATACAGGTCCTCGCGGAAACTGCCCTGCTCAACCCGTTCCAGCAGGTCACGGTGCGTAGCACTGACGATGCGCACGTCCACCGCCTGTGGCTCTCCCCCGATCGGCACCACCTGGCGCTCCTCCAGCACCCGCAGCAGTCGGGTTTGCAGGGCAAGCGGCATATCGCCGATCTCGTCCAGCAGCAAGGTGCCGCCATCGGCCTGCAACAGCTTGCCGCGCATGCCCTCCTTGCGCGCGCCGGTAAAACTACCGCCGCGGTACCCGAACAGCTCGCTCTCGATCAGGCTTTCCGGGATGGACGCGCAGTTGATGGCGACAAACGGCTTGCCGCGCCGCTCACTGGCCTGATGCACAGCCTGGGCGAAGGCCTCCTTGCCACAGCCGGTCTCGCCGCGCAGCAGCAATGGCACATCGCGCTCGAACACCCGCACGCTGCGGCGGAAATCATTCTGCAACGCAGGGTCCAGCAGACAGACCAGCGGCTCGCGTTCGCGTGCGGGCCGCGGCTGGGCAGCCGGCACCGACCACACCGGCGCCCGGGCCTGCCCCCGCAGGCTGGCGTACACCTGGCGACCGTCCAGGGTGCGCAGCGGCCAGGCAGTGCTGCCGCCGGGCGTGGCACGGCTGAACATTTCGTCATGGCTGCACGCGAAAAAGCACTCCAACGGTTTGCCCAGCACGCCACCCCGTACCGTGCCCAGCAGGTTCAGTGCGCTTTGGTTGGCAGCGCAAATGCGCCCATCGCCGTCGAACGCCAGCAAGCCTTCGCTGAACAGGCCGACCGACTCGGCTTGCAGGTGAAAACGCAATAACCATTGCTGCTCGAAATGGCGCAGGAAATAGCAGCTCTCGATCATCTTCGCCGACAGGTTGACCAACGCCATGGTGTGGAACTGGCTTTGCCGCGATACGTCGGGGCGGGCAGAGGATACGTCGAGTACCGCCAGCAAATCGCCATGCGGGTCGAACACCGGGCTGGCCGAGCAGGTCAGACCAGTGTGACGGCCACGGAAGTGCTCGTTCTGGTGAATGGTCAGCGCCTGGCGCTCGACCAGGCAGGTGCCGATGCCATTGGTGCCCTCGCGCGCCTCGCTCCAGTCGGCACCCAGCCACAGCCCGGCACGCTCGAAGCTGCGCCGCTCGGTGGGGGCACTGACGCAGTTGAGGATCACCCCGCGGGCGTCAGTCAGCAGCACCGCGTGGCCCGCGCCGGAAAGCTGCTGGTGCAGGCTGTTCATTTCATGGTCGGCAATTTGCAGCACCTGGTGCAGGCGCTCGCGGCTTTCCAGCAGGCGCCCATGCTCAAGCACCACCGGGGCTTCTATCACCGCCGGGTCGAGGTGGTAATCCTCCAGGCAGCGCAGCCAGGAACGGGCGATGGAAGGGTCACTGCCGCCCTCCCCGGCCCCACCATGGGCAACGCTATGGACCTGCCGGGCATGGCGAGTGAAGTGATTGCTCTGCATTGTTGTAATTCTCCGCAGATAGAGCGTCAGCCCAGCATCCTCCACCCCGGTAGGCTTTGCAATGCACACACCGGTGACGTGTCGCAAACGGCACAAAATGTCACCCCTGGCGTACCGACGCCGGCACAGCCCCTCCTTGATCAGGCCGGTGAAAATGACCCAAGTCATTGATTTGCCTGGCACGGCCAACACTGGCCCAACCCTTGCTCTATGCTTTTCAACTCCCTAAAAAGCACAATACCAAGGAGACACACCATGCGTTATGCACATCCCGGTACCGAGGGCGCGAAGGTTTCCTTCAAGAACCGCTACGGCAACTACATCGGTGGTGAGTTCGTTGCTCCGGTAAAGGGGCAGTACTTCGAAAATACCTCCCCGGTGAATGGCAAGCTGATCGCTGAATTCCCCCGTTCTACTGCCGAAGACATCGAGAAAGCCCTGGATGCCGCCCATGCAGCCGCCGACGCCTGGGGCCGCACGTCAGTGCAGGATCGTTCCAACGTGCTGCTGAAGATCGCCGACCGCATCGAGCAGAACCTCGAACTGCTGGCCATTACCGAAACCTGGGACAACGGCAAGCCGATCCGCGAAACCCTCAACGCCGACATTCCGCTGGCAGTCGACCACTTCCGCTATTTCGCTGGCTGCATCCGCGCCCAGGAAGGCGGCGCTGCCGAGATCAATGAAGGCACCGTGGCCTACCACATCCACGAGCCACTGGGCGTGGTCGGGCAGATCATCCCCTGGAACTTCCCGATCCTGATGGCGGCCTGGAAGCTTGCCCCGGCACTGGCCGCTGGTAACTGCGTGGTGCTGAAGCCTGCCGAACAGACGCCACTGGGCATCACCGTCCTGCTCGAAGTCATTGGCGACCTGTTGCCACCTGGCGTGCTCAACGTGGTGCAAGGCTACGGCCGCGAAGCCGGTGAAGCCCTGGCCACCAGCAAGCGCATCGCCAAGATCGCCTTCACCGGCTCTACCCCGGTGGGCTCGCACATCATGAAATGCGCCGCCGAGAACATCATCCCGTCCACCGTCGAACTGGGTGGCAAGTCGCCGAACGTGTACTTCGAAGACATCATGCAGGCCGAGCCAAGTTTCATCGAGAAGGCGGCAGAAGGCATGGTGCTGGCGTTCTTCAACCAGGGCGAAGTGTGCACCTGCCCGTCGCGTGCCCTGGTGCAAGAGTCGATCTACCCGCAGTTCATGGAAGTTGTGATGAAGAAGGTGCTGCAGATCAAGCGCGGCGACCCGCTGGACACCGACACCATGGTCGGCGCCCAGGCCTCGCAGCAGCAGTTCGAAAAGATCCTCTCGTACCTGCAGATTGCCCAGGACGAAGGCGCCGAGCTGCTCACCGGCGGCAAGGTCGAGAAGCTGGAAGGTGCGCTGGCTACCGGTTACTACATCCAGCCGACCCTGCTCAAGGGCAACAACAAGATGCGCGTGTTCCAGGAAGAAATCTTCGGCCCGGTGGTCAGCGTCACCACCTTCAAGGACGAAGCCGAAGCGCTGGCGATTGCCAACGACACCGAGTTCGGCCTGGGTGCCGGCGTGTGGACCCGCGACATCAACCGTGCCTACCGCATGGGCCGCGGCATCAAGGCTGGCCGTGTGTGGACCAACTGCTACCACCTGTACCCGGCGCATGCCGCGTTCGGTGGGTACAAGAAGTCGGGGGTCGGGCGTGAGACGCACAAGATGATGCTGGATCACTATCAGCAGACCAAGAACCTGCTGGTGAGCTACGACATCAATCCGTTGGGCTTCTTCTAGACCGCGTCGCCTTCTTCGCGGGTAAACCCGCTCCTACAGGTCCTGCGCTGGTCTTGAATCTTGCGCAATCCCTGTAGGAGCGGGTTCACCCGCGAAGAGGCCAGGCCGGCATACCCTGACCCCAGGGCGGCAACCGTGCACCAGCCGCTCTGGCTCGCTTCCTGCAGTACCCATCACCATCGGCCCGGAACCCTTCCGGCCACCAAGAAAAACAACAGGTGAATCTATGCCAAGCGAACATTCCGCCGGATCGCCGGCAGGCTCTTCCGTCGACTTCGAGAAAGTCGGCTCTGACTATTTCCAGCAACGTGAACTGAAAAAAGGCGCCGCCGGCTGGGTACTGCTGGTCGGCCTGGGCGTGGCCTACGTCATTTCCGGCGATTACGCCGGCTGGAACTTTGGCTTGGCTCAGGGCGGCTGGGGTGGCATGTTCCTGGCCACCTTGCTGATGGCCACCATGTACCTGTGCATGTGCTTCTCGCTGGCCGAGCTGTCGTCGATGATCCCCACCGCTGGCGGCGGCTACGGCTTTGCCCGCAGTGCCTTCGGCCCGTGGGGCGGCTTTCTGACCGGCACGGCGATCCTGATCGAATACGCCATCGCCCCTGCCGCCATCGCGGTGTTCATCGGCGCCTACTGCCAATCGCTGTTCGGTATCGGCGGCTGGATGATCTACCTGGCGTTCTACATCGTGTTCATCAGCATCCACATTTTCGGCGTGGGTGAGGCACTGAAGCTGATGTTCATCATCACCGCCATTGCCGCCATTGCCCTGGCCGTATTCCTGATAGGCATGGTGCCCCATTTTGATGCGGCCAACCTGTTCGACATCGCCAAAACGGACGCCGTCGGCGCCAGCAGCTTCCTGCCGTTCGGCTATGTCGGCGTGTGGGCAGCCATCCCCTACGCCATCTGGTTCTTCCTTGCCGTCGAAGGCGTGCCACTGGCCGCAGAAGAAACCAAGAACCCCAAGCGTGACCTGCCACGCGGCCTGATCGGTGCCATGCTGGTACTGCTGGCCTTCGCCTTGCTGATCCTGGTGGTCGGCCCGGGCGGCGCAGGCTCCGAGGCGCTGAAGGCCTCCGGTAACCCGCTGGTCGAAGCCCTGTCGAAGGCCTACGGCGGCTCCACCTGGATGGGCGGCTTCGTCAACCTGGTCGGTCTGGCCGGGCTGATCGCCAGCTTCTTCTCGATCATCTATGCCTATTCCCGGCAGATCTTCGCCCTGTCCCGCGCCGGTTACCTGCCGCGCAAACTGTCGGAAACCAACAAAAGCAAGGCCCCGGTACTGGCCTTGGTCATCCCCGGCATCATCGGTTTTGCCCTGTCGCTGACGGGCCAGGGTGACTTGCTGATCCTGGTGGCAGTATTTGGCGCTACCCTGTCTTACGTGCTGATGATGGCTGCGCACATTACCCTGCGCATCCGCCGGCCAAAGATGGAACGCCCATACCGCACCCCGGGCGGCATCTTCACCTCCGGTCTGGCCCTGGTGCTGGCGTGCATCGCCGTGGTCGCCGGATTCCTGGTTGACCCGCGGGTAGTCATTGGCGCTGCAGTGATCTATGCGGTATTAATTGCCTACTTTGCTTTCTACAGCCGCCACCACCTGGTCGCGGGCACACCGGAAGAGGAATTCGCCGCGATCCAGAAGGCCGAAGAGGCCCTGCACTGATCGTCGCCACCCGCCGCGGGGCAACCCGCGGCTCTGGAGATTCTGTATGGCAAGTTTCGTACACACGGTCGGCCATCTGGTCTACCGCTTCGACAGCCTCAAGGAAGTGATGGCCAAGGCCAGCCCGGCACGCTCCGGGGACTGCCTGGCAGGCGTGGCGGCCAGCAACGACGCCGAGCGCGTCGCCGCGCAGATGGCTTTGGCCAATATTCCGCTGACGCATTTTCTCAATGAAGCGCTAATCCCTTACGAAGCAGATGAAGTTACCCGCCTGATCATCGACACCCACGATGCCCAAGCCTTCGCCCCGGTCAGCCACCTGACCGTGGGTGGCCTGCGCGACTGGCTACTGAGCGAGGAAGCCAACGAAGACAGCCTACGCGCCCTGGCGCCCGGGTTGACCCCGGAAATGGCCGCTGCCGTGTCGAAGATCATGCGCGTGCAGGACCTGGTGCTGGTGGCACAGAAAATCCGCGTGGTCACCCGGTTCCGCGGCACCATGGGCCTGCGCGGGCGCCTGTCGACCCGGCTGCAACCCAACCACCCGACAGACGAACCGGCCGGTATTGCCGCCAGTATTCTCGACGGCTTGCTGTACGGCAACGGCGACGCCATGATCGGCATCAACCCGGCCACCGACAGCATTGCTTCGATCTGCGCCCTGCTGGAAATGCTCGACGCCATCATCCAGCGCTACGACATCCCCACCCAGTCCTGCGTACTGACCCACGTCACCACCTCGATCGAAGCGATCAACCGCGGCGTGCCACTGGACCTGGTGTTCCAGTCCATCGCCGGTACAGAGGCGGCCAATGCCGGCTTCGGCATCAACCTGAACGTATTGCAGGAAGGCTACGAAGCCGGTCTGTCGCTGAAACGTGGCACCCTCGGGCAGAACCTGATGTATTTCGAAACCGGCCAGGGCAGCGCGCTCTCGGCCAACGCCCACCACGGCGTCGACCAGCAGACCTGCGAAACCCGCGCCTATGCCGTGGCCCGTCACTTCAAGCCGTTCCTGGTCAACACCGTGGTCGGTTTCATTGGCCCGGAATACCTGTACAACGGCAAGCAGATCATCCGCGCCGGCCTCGAAGACCATTTCTGCGGCAAACTGCTGGGCGTGCCGATGGGTTGCGATATCTGCTACACCAACCATGCCGAAGCCGATCAGGACGACATGGACACCTTGCTGACGCTGCTGGGTGTGGCCGGCATCAACTTCATCATGGGCATCCCCGGCTCCGACGACATCATGCTCAACTACCAGACCACCTCGTTCCATGACGCGCTGTACGCGCGCCAGACCCTGGGCCTGAAGCCCGGGCCGGAATTCGAGGCATGGCTGGCCCGCACCGGTATCTTCACCCAGGCCGATGGCCGGGTGCGCTTCGGTGACAACCTGCCGCCGGCCTTCCGCCAGGCCTTGGCACAGCTTGCATAGGGATGACCATGGACCATCGCACGCCTACCCCCGACAACCCTTGGCTGGCCCTGCGCAACCTGACCCCGGCGCGCATCGCCCTGGGCCGCACCGGCACCAGCCTGCCGACCGGGGCGCAGCTGGACTTCCAGTTCGCCCATGCCCAGGCACGTGATGCCGTGCACCTGGCTTTCGACCACGCCGGCCTGGCCAGCCAGCTGAGTGACCGCGGGCGCGAAAGCCTGGTGTTGCACAGCGCTGCCAGCGACCGCCACCAGTACCTGCAGCGGCCGGACCTTGGCCGCCGGCTGAACGAAGACTCGATTGCGACCCTTCGCCAGCATGCCCAGGCCAACCCCGGCGGCGTCGACCTGGCCATCGTGGTGGCTGACGGCCTCTCGGCACTGGCCGTGCATCGCCACACGCTACCGTTCCTGACCCGCTTCGAGGAACAGGCTGCCGCCGACGGCTGGACCAGCGCCCCGGTGGTGCTGGTCCAGCAGGGCCGTGTGGCAGTGGCCGACGAGGTCGGCGAGCTGCTGGGCGCACGGATGACGGTGATGCTGATCGGTGAACGCCCGGGGCTGAGCTCGCCCGACAGCCTTGGCCTGTATTTCACCTATGCACCCAAGGTCGGCCTGACCGATGCCTACCGCAACTGCATTTCCAATATCCGCCTGGAGGGGCTGAGCTATGGCATGGCGGCGCACCGCCTGTTGTACTTGATGCGCGAAGCCTGCCGGCGGCAGCTTTCCGGGGTGAATCTGAAGGACGAAGCCGAGGTACATAGCCTGGAGAATGAAGACAGCGCCAGCCAGAAAGGTAACTTCCTGCTCGGCAAAGGGTAAAAAACCTGTCACGGAAGGCGGATTGCACTTGTGCTGTGCATTGGGCAGCATGCCCTTGAACGCTGCTTGCAATCCGCTGTTTCCCAAATGGACTCTGAGGGCCGCACATGCGCATCATCAAGGCAACCCTGGAACACCTCGACCTGATCACGCCGTTGTTCGTCAAATACCGTGAGTTCTACGGGCAGTTGCCCTATCCCGACAGCTCGCGCAGCTTTTTGGAAAAGCGCCTGAAGCGGGATGAATCGGTGATTTACCTGGCACTTCCGGATGATGACGACGGTAAACTGCTGGGCTTTTGCCAGCTGTATCCGAGCTACTCGTCGCTGTCGTTGAAGCGGGTATGGATTCTCAACGATATCTATGTAGCTGAGGACTCCCGGCGCATGCTGGTCGCCGACCACCTGATCCGCGAAGCGAAGAAAATGGCCAAAGAGACCAATGCTGTTCGCATGCGCGTGTCGACCAGCGCGAATAATGAAGTTGCGCACAAGACTTACGAATCCATCGGGTTTCGTGAAGATACCGAGTTCAAGAGCTACATCCTGCCGATCAGTCAGGACTGACCGGCACCGACCGCATCGAGGGCAAGCCCGCTTTCACAAGCAAGGTAGTGATCCTTGAGGGAGCGGGCGTGCCGGCGAAGAAGCTGGTAAAGGAATCCCCCTCTACCGTAACCCCCCGCTACAAACTCCCCGGGCATGATCCTCACTTAGCCGTATAATGGCTCACCTGTCATGTGTGAAAATTTACCCTTCCCCCGGTAACCAAGCCTACGCCCAAGAACACAGGTGCTGTACATGGATTTCAACCCGCTGGACCTTATCCTGCATCTCGATGCCTACCTCGATCTGCTGGTCACCAATTACGGTCCCTGGATCTACGCCATCCTGTTCACCGTGATCTTCTGCGAAACCGGCCTGGTAGTGATGCCTTTCCTGCCGGGCGACTCGCTGCTGTTCATCGCCGGCGCCGTCGCGGCGGGTGGCGGCATGGACCCGGTGCTGCTGGCCGGCCTGCTGATGGCCGCTGCAATCCTGGGCGACAGCACCAACTACGTGATCGGCCGAACGGCCGGCGAGCGCTTGTTCAACAAACCCAACTCCAAGATCTTCCGTCGCGACTACCTGCAGCGTACCCACGACTTCTATGAACGCCATGGCGGCAAGACCGTGACCATGGCGCGCTTCCTGCCCATCTTGCGTACCTTTGCACCGTTCGTCGCGGGCATCGCTCACATGCACTACCCACGCTTCCTCGGCTTCAGCGTTGCCGGCTCGCTGCTCTGGGTCGGCGGCCTGGTCACCTTGGGCTACTTCTTCGGCAACGTGCCGTTCATCAAGCAGCACCTTTCGCTGATGGTGGTGGGCATCATCATCCTGTCGCTGGTGCCGATGATTCTCGGCTTGCTGCGTGGGCGCCTGGGCCGCACGGCCAAGGCTCACTGAACAGGTAAAGAACGAACCGCATGTGGTCATTCAGCGCCTGGCGGCGCAAGCGTACTCTGGCGCGTTACCCGATCACGCCACAGCAATGGCAGGCCGTACGCGAGCGGCTGCCGATGCTGGACGGCATCAGCGACGCTGAAGACCACTGGCTGCGCGAAGCCTGCATCCTGTTCCTGCTCGACAAGCACCTCACCTGCCTGCCCGGGGTCGAACTGGACGACGAACAGCGCCTGATGCTGGCTGCCCAGGCACAGTTACCGCTGCTTCACCTGGGTGAGCTGAACTGGTACCAAGGCTTCCACGAAATCATCCTGTACCCCGACGACTTCAAGAGCCCCCAGCGCCACCGCGATGCCAGTGGCGTGGAGCATGTGTGGGACGGAGAACACAGCGGCGAGGCCTGGCAGCAGGGGCCGATCATCCTGGCCTGGAACGGCGTGCAGGCCAGTGGTGGCTGGGAGGCTTACAACCTGGTCATCCATGAACTGGCGCACAAGCTCGACATGCTCAATGGCGATGCCAACGGCCTGCCACCACTGCACAGCAGCATGCCAGTTGATGAGTGGGCAACAGCCATGCAGCAGGCTTACGACGACCTCAACCAGCAACTGGACGCCAACCCCGCAGCCGAAACCGCCATCGACCCCTATGCTGCAGAAAACCCGGCAGAGTTCTTTGCCGTTACCAGCGAGTACTTCTTTAGTGCCCCCGACCTGCTTCATCAGGCTTATCCACAGGTCTACCACCAGTTGTCGAAGTTCTACCGGCAAGACCCGCTGGCGCGCCTGTGCCGGCTGCAGGCGGAACACCCCGAGTACCGCGAAAGCCACGCCTGACGGGCCCGCACATCAGGCCAAGCGTGGCGTGCCCCGGCAGAATGTGCCTATAATCGCCGCCACTTTTTGGTCAAACACGGGGGCACTGCCCAATGAGCTACAGCAAGATTCCGGCGGGCAAAGACCTGCCGAACGACATCTACGTCGCCATCGAGATCCCGGCCAACCACGCGCCGATCAAATACGAAATCGACAAGGACAGCGATACGCTGTTCGTCGACCGTTTCATGGCTACCCCGATGTTCTACCCAGCCAACTATGGCTTCATCCCGAACACCCTGGCTGACGACGGTGACCCGCTGGACGTGCTGGTGGTTACCCCTTACCCAGTGGCCCCAGGCTCGGTTATCCGCGCCCGTCCGGTTGGCGTGCTGAACATGACCGACGACGGTGGCGGCGACGCCAAGGTCATCGCTGTTCCTCACGACAAGCTGTCGCAGCTGTACGTTGACGTCAAGGAATACACCGACCTGCCAGCCCTGCTGATCCAGCAGATCGAGCACTTCTTTGCCAACTACAAAGATCTCGAGAAGGGCAAATGGGTCAAGATCGAAGGCTGGGAAGGCGCCGACGCCGCCCGTGCCGCGATCACCAAATCGGTCGCTGCCTACAAGGGCTGATTTCGACTGCAGGGAAACCCCGCTTTGGCGGGGTTTTTCATGCCTGAATGGAACGCGCTCACTGCTGGGAACAAATCCTACACAGTCCTACACCAGCATCCTACAAACAGCCTCTTTTCGTACAAATCCCGTCAACACCCGGTTCATTTCCTTACTGGCAACCCGCCGCTACACTCGCCGCCATGAACACTTCCGGCGACCGCCTCAGAGCCCTGCTCCACGAATGTGGCCTGACCCCTTCCGATTTCGCCGCCCAGCGCAGCGTCACAGCACAGCACGTCAACAACTGGTTCAAACGCGGTGTACCTTTGGCCCGGCTGGACGAACTGGCCGATCTGTTCTGTGTGCACCGACGTTGGCTGCGCACCGGTGAAGGCCCCAAATACCCCAACCCACTCCTGCGCAACGGCCTTCCACGGCCAGCGCCCGCCAATCCGCTTACCCCGCTGTGGGAACATCGTGGCCGGGTATTGAAGGTGCCCTACTACGAAGTGCGCAACGGCTTGCTGTCGCCGGTGGGCAGCAAGCACCTGCGCTTGCCGGCAAAAACCCTGAAGGGCTTGGGCGTGCAAGCCAGCAATGCAATCTGCCTGGCAATGCCGGCCAACAACATGCTCCCGCTGATTCCGCTGGAAGCGACCCTGGCCATCGACCTGGGCATGACCCAGGTGGTCGAGGGCGAAACCTATGCCCTGCTGCAAAACGGCATGCTCAGGGTGAACAACCTCAGTGTTGGCGAGCACGGCATCCTGTACCTGCACAGCCATGACAGGCGCAACTACGCGGTCGAACGCTACACCCCTGCTCAGCGTCAGGCGCAGGGCCTGGAAATTCTTGGCTGGGTGTTCCATTGGTCACATTTCCGCCAGCAGCGGCCCAGCTGAAGCACCCTGCGCAATTTTTTGCTGGGCATCCTGCGCCCGCCCTTGTATGCTACGCCGCACATTAAGCCCCGACCGGCGCGAGCCGCGGTCCAGAGGGCTCGGCGATATCCCACACGGGCATCTGCCATCTCTTTCAGGCCCTTGATGGCCACACAGTTAAGGCGATTGCGGCTTACCATAAATTAGTCGGAAGCGTCCCCGAGAAGCCGGCCACAAGCCGGCTTTTTAATTCAACAAGCCTTTAAAAAACGCTCACAATCCGCGGGTTTCCAGCCCCCTCGCCCGTCCATAGAACGAAGCCACTTGTGCCTTCAGTCGCGCTCAGGCCCCACTGTCGCAAGCGACCTTGGTGTGTCTGCTTTTTCTTGCAGCGTATATGGACATCAATTTGATATTTCGAAATCTTCCAATGGAAAGGATTTTTTTGGGGTGAGCGTTTCGCGTCAGACTATAATAAAACGATTAGATGAGAGCCGACACCTGCTGCCATCCTCGGAGATTGCTGATTAATAACATTTAATCTGTGAAGGCTTGATGTAGCGATGAGGATTTAACATGAACGCCTTATTGAAAGAGCTGCACGCCTATCATCATGAAGTGGCCACCAAAATTAATCAGATCAAAGAGTTACTGGAGAGGATAAGGCACGGGTCTGCGGGTACCGATGACCGCAAGCTGTTGTTTAAGCAACTGGAAGCCTTGCATGGTGATGCAGAGCGGCACCACCATGAAAATGAAGAGCTTATTCGGCTGGCCTTGCTGGCAACCGAGGCCCCGATCCACCAACGGGTCAAGGATATCGAGCAAGATCATCAAGCCTTCAAGCGAATTGCCGGACAACTCAAGATGTTGGAGCACTCAACGCAGGAGGCAAGAGTAATCGCCGACACGATCGAAGACTTCATCAAGAAATATTATGATCATATGGATGCCGAGGAGAATATTTTCTTTCCGGTGGCAGACAAGTGGTTGTCAGACACACAATGGCAGGAAATAAAGCTTCAATGGCACTAACCAGAGATTTAAATACCTTTCATTAAAATAAGGTTAGCTTAACACTCGACCCCGCAACTTTATTGCACTGATAACCGATGGTGCATATACCCTCCTATGGCAGTTTACGGTAAGGTGGATTGGTCGGACGCTTACGGTAGGTTTCCACAGAGTACATTCTTAACGCTCAGTCCGATAGGCACTATCAGTGACCGACTGAAGGACTTTGCCGCTTGCTGTTGCATACCTCGGAAAAACTGAACCTTGCTCTGCCATTCTCCTTGGCCTGATACAAAGCTTGGTCTGCCAGGCCTACAAGCTGATGTGCGTCCTGCCCCTGCTTAGGCTGGAGACAGGCTACACCTTGTGAAATAGTCACCCGGTCAGCGACCAATGACTCCACATGAGGGATCTTCAAATTCTCCACAGCATCAGACAACTGCTGAGCAACGGTAGCGGCGCCACTGAGGTGGGTGCCGGGCAGAATGCAGACAAACTCTTCACCGCCATAGCGCGCAACCATATCCAAAGATCGTCTGATCCCACTGTCCAGAGCCGCAGCGACACGGCGCAGGCACTGGTCCCCCGCTAGATGCCCATAGTGGTCATTGAAGCGTTTGAAGTAATCGATGTCGACAAGAATCAGACCCAGCCACCCTCCGTCACGGCATAAATGACTCCAGGCTGCATGGAGGTGTTGCTCGAAAGCTCGTCGGTTGGATATGCCTGTCAAACCGTCGATCGACGCCAGGCTCTTCAGGTAATCGCTTTGCAATTTCAAAGTCAGATGGGTTTTTACCCGAGCGCGGGCAATACCGGGATGAAATGGCTTGCTAATGTAGTCAACAGCGCCAAGCTCAAGTCCCTTTGCCTCGTCTGCCTCTTCCCCCTTGGCGGTTACGAATATCACAGGAATGGCTGCCGTCAACGGACTGGCCTTAAGGCGACGACATACCTCATAGCCGTCTATGCCGGGGAGCATCACATCGAGCAGGATCAAGTCCGGGAACTGTGTCAGGGCCATATCCACTGCCTTATTTCCATCCATGGCCATGTAGATTTCATGGTCAGCACGAAATAGCTCATTCAGCGCGTGGATATTGAGTGCCTGGTCATCCACGATCAATAAACGCGGCTTGACCTTTGGATGTCCAGATTCATCGTTCATCAACATTCCTTTTGAGTGAATCGGTCAGCTTATCGCACCACAGGGTGGCTGACTGGAAATCCAGATCGTCGACGGCCTGCTTAAGCGCGTCAAAGATCGCTTTGCTGTGTAACGGTACCGCATCCTGCAAGGACTCAGCTCGCTGGAGTGCGACGAGATTGCTGCTGACCAACAGCGCTCGCAGGCCACTCAATTCAATTTCCCAGTCCCTCTCCGTGAATGCAAGTGGTCGTTCAGTCGCGAATACCACGGAAGTGGCAAAGGCAAGATTAAGCCGTGTGCAGTCAGACGCGAGTTGCATGTGCAGGTGCGATAGCCACCGAGGATTGGCCATGAACGACTGCCCCTCCTCCGGCGACGCCTGCAGAAGGCGCTGCTCCAGCTCGGCAGCCAGCGCGGATAGCCCACTAGCACCCATGGTGCCGGCACTGCCCTTGATTGTGTGCAATTGCATCAACACACCGGCCTTTTCGCTGTTGCTGCAGTGCCGCTCCAGCTTATCAAGATTACGTCGCATCTCATCTGGAAAACGCTGCAGCACGTTACGCAACAGTGTCAGGTTACCGCCGAAGCGCCGCAACACACTCTCGGTTGACTCATCGCTCGGCGAGTCGCTCGATTGAATGGCCGGCCGGACAGGCACCTCTCGGTCCAGCAGCTTCCTGAGAACCGCTACAAGGTTTTCCAGATCGACAGGTTTGCCTACATGTTCATTCATTCCAGCGGCCAGGCACGCCTCACGCTCGGAGGTTGAGGCGTTTGCAGTCATGGCGACAATAGGCAAGCCCCAATGAAGGGGGCTTTGACGAATCCGACGGGTTGCCTCCAGCCCGTCCATGTCAGGCATCTGGATATCCATCAGTACCGCATCGAAGGTTTGCACGCCATTCAACACGGCCTCGACACCCTGCTGTCCCCCCTCAGCCAACGTCACTTTGGCCCCCTCGAGTTCCAACAGTTCCTGAGCCACCTGGCGATTGAGCGGATTATCCTCAACCACCAATAACTTGACACCGTCGAGCCTGGATAGCGGGCTCACGGGCCCAGTGACATTGGAGGGTTGCGTACCTGAAACTGCAAGCCCCACAGTAGTGGCAAGCTGCTTAGGGGTGATTGGCTTGCTCAAGACCGCAACATAAGGCTCCTGTGGACCCTGCTGTAAACTCGCGAACACCTCGTGACTATGCGCAGTAACCATCACCACTACCGGCGCAGAATCCATGAGCGAGTCCCGTATAAGGCGAGCAGCAGTCAGGCCATCGACATCCGGCATGCGCCAATCCATCAACACTACATCGTAAGGGCGCACATTCGCGGCAGTTAGCACGCGCTCCACCGCCTCTCGCCCTCTACTGGCCTGATCGACTTGCCATCCTAACGCGACAGCAGTTCTAGCAAGTACTTCGCGGGCCGTGTGATTGTCGTCGACCACCAACACATTGAGGTCAGGAAAAACTGTCGTGTGCTCTGTCTCAATGGTATTCGCCAAAGCGAACTCCAGCTCGAACCAGAAACAGCTGCCCGCCCCTGGCTGACTGTCCACTCTCAGGGTGCCGCCCATCAGCTCGATCAGCCGCTTACAGATCGCCAGCCCCAGGCCCGTCCCACCATAGCGTCGACTGATAGAGGCCTCGGCCTGGCTGAACCCGTCGAAGATCCGCTGGAGTTGCTCTTCGCTGATACCTATTCCCGTATCGGTCACAGAAATTCGCAGCCGAACAGCATCGGGCCGACGATCACAGACTCTGATGCTAACGGTAATCTCGCCACGCTCAGTGAACTTGAGCGCATTGCCAGCCAGATTGATAAGAATCTGTTGCAGACGCAGGCTGTCGCCCACCAGGCATGGGGGTAATGAGGTATCGAGATCGAACAACAATTCGACATCCTTATCTGCCTGGTTGCCCCCCAGCACCGCAGCAAGGTCCGTCATCAGCCCATTGATCTCGAAGGGATGTGGATCGAGCTGCAGCTTGCAGGCTTCGATCTTGGAGTAGTCAAGAATGTCATTGAGCAACCCCAAAAGCGATTTGGCAGCGCCGTGCGCCTTGCGGATATAGTCAAGCTGCCGCGCATCAAGCTCTGTGGCCTGAACCAAATGCAGCATGCCCAGCACAGCGTTCATGGGTGTGCGAATTTCATGGCTCATGTTGGCCAGGAAAGCACTCTTGGCGGCATTGGCCGCGTCCGCCTGTTCTTTAGCGAGAAACAAGCGTGACTGCAGCTCATGTTCTACAGTGACATCGCGATTTATGCCTATAACTTTCCGGCAGCCTGTTTCAGCAACATACTCGATCCTGGCAGCGGCCTGAACATAACGAATATCGCCACCGGGTAACTGAAGACGGAACAGTGTCTCGAATACGCCGTACCCATCAAGTAAGCCCTGTAGCAATCGGGTGGCAACTTCAGCATCGTCGGGGTGCAGGCGCTCCTGCCAGTGCTTGTAACTCAGGCCAACCGCTTTCAAGGCGAGCGGCTGTTCATAAATCTCGAACATCCGATCATTCCACTGCAGATCATCGTCTTCGGGAGACCACGTCCACACCCCCAGTTTCGCCACATCCGAAGCCAAGGCCAGCTGATCGCGTGCCGAAGCGATGGCATCATGCTGACGCCGCTGTTCGGAAAGATCGAAGAGCACGGCGACGAGCATGGGCTGACCGCCAATCTGCATGCAGCCCAGCGTGACCTGCGCGGGGAAGATAAGCCCATCCTTGCGGCGAGCCTCCACTTCTCGGGAAACCCCGGTCATATTGCTGCTGGCCGGATCACCAAACGCATCCTGCGAGAGCGACAAGTCACCCTCGAATAAAGCAGGCAACAAGACTCGAACGTTACTGCCGACAAGCTCGTCAGGTTGGTAGCCGAAAACGTTCTGCGTAGCACGATTGCAAGACTGAATCAGCCCTGTCCGATCGATCCTGATGACAGGGTTGACGGCTGTATCGAGAATGGTCTGTGTCAATGCCAGGCTGTCGGCCAAGCGCTCCTCTACCTGCTTGCGCCGGCTGATATCGATAGCGATACCCAGGTATCCACTCAACCTGCCATCGGCATTGTGCATGCCGGTGACCAGCAACGTAACACTGAAACGCGTGCCGTCCTTGCGCACGTATGTCCATTCCCGAACCTCCGCCTCGCCCAGAGAAGCCTTGTGCACAAAAACGCGGAAGCCCCCTATCGCTTCTCCATAGGCCCGGCTCAACTCCTCGCCTCGTTGTGCCATCTCCTCATCCAGATGGAACATACCGGGGGTGCGAAGGCCAACGACTTCCTCGGCCGTGTAGCCAAGCAATTGCTCAGCCCCTTTGTTGAAAACGGTGATGATGCCCTCGAGGTCGGTTGCGATGATCGAGACCTGTGATGCCGAGTGCAGGACGTTGGTCAGCAGGGCATTCAGCTCGCGCAGCTCTGTCGTGCGCTCGGCCACCTGATGTTCCAGGCCAACATTCAGTTCCAGAATGCGTGCCTCTGCCCGCTTCTGCTGGGTGATGTCGCGAACGGTCTTGGAGGCCCCAACAACCCGCCCTGCTGCATCACAAATAGGCGAGACTGTTACCGAAACGTCTAACGACTGGCCGTCTTTACGCACTCGTCGGGTCTCAAAGTGCTCGATACGCTCGCTGCGAGCTATTTTCTCCAGCAAATGCACTTCCTCGTCCGCCAACTCGCAGGGCAATATCCGGCCCAGTAAAGTGCGGCCCAGTACCTCATCGCTGCCATAGCCAAAAATCTTCTCGGCGCCATGGTTCCAGGCCGTGACGATGCCATCCAGGGTCTGGCCAATGATTCCATCGTTGGAGTTCTCAACAATGGCTGCGAGCTTGGCCTGTTCCGCCAGAACGTCGCGTCGACGTCTACGGCTGACACTGAAAACCCCCACCAATGCCGTGATCAACAGGGTGCTGCACAGCCCGATGCCAAAGGCACTGCGGGGGGAGAACTGGCGTAACTCCTGCACGAAAGAGGGGTATGCAACCAACTCGATTTCCCAGCGACGACCAAAAACCAACTGGGTCAAATGGGTGCGCATGACCTCTTGCTGTTCCCCGCCATTTTGATTGCGCTCATAGAATTGCACAGGGGCGGCCGCATCGGTCACGTCACGCAAATGCAACCGAATTCCATCGGATGGTAATGGCAGCCCTGTAAGGACCTCTTCGGTCAGTAGCGGTGCATAACTCCAACCAAAACCTTGTGCCACTCTTTCGGCAACGGTATCCGGCGTATTTCCCGTTCGGTAGATCGGCAGCAGGAACAAGAATGACTGCAGCGGTTTGCCCGTTGCCTGGACCAAGGTGATCGGACCCGTGAGACGCGCAGCTCCCGTGCGCATTGCCGCGCCAGCAGCCTCTCGCCTGTTCTTTTCTGACGCGATATCCAGGCCTACCGCTGCCAGGTTCTTGTCCTGAGGCTCGATGTACTGAATGACGAAGCGCTCGCCCTCATGTGGCGTAAGCTGGCGTATCGTGAAATCAGGTTTGCCATCGAGCCTGGCCTTTTGCAGGAAAGCCGCTTCGGCACTGGCTGGAACGCGACGAATGAAACCGAAGCCGCGGGCCCCCGGAAACTCGGTATCGAGGTCTCGAGTCTTGATGTAAGTCAAAAAGCCATGACGGCTGGCCTGTTGCTCGCCCATGACCTGAAGAGCACCACGCGCCCCTCTCAAGCCGAACTCATAAAGATGGATGCGAGCAGCAACAGCATCGCTTGTACGCTGGACTGCACGGGTCAATGCAGCCTCGGCATGCGCCCTGTTCTGATTCATCAGAACGTAGGAGGTCATAAGGGTAACCGCCAGGCCTGCGACAAACACAGCGATCATCGCTGTAACAGATCCAAGCTTCAGAATACGATCTTTCAATTTCACCCCACATCAGCGGCTGGCCAAACGAGAAAAATCGATTGCGCTAGATTGGCCTCAGATTGCCGGTCTCCAGCATCTGTTGCAGTTGCAGGAACGGTACTGGTCGGCAGTAGTGATATCCCTGCATCAGCCAGCAACCCAGTGCCATGAGGCTGATCGCCTGCTCCTGGTTTTCCACACCTTCGGCAATCAGTTCCAACCCCAGCGCCTGGCCCATACGCACAATGGCTTCGATGATGGCGGCATCACTGTGGTCGTCAAGCATGTCGCGCACAAAACTCTGGTCGATTTTCAGCACATCGATGGGCAGTTGCTTGAGATAACTCAGGCTAGAGTAGCCGGTACCAAAATCGTCGATTGCCAGCCGCACGCCCATGCGTTTCAGTGCTTCAAGTGTTTCTCGCGCCTTGACGACATTGTCTGCCAACACGCCCTCCGTGATTTCCAGTTCGAGCAGGTACGCAGGAAGCCCCGAGTCCTTGAGCCCCCTACGTATCATGTCGAAGAAATTATCTTCACGAAATTGAACAGCGGAAATATTGACGCTGACGGGTACTTGAAATCCTGATTCCATCAACAGGCAGGCGTCTTTACAGGCCTGCGTCAGTACTTGACGCCCCAGCGGAACAATCAATCCAGTCTCCTCTGCGACCGGAATGAATTCACCTGGTGAAAGCAGCGTACCATCGGATTGTCGACAGCGAATCAACGCTTCCATGCCACGCATACACCCCGTTCGGGCATCCATTTTCGGCTGATAGAAAACCTCGAAGACGCCCTGTTCCAAGGCGCTGCGCATATGTTGTTCAAGCATATGCCTGGCACGGGTGCTGGTTTCCAATGTCCGGGAAAAGAAGCGGGAGCGATTCCTGCCTTCACGTTTGGCCTGATACATGGCTGCATCGGCGTGACTGTAAAGCGCTTCCAGGTCGGTACTGTCTTCGGGGTAGATACTGACACCAATACTGGTGGTAATGCTGTAACGCTTCTCGCCAATCTGCATCGGGGACGCAAGCGTCCGCAATAACTGTTCGCACAAGTCCCCAATAGCTTCTAGCCGGACCACTTGCGGCAGTAAAATCACGAACTCATCGCCTCCCGGCCGGCTCACCGTATCCTGCGGCCGAACGCTGCTGGCCAAACGCTCAGCGACGCACTTTAGAATGGCATCCCCGACTGAATGCCCCAATGAGTCATTGATGCTCTTGAAATGATCCAGATCCAACAGTAACAACGCGACCTTGCTGCCGTTGCTCTGGGCCTGCTGGATCGCTTGTGCTGCGCGGTTCGTGAATAGTTGACGGTTGGGCAAGCCAGTTAGCGCATCGTAATAGGACAAGCGCTTGGCTTCATTGCGCAGATTCAGGTGGGCGCGTACATGGGCCCTTACCACGGGAACATTGATAGGCTTCTGGATAAAGCCAACCCCTCCGAACTCCAGGGCACGAACTTGATTGTCGCACTGGATATGGGAGCTGACGAACAGGACGGCAGCGTCACAGAGCTTTGGGTCGGTCTTGATCGCCCGGCACAATGCAAAGCCATTCATGTCGGGTAACTCGATGTCGATAAGGATCAGGTCGGGGCGGTATTCCCCGGCCACCTGCAGCGCTTCACGGCCGTCATGGGCAACATGAACCTCACCGAAGCTGCTGACAGACCCTTGAAGAACTTCACGATCGCTTGATTGGTCATCAACGATCAGGATCACAGAGTTCATCTGATCTGCCAGATCAAGCATGTGTGACTCCTGGAAATCCATTTCAAAGCGTCAGCGTAGACGATCAGCTGCGAATTGCGCAGTCAGACAAGCCCCGCCAAGGCTTTCAGACGTGCGACCGTTTCCGTCGGCTCATCGTGTTCGAGCGCAGCCGCCAGGCGCATGATCACCTGATTGCGGTGAACATGGGACTTTGGCAAAGCATATACAGCGCCGATCAAATCACGCATCGACATCGGCAGTGCCCAACGCGCCTTCAGTGCAAGCGCGAAAGCGCGGCCATAAGTCGCAACCGCCAGCGATAGCATATCGTCATCAATTGCATGTCCGCGCCCTGCCCAAAGATCAGCCTGATACAAGACACACAGTTCGCCGATTCGGTGAAGTAACGCAGCGGCATGCAGCGGCGCCGGGTCCAGGTCGCATTGCCTGGCGAGGGGTACAACCCGCTCCGCCAAGCGCTCCGAGGCCACAAACTGCTCTTGTAACCATAATCCAATCAGCGGGTCTTCAACGACCGATGCCTGGCGCAATGCCATCGCTATCGCCAGGTTGAGCGCCGTTCGCCCGCCAAGGCGTGTCAACGCTTGCGCCAAGCCCTCACACGGCTGTACCCCACCGCCATAAGCGGCACTGTTCGCAGCCGAAATGAGGTAAGCGCACAGCGCCGGCTCGTTCTGCCAGCGCATAGCCAGCTCGCGGAAATCCATCGGCACACCACTGAAGGCTTGCTGGAGGCTTTCTTTCACACTGGAAAGCAGTGGAAGGTCCAGATCGGAAGCCGACAACTGACTCAGGTAAGTATCCAGGCTATCACTGAGGGCAGGCGCCGCCGGGGCCAGTTCGTCATCCGGCAACAGTGCATTGATCTTTGCCATGACGGCAGGAACATCAAAAGGTTTAGTGATGTAAGCACTGATACCCAATTGCCTTACTTCCAAAACGCTCTGCCGGTCAGAGCGCTCAGTAATGACCACCAAGGGTATTTCCGTATCAGACGTGCGTATAAAACGAAGCAAGTCGATGCCTGCACCGTCGGGAAGATTCCAGTCAGACAACACCAATTGGTAGTGACCACATGCCCACGCCGCCATCGCAGCTTCGACACAAGAAAAGCACTCGACCTCGGTCGCGGGCTTAGAAGCATGGACCATCTGGCGGATAAGCTCAGACATCCAAGGATCATCGTCTACCACCATGATGCGTATCGACAAGACGAATCACTCCGTTGATAAAGGCCTTACACCTGCTCGCTGTCAGCAGTGCGGCGGGGTACCAACGAAGCTAAGCCAGACTGCACCAGTGCTGCAAGTGCTTAGGGTATAGCACGCCCCGGCATAGGGTGTATCACTGCACTCGTTCGATTACCCTTGATCGTGTTTCTGCTACCACCTGGTTACGCCCTTGCTGTTTGGCACGATAGAGCAGTTGATCTGCCTTATCGAAAACCTCGGCCATCGAGTCACCAGGCCGCCACAGCGCCACGCCCAGTGAAACAGTGATGTGGCCTACTGTTTCCAGGTCGGCCGATGCTATCGAGAGACGTAACCGCTCCGCGAGAGCTGTCGCCGCTGCGATCGAACTCTCGGGAAGCAGCACAACGAACTCTTCACCGCCAGTACGGCAAAGCAGATCGCTGGGCCGAGCGTTCTGCTTCATCAACGCGGCCACCGCACTGAGTGTCTCGTCACCGACGGCATGACCATAGGTGTCATTCACACGCTTGAAATGATCAATATCCAGCGAAATCACTGCGATTGAGTTTTTCGTCTCCAACCAGACGGCAAGTGCGTCTTGCATTGCCCGACGATTGGCCAACCCCGTGAGTGCATCTGTTTGAGCCTGGCGGTTGAGCGTGCCGATCTTTTCCTGCAATAAAGAAGCACTGAGCAAAAGCGCTCGACGTAATTGCCAGCTCTCCGCATAGTCCACAGGAATCATGCTGATGCGCTCATAGCTTTCGGGTAAGTCCAACCGTTTGGCACTGTCCGCCAAGCGAGACAATGGCCTGGAGAGCCGAATTCCCAGCCACCAGATCAGCAGCAATCCCAGCAAGCCCAGCGGTATGATGCCTTTGGCGACCTTCAGCGCACTCGTACACAATGAATCCTGAATGCCAGCCATGGGTTGCGTAGAAACTATCCCCCAGTGGCTACTGGAAATCATCGCATGGCCCGCAAGCATCTCATTACCCTGACCATCCACCGCCCGGATGGAGCCAAGCGCTTGGCTCAATGCAGCATCAACGATCTTGTCTTGCTTGATGATCCTGCCGATCTGCCGAGGATCAGGGTGGTAAAGCACACGACGCTGGCTGTCCACGAGAAAGACGTAGGCACCATTTTGTCGATGGTTCAAATCCATCAGATCTCGCAGTGAATTCTCCTGCGCCAAGCGAAGCGTGCCCCCCACGAGTCCAAGGTATTGCCCTTGCACATCGAAAACCGGATAGGAAACGAAAACCACCAGATTGCCGGAGAGGGACTCAAAGGCATTACTGATCATTGGCTGACGCCGCTGCAGCGGCTCACGCTTTTGAAGCGCTTGACCATTCAGGTGCAAAAGCTCTGGTGCGGACGCAACGATGGTGCCGTCGGCATTGGCGATAAGCACTGAATTGAAGCTGTCATCCTGTCCGAGCAGCCGTCGAGCCTCAAGCTCTAGTTGCTGCTGATCGGTGAATGTCTCTGCGACAATCGTCGCACTGTATCCGAGACGATCAAGGTCCGAGCTCAGTACCTCTTCTACGCCTGTAGCGATGCGCAGAGCGTAGGCTCTGTTAGCATCTAGCGCGTTCCCAATGAGCTCTTGCTCTTGCGTTTTGAACATTACCCAGAATGTGTTGGCAAGCGTGGCTGCCGCGCTGATCAACGCAAACGTGAGCAGTACAATACGCAGGTTCAACCTGGGTTTCGATTGGCTAGGCATTCATTGTTCCAAGAGCAGGGAGTTCTAGCTTGGTCAAATCACAAGATTCATGAAAAACGCGAAATCTCAAGCTTTTTCCGGCCCTTGCGCGATACCTGCAATATCCCAAACAGCGGTCTAACTTGTAGTAAGTCTCTCATGCCCGCCCACCTGTGACCAACAGGTTGCTCACAATGGACTGCTGATATCCCGTAATGCGATGTGAGCTCATGGCTTAAGGTGCCCAGTGATTACATTGAAGTTCCGAGGGTCAGCCTGCCCCAACATCCAGAATGAAGATCCAGCTACAACAACCCATTTAATGCTGAAGAATGGATTTAGGGGTAGCAGACAAAAGGACAACGGAAATGCCCACCCCGTCACTGTGGTAGCGGGATGGGCGATTGTCCGACAGGCGCGGGTGATCAAGGGCATGCCTGGCCAGTGATCAGCCCTGCCCCTGGTCGACTCAAGGTTGCGCGTACTTGAGTACGTACAGGCACAGCTCGCGGTAGACATCGACAGGCAGTTGCGACATCAGCTTCTGAGCCTGGCCGAGGGTTTTACAATTGAGCTCGGCCATCGCCCGACGGTGTTCCGAACCCAGCAGGCCGGCATGCACCACCTGCGCATACTGAATATAAGAACAGGGGAAATCGGCTTGGGGGCTGCGTTGGACCTTGAAGTCGATCTTCAGGTCTGCCCCGCGGAAGAATGCTCTGCCCTGGTAGGTCTGCTGGGGCACGAGAAGTCCTTTTTCCGGGCAGGTGCTGTGACAGACCGGAAGGCTATTCTTATCCGTCTCCAGGCCACGTCGATAGATCACGATTTCGGAACCCGGTACCTCGATACAGGCGTTTTCGAAAGCATCGATGATGGACCTGCCATTGATTTGCGCCTCTTCGATCTGCGTCAGGCTGACCACACGCTCGATCTCATGATTGCCAACGCTGTTGACCACACGGTCCAGGGTCGACCAGTGGCTGAACTCTTTCTGGCACGCAATCAGATGGACCTCGCTCTGATAGCCCTGCCGGGCGGCATCAGGTGGAAAATCAGCGAAATGAGGGCTGTCGAGCGCGGTCTCCATGATGATGTTGTATTTGTTTTCCATCGCATACGTGCAAATCAATGCCCCCAGGCGCCAGATGAACGACTCGGTATGCTCGTAGACATACAGCACGCCTTTGTCTTCCATGGCCCGATAGTGAGGGTGCAGTTCACGAAAATGGGTTTCGTAAAGGCGAACGTAATTGTCGTACCGCCCGCTCTTCAGCAGCGTGTTTTCCAGCAAGTACGTCTTACCCGAGCCTTGTGCACCGGCAATGATGAGCATTTTGGGCTTGAGCACGCCGTCGACATAGTCGCGCTTCTTGTCGAACAATGTGTCGACGACCTTTCTGAATGCGAGATGGAGATCGGTATCGGTAAAAGGATAGAGAGAGGACATGACGGGTCGTTTCCTTGGTTTGCCAATGTGACCGTCACGAAGGTAAGCGTTGCGGCAGGTGAAAAAGGAGTAGATGGTTACCGCTGCAAGCCTCATCGAAGGTCGTAGAACCGCGGGTTGCCACTGGGGTGGCACTGTGCTGTATGCTTGGGCGGTCTTCAGGGCGGGGTGCAAGTCCCCACCGGCGGTAAATCGAAAGATGAGCCCGCGAGCGCCCCGACCATGTCGGGGGTCAGCAGATCTGGTGCAACTCCAGAGCCGACGGTCATAGTCCGGATGAAAGAAGGCGTCATGCAGGGGCCATCCGGGCGCCCTTGCGCGCGCATTTTGTTCGCCCCGAGACGTTCATCGATCATTCACGAGGAGCGTTTCATGTTCACCCAGCACCACGCGCAATTCCCCAATGTTTCCGCCGCCATCACCGCCTTCAAGGCCGGGCGCCCTGTACTGTTGCTCGACGATGACGACCGCGAGGACGAAGCGGACATCATTGCTGCCGCCGAGAACATTTCGCTGCAGACCATGGCCATGATGATTCGCGATTGCAGCGGCATCGTCTGTCTGTGCCTGGACGAAGCCACCGTCGACGAACTGCAATTGGCGCCCATGGTGCAGAATAATCAGGCCCGGCACGGCACCGGTTTCACCGTGACCATCGAAGCGGCCGAAGGTATCACCACCGGGGTTAGCGCCCAGGATCGCATTACCACCATTGACGCAGCATTGCGCTCCAGCGCCGAACAGCGCCATATCGTCAGCCCGGGGCATGTTTTTCCGCTGCGCGCCCGCAATGGCGGGGTGCTGACCCGCCGTGGACATACCGAAGGTTCGGTGGACCTGGCGCGCCTGGCCGGCCTGCGCCCGGCTGCGGTCTTGTGCGAACTGATGAACCCCGATGGCAGCATGGCCCGTGGTGAGCAGGTGGCGGTATATGCACGGCAGTACAATTTGCCGGTGCTGACCATCGAGGAACTGGCGCAGTACCGTGAGGCGATGCTGGAACGGGAAGCAGAGCCAGCCTGATCCACCGAACAGGGACGCTTTGCGGTCCTCGTGCGAGCGGCCCTTTCGCGACATAGGGCCGCTCCTCCTTCGGTCGGCATCAGCCGAGCAGTTGCCGGAAGTTTGCTCCCCCCGCCCCGCTCTGCTAGTGTCGCGCCGTTCTGAATGCCACCGAGACAGTCGCCATGGCCCGCAAAAAAGCCTCCCTCGATTTCGAGCAATCCCTCGCAGACCTGCAAGCACTGGTCGAGCGCCTGGAGAACGGCGAGTTGTCGCTGGAAGAGTCGCTGGCCGCCTTTGAACAAGGCATCGCCCTGACCCGTGACTGCCAGGGAGCCCTGGCCCAGGCCGAACAGAAGGTGCAAATTCTGCTGGAGCGCGACGGTGAACTGGCTGCCCAGCCCTTCGACGCGGAGCCGGAAGCATGATTGGCACCTACCAGGCCAGTTGCCAGGCGCGCGTCGACGCAGCCCTCGAACCGCTGTTCATCGCCCCGAGCAAAGAGCTGGAACGCCTTTACGCCGCCATGCGCTACAGCGTGATGAACGGCGGCAAACGCGTGCGCCCGTTGCTGGCCTACGCGGCCTGCGAAGCCTTGGGCGCCCCCGCCGAGCAGGCCAACGGTGCAGCCTGCGCGGTCGAGCTGATTCATGCTTACTCGCTGGTGCATGACGACCTCCCGGCCATGGACGACGACGACCTGCGTCGCGGCCAGCCGACCACCCACAAGGCGTTTGACGAAGCGTGCGCCATCCTTGCTGGCGACGGTTTGCAGAGCCTGGCTTTCAGTGCCCTGCTCGACCCTTGCCTGAGCCCGCAGATCGACAGCATTCGCCTGGCCATGGTTCAGGTACTGGCCAAAGCTGCCGGCCCGGCCGGCATGGTTGGCGGCCAGGCCATCGATCTCGGTTCGGTGGGCCAGAAGCTGGACCAGCAGGCGCTGGAGTTCATGCACCGGCACAAGACCGGCGCGCTGATCGAAGCCAGCGTACGCCTCGGCGCCCTGGCCAGTGCCCGCGCCGGACAGGCGCAGCTGGATGCCCTGCAGACATACGCACAGGCCATTGGCCTGGCATTCCAGGTGCAGGACGACATCCTCGACGTGGAAAGCGACACTGCTACCTTGGGCAAACGCCAAGGTGCAGACATAGCGCGTGACAAACCGACCTACCCGGCCCTGCTGGGCCTGGAAGCCGCCAAAGCCTATGCAATCGAACTGCGCGACCAGGCGCTGACCGCACTGCAAGGGTTCGGCGAAACGGCCGAACCGCTGCGGGCTTTGGCGCGTTACATCGTCGAACGCCGTAACTAAACAGCTTCACCTATCCCCGTAGGATCGGGTTTACCCGCGAATGCGATCTTGAATTTGCCGACGCATTCGCGGGTAAACCCGCTCCTACAGGGGGCCGCGTAACCTGTGGTCGAATGGGCACTTTTCCCACAATGGGGTAAACTGCCGCGTCTTCACACACCAATAACGACTCGCCTGATGCCCACGACGTTTCAAGAGATCCCCCGCGAACGCCCGGTCACGCCGTTGCTCGACCGCGCTGACACGCCTGCCGGCCTGCGCCGGTTGGCCGAAGCCGACCTGGAAACGCTGGCCGACGAACTGCGCCAGGAACTGCTCTACACCGTCGGGCAGACCGGTGGGCATTTTGGTGCCGGCCTGGGCGTGATCGAGCTGACCATCGCCCTGCACTACGTGTTCGACACCCCGGACGACCGGCTGGTGTGGGACGTGGGGCACCAGGCCTACCCGCACAAGATCCTCACCGGGCGCCGTAACCGCATGCTCAGCCTGCGCCAGAAGGACGGCATCGCGGCCTTCCCACGCCGTAGCGAAAGCGAGTACGACACCTTTGGCGTTGGCCACTCCAGCACCTCGATAAGCGCCGCGCTGGGCATGGCCATTGCTGCCCGTCTGCAGAACAGCGCACGCAAGTCGATCGCGGTGATTGGTGATGGCGCGCTGACCGCCGGCATGGCCTTCGAGGCGTTGAACCACGCCCAGGAAGTCAATGCCGACATGCTGGTGATCCTCAACGATAACGACATGTCGATTTCGCGCAACGTCGGCGGCCTGTCCAACTACCTGGCCAAGATCCTCTCCAGCCGCACCTACGCGAGCATGCGCGAAGGCAGCAAGAAAGTGCTGTCGCGACTGCCAGGCGCCTGGGAAATCGCCCGTCGCACCGAGGAATACGCCAAGGGCATGCTGGTGCCAGGCACGCTGTTCGAAGAGCTGGGCTGGAACTACATCGGCCCGATCGACGGCCACGACCTGCCCACCATGATCGCCACCCTGCGCAACATGCGTGATCTGAAAGGCCCGCAGTTCCTGCATGTGGTGACCAAGAAGGGCAAAGGCTTCGCCCCTGCCGAGATTGACCCGATCGGCTACCACGCCATCACCAAGCTGGAGCCGGCCGACAAGCCCGCCGCGCCGAAGAAAGCCAGCGGCCCGAAATATTCCGCGGTGTTCGGCCAGTGGCTGTGCGACATGGCTGCTGCCGACAACCGCCTGGTGGGCATTACCCCAGCGATGAAGGAAGGCTCGGACCTGGTCGACTTCAGCGAACGCTACCCTGAGCGCTACTTCGACGTTGCGATCGCAGAGCAGCATGCCGTGACCTTGGCGGCCGGCATGGCCTGCGAGGGCAGCAAGCCGGTGGTGGCGATTTACTCCACCTTCCTGCAGCGTGCCTACGACCAGCTGATCCACGACGTGGCGGTGCAGAACCTCGACGTGCTGTTCGCCATCGACCGTGCCGGCCTGGTCGGCGAGGATGGCCCGACCCACGCCGGCAGCTACGATCTGTCGTACCTGCGCTGCATCCCGGGCATGCTGGTGATGACCCCCAGCGACGAGAACGAGCTGCGCAAGATGCTCAGCACCGGCCACCTGTACAACGGCCCGGCAGCTGTACGGTACCCGCGTGGTACCGGCCCGAATGCGCCGATCAGCGGTGACCTGCAACCACTGGAGATCGGCAAGGGTGTGGTCCGCCGCCAGGGTGAGAAAGTGGCCCTGCTGGTGTTTGGCGTACAACTGGCCCAGGCCATGCAAGTGGCCGAACAGATCAACGCCACGGTGGTCGACATGCGCTTCGTCAAGCCGCTGGACGAGGCGCTGGTGCTGGAGCTGGCAGGCAGCCATGAGCTGCTGGTAACCATCGAAGAGAACGCCATCATGGGTGGCGCGGGCGCTGCGGTGGGTGAGTTCCTTGCCAGCCAGGCAGTGCTCAAGCCGCTTCTGCACCTGGGGCTGCCGGATATCTATGTCGAGCATGCCAAGCCTGCGCAAATGCTGGCTGAGTGCGGGCTGGATGCGGCCGGGATCGAGGCCTCGGTGAAGGCCCGCATGGCCAGGCTCGGGCTCTAGGGCCCTTTCGCGGGTGAACCCGCTCCTACGACGGCCTGCGCCCGATTACCGATGTGTGCCCACTGTAGGAGCGGGTTTACCCGCGAATACGGTAGCGGCGGCAACGGTGAACGGCTGGTGGAAATTGGCCTGCAGGACCGGCCCTTTCGCGGGTGAACCCGCTCCTACGACGGGCTGCGCCCGATCACCGATGTGTGCCCACTGTAGGAGCGGGTTTACCCGCGAATACGGTAGCGGCGGCAACGGTGAACGGCTGGTGGAAATTGGCCTGCAGGACCGGCCCTTTCGTGGGTGAACCCGCTCCTACGACGGCCTGCGCCCGATTACCGATGTGTGCCCACTGTAGGAGCGGGTTTACCCGCGAATACGGTAGCGGCGGCAACGGTGAACGGCTGGTGCAAATTGGCCTGCCGGACCGGCCCTTTCGCGGGTGAACCCGATCCTACGACGGCCTGCGCCCGATTACCGATGTGTGCCCACTGTAGGAGCGGGTTTACCCGCGAATACGGTAGCGGCGGCAACGGTGAACGGCTGGTGGGAATTGGCCTGCAGGACCGGCCCTTTCGCGGGTGAACCCGCTCCTACGACGGCCTGCGCCCGATTACCGATGTGTGCACACTGTAGGAGCGGGTTTACCCGCGAATACGGTAGCGGCGGCAACGGTGAACGGCTGGTGAAAATTGGCCAGCAGGCCCGGCCCTTTCGCGGGTGAACCCGCTCCTACGGGGACAGCACAGTGCTGTGAAAACTCTTTGGAACTGCCCATGAAAAAATTTGCCTGTACCACGATTCTCTGTGCCCCTACATTCCTTCTGGCCGCTGAGCGCGACGACGCCCTCAAGCTCCCCGACGTGCTGATCAGCGCCAGCCGTCAGGTCGAATCGCGAACCGCCACCAGTGCCGCCAACACGGTTTTCACCCGCTCCGACATCGACCGCCTGCAACCCACCAGCGTCACTGACCTGCTCTCCCGCGTACCGGGCGTGCAAGTGGCACCTACCGGTGGCCGTGGCAGCCTGCCGGGCATCTTTATCCGTGGCACCAAGGCGGCGCAAAGCCTGGTGCTGGTCGATGGCGTACGCATCGCCAATGCCACTTCGGGCGACAGCGGCCTGCAGTTTCTGGACGTCGATCAGATCGAGCGGGTTGAAGTGCTGCGTGGCTCGCGCTCGGCGGTGTACGGCAGCGATGCCATTGGCGGGGTTATTCAGATCTTCACCCGCCGCAGCAATGGCCCCGGCCTGCAGCCACGCCTGCGCATGGCCGCCGGCAGCAACAAGACATTCCAACGCAGCCTGGGGCTTTCTGGCGGCAACGACACGACCCGCTTCAACCTTGGCGCCAGCCTGGATGAAACTGCCGGTATCGACTCGACCGGGCCATCCTTCGCCAGCGATGGTGACCACGACGCTTACCGCAACAAGGCGTTGAACCTGAGCCTGAGCCACACCTTCGGTGAGCGTTTCGAGGCCGGCCTGAACCTGCTCGACAGCCGTGGTCGCCGCGAAATCGACGAGCCACGCGGTGCTAGCCCTCAGGTGCCGTATTCGAACTTCGCTGTCAGCAGCATCGGCAGCTACTTGGATGCCCAGGTCACCGAGCAGTGGAGCACTCGGTTTGAGCTGGCCCACAGCGAAAACCGCGATGAAAGCCGAGACAAGCTCAGCCACTCAAGCGCACCTTTCAATACCTACCGCGACCAAGCAACTTGGCAAAACAACCTAGCCCTAGGTGAACACAACAGCCTGCTGTTGGGTGGCGACTGGTACGAAGACCGCGTACACGGCAGTACCGACTTCACTGAGGACAGCCGCTGGAACCGTGCCGTGTTCGCCCAGCACCGCTACCAGGGTGAGCCGTTTTCCACTGAGCTGGGCGTGCGCCATGACCGCAACCAACAGTTTGGTGGCCAGACCACCTGGAGCGGCAGCCTGACCGTACCGCTGAACGCGAACAACGATGTGCTGCTGTCATACAGCGAAGGCTTCCGCGCTCCGACGTTCAACGACCTGTATTACCCACAGTTCAGCAACCCGAACCTGGACCCAGAGCACTCCAGAAGCTACGAGCTGCAATGGCGCAGCCAGCTGAGTACAGAGAGTCGGCTGGAGACTTCGCTGTACCGCACCGATCTGCGCGACGCGATCATCTTTGGCCAGGACTCGATACCCCGTAACGTCGCCTCGGCACGAGTCAATGGGGTGGAAATGGCGCTAGCGCAGCAATGGGGCGCCTGGCACAGCCAGCTTGGCCTGGCGCTGATCGACCCACGCGACCGCGAGACCGGCCATACCCTCGCCCGCCGAGCCCGCCGCTCCTTGAGCCTGGACCTTGACCGTGAGTTCGGGCGTTTCAGCGTGGGTGCCAGCTGGCAGGCGGTCAGCAGCAGTTATGACGATGAGGCCAACCGTAACCGCATCGGTGGCTATGGCCTGCTTGGTTTGCGCGGCAGTTGGGCGGCTAGCGATGAACTGGAACTCGAAGCCAAACTGGATAACCTGCTGGACCGCAACTACAGCCGCGCCCTTTACAGCTACGAGGGCACGTATCACCCTTACCGCGAAGAAGGCCGCACTGTGCTCTTCAGCGTCACCTGGACGCCGGCGCTTTAGCGTCCAGCAACGCACACAAGCGGGCGGTGGCTTCGATCATCTGCCCGCTGGGACGCTCCAGCCCTTTGTCCGGCACCACCAGCAGGCGCCCATCAGCAACCGCCCGAATCTGCGGCCAGGCCTTCCAGCTGGCCAGTTGCGCCTCATCGGCTGCCAGGATGACCTGCGGATTACGCAGCAGCACGGACTCCACATTCACTTGCGGCGCGGGCTGGGCAAGGTCAGCGAACACATTGCGCGCCCCGCACACGGCCAAGGCGTCGGTCACCACCTGGCGGCCACCGAGCGTGTACAGCGGCCGATCCCAGACTTGATAAAACACCTGCAAGGGCTCGTCACGCCGATACTGTTGGCGCAGCTGCTGCAGCCGCTCACGCAGGGCTCGCGCGTACGAATGGCCCTGCTCGGCCCGCCCGATACGCCCGGCAATGGCCTCGATCTGCTCAATCAACTGGTCGATGTCATGGGGTTCGGCGCTGAAGGTGGCGATACCCAGGCGCTTGAGTTGGTCACGCTGGGCCGGTGGCACACTGCCTGGCCACAGCAGCAACAGATCGGGGCGCAGGCTGAGCAGGCGCTCCATGTCCAGTTGCCCCTGGCGCCCGACCGAAGGCAAGTGGCGCAGCGCAGCCGGCCGGTCGCCGCCATCCAGCACGCCCACCAGCAGGTCGTCGGCCTGCAGCTCAAGCATGATCTCGCTCATCGAGGGGGCCAGGCTGACGACACGCAGCGGTTCGGCAGCCTGTACGGTGCAGGCGAACAACGCCAGCAGGCCAGGTAGCAGTCGCATCAGCCCAGCTGGCGCGGAATGCGATAGAGGTACAGCACTACAACCGTCGACAATGCGAGCAGGATCTGCGGCACTGCCTCCAGGCCGACCAGCACCGACAGTGCGGCGACCCAAGCCGGGAAGCAGGCATACAGCATGGCCACGCGCCGTACCCGCGCCAGTTCGATCCAGGCAGTGGGCTCTTCACCCGTACCGAGCACTTTGGAGGTGGCAATAAGTGCGCGCTTATAGGCGCCGAAGCGCGGCAGGCTGAGAAACATGGTGGCCGCACCGGCGATGAATAGCGGCATGGCCAACACCGGAGGCAGCGCATCGCCTCCCCCAAAGGCCCAAGCCATGACTGGCAACGGTACCAGGCCCACCGCCAGGTACTGCCACCAGGCCAGCGCCAGGCGCCGCTTGACCTCGGCGCGGGTCACGCCTGGGGCACCTCGCCCTGGTGTTCGTTGCCCAGCATGTGGCCCAACTTGCCGGCCTTGGTCGCCAGGTAGTAGCGGTTGTGCGGGTTATGCCCGGTGTGCAGCGGCACACGCTCGGCAACCACGATGTTCATGTCGGTCAGGGCTTTGACCTTGCGCGGATTGTTGGTCATCAGGCGCAGCGACTTGACGCCCAGGTGCTCGAGCATCGGCAGGCATATGGCGTAGTCACGCTGGTCGGCAGCGAAGCCCAGGCGCTCGTTGGCTTCGACGGTGTCGGCGCCGCCATCTTGCAGCTCGTAGGCGCGTATCTTGTTCAGCAGGCCGATGCCACGGCCTTCCTGACGCAGGTACAACAGCACCCCACGGCCTTCGCGGGCGATGGCCTGCAGCGCGGCTTCAAGCTGCGAGCCGCAGTCGCAGCGCTGGCTGAACAGTGCATCGCCGGTCAGGCACTCGGAATGCAGGCGCCCCAGTACCGGCTGGCCGTCCGCGATATCACCCAGGCTGAGCACCACATGCTCACGGCCTGTAGCTTCGTCGAGGAAGCCATGCATGGTGAAGGTCGCGAAGGGCGTCGGGAGTTTAGAGGCGGCAACAAAGACGACGGGCACGTTGTGCTCCTGGAATAAGTAGGAATTTTCTCGTGGGCCGATTGTATCAGCAGGTTGGGGGATGTGGGCTGGCTGTATACGGTGGGTTAAGATCGAAAAGTTCGATACTTATTGAAAGCCACCGCTCAATCACAAGCCCGCTGCCACAGAGAACCGCGATCTACCTCAATGTATTCGGCCTCAGTGCGGGCGACTGTCCGCGTTGAACGGATAGGGCTGTTTCCAGTGCTCGAAAATCGGCTTCAGTTCGCCGCTACGTACCAGCTCTTTCATGCGCTTGTCGAACAGATCGCGCAGGGCCCTGGCCTGGTCGTTACGGGCAAAGGCCAGGTACAACGGCAACTCGGCCACATGGGTACGCCGAAAGCGCTCGGGCTGGGGGGCTTGCCCGAGCACGTAGTCCACCTCGGTCAGTGCGTCGATGTAGTAGTCCACCCGGTCATGCTCGAGCATCGGCAAAATGCCCTCGCGACGCTGGATTTCGCGGAACTCGTGCACATTGGGCAAGTAGCTGCCGTAATCATAGCCACGCACCCAGGCCAACCGGTACTTGCCGATGGTCTCCAGCGTAGGCGCAGGCTTGCTGGCCAGCCCCAAGGCATAGATATGGTCCATGTCGAAGTGCCAGCGCGGGTACAGATTGTCGTCGTTTTCTTCCTTGTACGAGCCAACCCAGGCATCAGCCTCGCCGCGCCTGACCAGGCCAACCGCCCGGCTGTAGGGCGCGCTCTGGGTGACCACCTCGACTCCGGCCGGCTCGAACACTTTGCGCAGCACATCCCAGGCCACCCCGGTACCGTCGGCGTTGGTGTAGTCGAGCCACTCCTCGCTAACCAGATGGATCTGTTTCGGCATGCTCTCGGCAGCCGCCACCCACGGGGCAACACTCAGCAGCATTGCCAGCAGTACAGTCCTTATGGCCATTCACGCACTCCCTGTTTCAGGCAACCGCCCACACCAGAACCTGCATGCCCAGCCAGGCAAACACGCCGGCCAGGATATCGTCGAGCATGATGCCGACGCCCCCGTGCACATGGCGGTCGATCCAGCGAATCGGCCACGGCTTGAGGATGTCGAAGAAGCGGAACAGCAGGAACCCTGCCAACAGCCACTGCCAGCCCTCCGGCACCAGCCAGAGGGTGATCCACATGCCGACAATCTCGTCCCAGACAATGCCTTCATGGTCGTGTACGCGCAAGTCATTGGCAACTTTGCCGCACAACCAGAAGCCAAACAGCATGCTCACACCGAGCAACAGCCAGTAACCCCAGTCGGGCAGCATCTGCCACAGCGGGATGAACGGTATGGCCACCAGCGAGCCCCAGGTACCCGGCGCCTTGGGCAAGGTGCCAGAACCGAAGCCAAAAGCGATGAAGTGCCACGGGTTGCGCCAGACCGAAGGCGGAACGAACTCCGCAGGCACCTGATTGGGGTGATCGGTCACGGTATCTCCCTGAAGTGTTGATAGCCCCGCTGAACGGGGGTGATGTCCTGGCCCTGCGCGTCGCGCAAGGTCACGCCTTGCCCTTCGAGCACACGGCCGACGGTATGCACTTCGATAAAATCGAAGGCTGCCAGAGGCGCCAGCGCCTCGGGTGGCAAGGTGAACGCCAGTACGTAATCGTCGCCACCGGTAAGCGCTGCCTGCACGGCTGCTTCACGGCCGAGGAAGCCCTCCAGAGCAGGAGACACTGGCACTTGCGCCAGGTTCACCTCCAACGCGACACCGGATGCCTTGGCAATATGCCCACAGTCGGCGAGCAGCCCGTCGGAGATGTCCAGCGCCGCCGTGGCCCGGCCACGCAGCAGGGCACCGAGGGTGAGCTGCGGCATCGGTGACCAGTAATGGGCCAGCAGCGGCTCGGCCTGCGCGGCAGGCGCCTCGCGCTCACCCAGCACCAGCGGCAATGCACCGGCGGCCTTGCCCAGTGAACCACCGACACACAGCAGGTCACCCGGCCTTGCGCCGCTGCGGCGCAAGGCCTGGCCAGCCGGTACGCGGCCGAACACGGTCACGGTGATGCTCAACGGGCCGCGCGTGGTGTCACCACCGATCAGGCTCATGCGGCAACGGTGGGCCATGCGCCCAAGGCCGTCGGCATAGGCCGCCAGCCAGTCAGGGCCAACGTCAGGCAGGGTCAGTGCGAGGGTAAAACCGATTGCAGTCGCACCCATGGCTGCCAGGTCACTGGCCGCCACGGCCAACGAACGCTGGCCAAGCAGCAACGGATCGCAAACAGCAGGAAAATGCACCCCGGCGACCAGGGTGTCGGTCGACACCGCCAGTTGCTCACCGGGGGGAAGGTCCAGCAGGGCGCAGTCGTCGCCGATTCCCAGCGCCACGCCATCGCCGCCCTGCGCACAAGGCGCAGCGGCGAAGTAATGGTTGATCAGCTCGAACTCACCCATGGCCAGGCAGCGCCAGGATCAGCGCTTGTTCGCCTTGACTTCTGCTTCACGCAGCGCCGGGGCGAGCTTGTCCAGTACGCCGTTGACGAACTTGTGGCCGTCAGTGGCACCGAAGACCTTGGCCAGCTCCACACCTTCGTTGATCACGACGCGGTACGGCACGTCGACGCGCTTGATCAGTTCCCAGGTGGACAGGCGCAGCACGGCCAACTCAACCGGGTCGAGCTCTTCCAGTGCGATGGTCATGCAAGGCACCAGCGCCTTGTCGATTTCGCCCTTGATTGCCGGGACCCCATGCAGGATCTCGCGGAAATAGGCACCGTCGACATCGGTGAAATCGTTGTCCACCCGGAACTGCGCTTCGATCTCGCTCAGCGAATGCTGGGCCATGTGCCACTGGTAGAGGGCCTGGGTCGCGAGCTTGCGGGCTTCGCGGCGCTTGGCGCTCTTCGAGGGCTTGCCGGCATCCGCAGGTTTTGGATCGCGCGGGTTGAAACGATCGCTTTCGTCGCTAATCACTTGGCCTCCAACTGCGCCAGCAGGCTGACCATTTCCAGTGCGGACAGGGCAGCTTCAGCACCTTTGTTGCCGGCTTTGGTGCCAGAACGCTCGATGGCTTGCTCGATGGAGTCGACGGTCAGTACGCCGAACGCCACCGGAACACCGAACTCCATGGACACCTGGGCCAGGCCCTTGGTGCATTCGCCCGCCACGTATTCGAAATGCGGGGTACCGCCACGGATCACGGCGCCCAGGGCGATGATCGCGTCGTAGGCGCCTTGCTGGGCGACCTTCTGTGCCACCAGCGGGATCTCGAATGCACCCGGGGCACGGATGATGGTGATGTCGCTTTCGCTGACACCATGGCGTACCAGGGCGTCAACGGCACCGCTTACCAGGCTTTCGACAACGAAGCTGTTGAAGCGGCCAACCACCAAAGCATAGCGACCTTTGGGGGCGATGAAGGTACCTTCGATGGTCTTCAGGGTCATTCCGATATTCTCATCTTCAAGAGCGAGGCCGCATACAAGCGGCCTCGGCAGGGGTCTGGACTCGAGCAGAGGGCGTCAATGCCGCCTCAAGTCACTCGGAGGGCACGTATTCTACAACTTCCAGATCGAATCCGGATATCGCGTTGAACTTCATCGGCGAACTCATCAGGCGCATCTTGCGCACGCCGAGGTCGCGCAGGATCTGCGAACCGGCACCCACAGTGCTGTAGGTGGTCGGGGCCTTGGTCGGCGCATCGCCCGCACTTTCGCGGATGTGCGCCAGCAGCACGTCGCCGTCCAGTGGGTGGCCCAGCAGCAAGACCACACCGCTGCCGGCCTCGGCCACGGCGGCCATGGCCGCGCGCAGGCTCCAGCGGCCTGGCTGCTTGACCAGCAGCAGGTCACGCAGTGGGTCCATATTGTGTACCCGTACCAAGGTCGGCTCTTCGGCGCAGATCTTGCCCAGGGTCAAGGCCATGTGCACGTCGCCTTCGACCGCGTCACGGTAGGTGACCAGGTTGAACTCACCCAGCTCGCTCTCCACCGATTGCTCGGAAACACGCTGCACGGTGCGTTCGTGGATCATGCGGTAGTGGATCAGGTCGGCGATGGTGCCGATCTTCAGGCCGTGCTCGGCGGCGAACACTTCCAGTTCGGCGCGGCGCGACATGGTGCCGTCGTCGTTCATCACTTCGCAGATCACGCCGCTTGGCTCGAAACCGGCCATGCGCGCCAGGTCACAGGCGGCTTCGGTGTGGCCGGCACGCGCCAGCGTACCGCCTGGCTGGGCCATCAGCGGGAAGATGTGACCAGGGCTGACGATGTCTTCGGCCTTGGCGTCCTTGGCTGCGGCAGCCTGCACAGTGCGTGCGCGGTCGGCGGCGGAAATACCGGTGGTGACGCCTTCGGCGGCTTCGATCGACACGGTGAACTTGGTGCCGAAGCCCGAGCCGTTGCGCGGTGCCATCAACGGCAGCTTCAGCGTTTCGCAACGCTCGCGGGTCATCGGCATGCAGATCAGGCCACGGGCGTGCTTGGCCATGAAGTTGATGTGCTCGGGCTGGCAGCATTCGGCCGCCATGATGATATCGCCTTCGTTCTCACGGTCTTCGTCATCCATCAAGATGACCATTTTGCCCTGGCGGATGTCTTCGACCAGTTCTTCGATGCTGTTGAGCGCCACGCGGCACCCCCTTCTCAATCAGGATTTCAAGAAGCCATTGGCGGCCAGGAAGCTTTCGGTAATGCCACTGCCCTTGCTCGGTTCGGCGGCCTTGTCACCCAGTAGCAAGCGCTCCAGGTAACGGGCCAGCAGGTCGACCTCAAGGTTTACCCGACGCCCTGCACGGTAATCGGCCATGATGGTTTCGGACAGAGTGTGCGGGACAATGGTCAGCTCGAACTCGGCGCCATTGACCTCATTCACCGTCAGACTGGTACCGTCGACGGTGATCGAACCCTTGTGGGCGATGTACTTGGCCAGTTCCTTCGGTGCACGCACGCGAAACTGGATGGCGCGAGCGTTATCGCTGCGCGAAATGATTTCGCCGACCCCGTCGACGTGGCCGCTGACCAGGTGCCCGCCCAGGCGGGTGGTGGGCGTCAGGGCTTTCTCCAGGTTGACCTTGCTGCCGCTCTTGAGGTCGATGAAGGCGGTGCGCTTGAGGGTTTCGACGCTGACATCGGCCCAGAAGCCGTCGCCCGGCAGCTCTACGGCCGTAAGGCATACACCGTTGACGGCGATGCTGTCGCCGAGTTTGACGTCCCCCAAGTCGAGCTTGCCGGTTTCTACGTAGACGCGCACGTCACCACCCTTGGGGGTCAGGCTGCGGATGGTGCCGATGGATTCGATGATGCCGGTGAACATGGGGTCTTCCTCAAAAACGGTTTGCGCAGGGCAAGCCCGGCATTATACGCCGGGTGCCGGCAGGGGGATGGCCGTGACCCGCCAGTCATCGCCCACTGCGCGCATTTCGGTAATTTTCAGCCGCGGCGCCTCGCTCATCTTTTCCAGTGGCCAGTCCAGTAATGGGCGGGCGTGGGAGCCGAGGAAGGTGCCGGCGACGAACAGCTGGAACTCATCGACCAGGCCCAGCCTGGCAAAGGCACCCACCAGGCCAGCACCAGCTTCCAGCAGGATTTCGTTTACGCCGCGGGCGGCCAGGGCCTGCAGCAGCGCCGCAAGGTCGACCTGGCCATTGTCGCCCGGCAAGCTGAGCAATTCGTGGCCGGCAGCGGCATAGCGCGGGTCATCTGCGACAGCAGTCACCACCAGAGCCGGGCCGGCCTGGAAGAACGGCGCAGCCAGTGGCAGGCGCAGGCGGCCATCGACCAACACTCGCAAGGGTGTGCGGCTGAGTGCCTGGGCAGTGGTTTCGGCATCCAGACCCAGCTCGGCGCCACGCACGGTCATGCGTGCGTTATCGGCCAGTACACTGGCGGCGCTGGTCAGCACCACGCTGGAACGGGCGCGCAGGCGCTGTACCGCCGAGCGGGCGGCCGGGCCGGTGATCCACTGGCTTTCACCACTGGCCATGGCGGTGCGGCCATCCAGGCTCATGGCCAGCTTGGCGCGAACGAACGGCAGGCCATGCTCCATGCGCTTGAGGAAGCCTGGGTTGAGGGCGCGAGCCTCGGCTTCGAGCACCCCGCTGGCCACTTCGATTCCGGCTTCGGCCAGGCGCCGCAGGCCCTGTCCCGCCACTTGCGGGTTAGGGTCCTGCATGGCGGCTACTACACGCGCCACGCCGGCCTTGACCAGCGCTTCGGCACACGGCGGCGTACGGCCATGGTGGCTGCATGGCTCCAGGGTGACGTAGGCACAAGCCCCGCGGGCAAGTTCACCCGCCTGACGCAGGGCATGCACTTCGGCATGCGGCTCGCCGGCGCGTACGTGCCAGCCTTCGCCAACCACCTCGCCATCACGTACGATCACGCAGCCGACCCGCGGGTTCGGGTGGGTTGTGTACAGGCCTTTGCGCGCCAGCTCCAGCGCGCGGGCCATGTAGTGGGCGTCTAGGATGGCGGCTTGGCTGGGCATGTTCACTCTTTAGCTGGCTCACGGGCCAGACGGTCGATTTCTTCGCGGAACTCGTCGAGGTCCTGGAAGCGCCGGTACACCGAGGCAAAGCGGATATAGGCCACTTCATCGAGTTTGCGCAACTCGGCCATGACCATTTCACCGACCACCAGCGATTTGACTTCGCGTTCGCCAGTGGCTCGCAGCCGGCTCTTGATGTGCGCCAGCGCGGCTTCCAGGCGCTCGACGCTGACCGGACGCTTTTCCAGCGCCCGCTGCATGCCGGCGCGCAGCTTTTCTTCGTCGAAGGGCTGACGCGTGCCGTCCTGCTTGATCAGCCGGGGCAGCACCAGCTCGGCGGTTTCGAAGGTGGTGAAGCGCTCGCCGCAGGCCACGCATTCACGGCGGCGGCGCACCTGCTCGCCCTCGGCGACGAGGCGAGAGTCGATGACCTTGGTGTCGTTGGCACCGCAAAAGGGACAGTGCATGGTGGCAGGCAACAAAAAAAGGGAGGGCCATGGTAGCGCATTGCACTGGCAAGACAAGCCAAAGGGGTTAACATCCATGGGAAATATGCCCGTGAAGGACTCCCCCATGCACTACCGAGCGCTCGTCGTGCTGTGCTGCGCCGGTCTGCTTGCCGCCTGCGGCAGCGACAGGCCAAAGACCGACAACCCGGCGCCCGCCCCTGCCCGCTCGGCCAAGGCCGAAGTACCGGGTCCGCTGCCGGCCTACCAGCGCGAGCTGAGCGGCACCTTGCTGGAAATCCCGGCAGGTGCCGACGTGGAACTGGCCTTGCTGGTCATCGACGAACGCGACCGTCCGCAGCGCCTGCTGGCAAGCAGCAAGCTGACCGGTACTGGCCAGGCACTGCCCTACCACCTGCGTTTCAACCCCGAAGCCTTCCCGCCCGGTGCCCGAGTCGAACTGCGTGGCCGCGCCAGCAACTCTGGCCAGCTGATCATGCACCTGCCCCCTGTGCGCATTATCCAGGCACAGACCCAGGCCACAGGCCCGCTGCGTTTCGAGAAGGCGCCGTAGGTGGCGCCGCTGGCCCTGCAACAGGCCCTCAGCGGCCTGATCGGCGAAGCGCGCCTGATCGTCAGCGAACTGCCCGCCTGCGACCTGAAGCTATGGCTGATCGACGACCAGAACATGGATCGCGCCTTCAGCAGCGAAGAAACCCGGCGCATTCTTGAAGAGCCTCCCTATTGGAGTTTCTGCTGGGCCAGTGGGCTGGCAATGGCCCGCTACCTGGCCGAACGCCCGGAGTGGGTGGCGGGCAAGCGCGTGCTGGACTTTGGCGCCGGCTCTGGCATCGCCGGCATTGCTGCTGCACGCGCCGGTGCACTGGAAGTGGTGGCCTGCGACCTCGACCCGCTGGCCCTCGATGCCTGCCGTGCGAATGCAGCACTGAACGGGGTGACACTAAGCTACAGCAGCGACTTCTTTGCCGAGGAAGACCGCTTCGACCTGATCCTGGTTGCCGATGTGCTGTACGACCGCGCCAACCTGCCGCTGCTGGATGCCTTCCTGAGCCGCGGTCGCCAGGCCCTGGTGGCTGACTCGCGGGTACGTGACTTTCGCCACCCGTTGTACCAGCAATTGGGCGTGCTCGAAGCACTGACCCTGCCGGACCTGGCCGAGCCACACGAATTCCGCCGGGTCAGCCTGTACCACGCCAGCCGCGACACCTTATAGTGTTGCCATACACGAGTTTGCGAGAGTCGCGATGACCCAAGACACGCCTTACATTTTCGACGCCACCGATACCACCTTCCAGCAACTGGTGATCGAGAACTCCTTCCACAAGCCGGTGCTGGTAGACTTCTGGGCCGAGTGGTGCGCGCCGTGCAAGGCGCTGATGCCATTGCTGGCAAAGATTGCCGAGGGTTACCAGGGCGAACTGCTGCTGGCCAAGATCAACTGCGACGTGGAGCAACAGGTGGTTGCCCAGTTCGGCATCCGCAGCCTGCCGACAGTGGTGCTGTTCAAGGACGGCCAGCCGGTTGACGGTTTTGCCGGGGCACAACCGGAGTCGGCGATCCGCGCCATGCTCGAGCCGCATGTACAAATGCCAGCCGCGCCCACCGCCTCGCCACTGGAACAGGCTAAGGCGCTGTTTGCCGAAAGCCGTTTTGCCGAAACCGAAGCGCTGTTGCAGGCGCTGCTGGGTGAGGACAACAGCAATGCCGAAGCGCTGATCCTGTATGCCCGCTGCCTGGCCGAGCGTGGCGAGCTGGGCGAAGCGCAAGTGGTGCTGGATGCGGTCAAGACTGACGAACACAAAGCTGCACTGGCCGGTGCCAAGGCCCAGCTGACCTTCCTGCGCCAGGCTGCCAGCCTGCCGGAAGTGGCTGACCTTAAAAGCCGCCTGGCGCAGAACCCGCAAGACGACGAGGCGGCTTATCAGCTGAGCATTCAGCAACTGGCGCGCCAGCAGTACGAGGCGGCGCTGGAAGGGCTGCTGAAGCTGTTCCAGCGTAACCGTGGCTACGAGAACGGGCTGCCGCAAAAGGCGCTGTTGCAGGTGTTCGATTTGCTGGGTGGCGATCACCCGCTGGTTGGTGTTTATCGTCGCAAGCTGTCGGCGGCAATGTTCTGAGTGACCTTGAAGCCTGCGCTGGACCTGTGGGAGCGGGCATGCCCGCGAAGAAACCGACACAGTGGATGGCACCGGCTCTGCCGGTGTTCGCGGGTAAACCCGCTCCTACGGGCGACCGCGCAGACTTTCAGATTTTGAGCAAGACAGCGCTCACCCTACCCAGTGATAAACCGGCGCATCCACGCCACTCTCCACCTTGACCTCACTGCTGTGCCGCAAACGCACCAGCAGCCGTTTGCCCGCCGCCGTACTCCCTGACAGCCCTTCCAGGCGGTCCAGCAATTCCGGCCCGCTCATCTGTCCTGCCAGACGCAACACATCACGCGCCGCGGCCCACTGAGCGTCATTTTGGCGCGGCCCGGCCACCGCAGCTGTCGCAGCCGCCTGGGCTGCCACCGGCACCTCGGTCTGCCGCCCAAGCTGCGCCCACTCTTCAGGCGTCAGCTCGATGGTCAGGTCCACCGGCCAGTCACCAATCTGTCCACGAACTCTCATGATGCATTCCTTGAACTCACGTCAATGCAGCCATGCTACCGCAACATGAAACATACGCCACGCAGGCTGGCGGTGCGCCGAAACCTTGTTATAACATAACCCAATCTTCCAGCCCGCTCCGGAGTCGTCCATGCGTCGCCTGCTGCTTGCCCTGCCCTTCGCTCTGCTGCCACTGGCCGCGGCCCATGCCCACGATGAACATGACCATGATCATGACCACGCCCACGGCTCCCTCGGCGCCCACGAGCATGGCGTAGCCAAGCTCAACGCAGTGCTCGATGGCAATACACTGGAACTGGAGCTGGACAGCCCGGCAATGAACCTGGTCGGCTTCGAGCATGCCGCCAGCAGCGATGCCGACAAGGCCAAAGTTGCCGCCGTGCGCCAGCAACTTGAACAACCACTGAAGCTGTTCGGCCTTTCTGCTGCCGCAGACTGCAAGGAAGAGCAGCAGGCGCTGGAAAGCCCTCTGTTCGGTGACGCTTCGAAGGCCGATGACGATGGTGACGAGCATGAACACGAACACGGCCATCAGCACAGCGACATCGGCGCCCATTATCAGCTGACCTGCGCCAACCCCGACAAACTGACCCAGCTGGACCTGGCGCCGCTGTTCAAGGCCTTCCCCGCCACCCAGAAAATCAACGTGCAACTGATCGGTCCCAATGGCCAGAAAGGCCTGGAATCCACGCCGGCCAAGGCAGCGGTCGCCTTCTGAATGAACCAGCCGTTGATCGATCTGCATGACCTGGTGTTCGCCTGGCCAGGTCACCCGCCGCTGCTGGATATTCCGGCATTGCGCCTGGACGCTGGTGAGGCACTGTTTCTCAAAGGCCCCAGCGGCAGTGGCAAGACGACCTTGCTGGGCCTGCTGGGCGGGGTGAACGTGCCGGACAAGGGTCGCATCCAGCTGCTCGGCCAGGACCTCGGCAGCCTGAGCCAGGGCGCCCGCGACCGTTTTCGGGTCGATCACACAGGGTACATCTTTCAGCAGTTCAACCTGCTGCCGTTCCTCTCGGTACGTGAAAACGTCGAGCTGCCCTGCCGCTTCTCGCGCAGCCGCAAGGCACGCGCCGAGCAGCGCCATGGCAGTGTTGACCAGGCGGCCAGCACTCTGCTGACCCACCTGGGCCTGGGCGACCCTGCCATGCTTGCCCGCCGCGCCGACAGCCTGTCGATCGGCCAGCAGCAGCGGGTCGCCGCCGCCCGCGCACTGATCGGCCAGCCTGAGCTGGTGATTGCCGACGAACCGACCTCGGCTCTGGATGCAGACACCCGCGAAGCGTTCATCCGCCTGCTGTTCGATGAGTGCCGCGCCGCCGGTGCCAGCCTGCTGTTCGTCAGCCACGACCAGAGCCTGGCACCGCTGTTCGACCGCCACCTGTCGCTTGCTGAACTGAACCGTGCCGCCAAGCCCCGGGAGGCCTGATGTACCTGCTCCGCCTTGCCTTGGCCAGCCTGGCCAACCGCCGCTTCACCGCTTTTCTGACCGCCTTCGCCATTGCCCTGTCGGTGTGCCTGCTGCTGGCTGTTGAGCGGGTCCGTACCGAAGCCCGTGCCAGCTTCGCCAGCACCATCAGCGGCACCGACCTGATCGTCGGCGCACGCTCTGGCTCGGTGAACCTGCTGCTGTATTCGGTGTTCCGCATTGGCAACGCGACCAATAACATCCGCTGGGACAGCTTCCAGCACTATGCACAGGACCCACGGGTGAAGTGGGCAATCCCGATCTCGCTGGGCGATTCGCACCGCGGCTACAGAGTGATGGGCACCACCACAGATTACTTCAGCCATTACCAGTACGGCCGCCGCCAGCATCTGCAACTGAGCCAGGGGCGAGAGTTTGCCAACGACCCGTTCGAGGTGGTGCTCGGCGCCGAAGTGGCCGAGGCATTGCACTACAAGCTGGGTGACAAGCTGGTGCTGGCCCACGGCGTGGCCGCAATCAGTCTGGTCAAGCACGACGACAAGCCGTTTACCGTGGTCGGCGTACTCAAGCGCACCGGCACCCCCGTCGACCGCACCCTGCATATCAGCCTGGGCGGCATGGAGGCGATCCATATCGACTGGCACAACGGCGTACCCGCCCGTGGCGCCGGGCGCATCAGCGCCGAGCAGGCCCGTACGATGGACCTGCAACCTGCTGCCATCACTGCATTCATGCTTGGCCTGAACAGCAAGATCGCAACCTTCAGTCTGCAGAGGGAAATCAACGAATACCGTAGCGAGCCGTTGCTGGCGATCCTGCCTGGGGTCGCCCTGCAAGAGCTGTGGAGCCTGATGGGCACCGCAGAGCAGGCATTGTTCGTGGTGTCACTATTCGTGGTGCTGACCGGTTTGATCGGCATGCTCACGGCGATTCTCACCAGCCTCAACGAACGCCGCCGAGAAATGGCGATCTTGCGCTCGGTCGGGGCCCGGCCTTGGCATATTGCAGGGTTGCTGGTACTTGAAGCACAGTCACTGGCGTCGGTCGGGATCGTGGCCGGGCTTGGCTTGCTATATGCGGGTATCGCCCTGGCACAGGGGTATGTGCAGGCCAACTATGGTTTGTATTTGCCACTGGCTCTGCCAAGTACTCATGAATGGACCTTGCTGGCTATCATCATGGGGGCCGCGTTGCTGATGGGCAGCGTGCCGGCGTGGCGGGCTTACCGCCAGTCGCTGGCCGACGGCCTGTCCATCCACCTCTGAGTGCGCGTAATGATCAAACACCTCACCGCCTGCCTCGCGGGCACGCCCGCTCCCACAGGGAGCCCCGCAGGCTTCGGACCTTGTGCAGTACCTATGGGAACGGGCATGCCCGCGAAGAGGCCGGCAATGCACATGCTGCTGGCCCTGCTGTTGCTGGTAGCGATGCCTCTGTGGGCCGCCGAACCCAAGGAGCTGGACTGGCCCGCGCTGATCCCTGAAGGTGCACCGGTCATCCCGCCGCAACTGGCTCCGCTGCACGACATGTCACAGCTCAGCAGCGCATTGTCTGCCGAATCCGCCCCGCCCGCGCGCCAGCAGGCGCCCGACGCGCCAGTGGTAAAAAGCCTCGACGGCCAACAGGTCAGACTGCCCGGCTACATCGTGCCCCTGGAGGTCAGCGAGGAAGGCCGCACCACCGAATTCCTGCTGGTCCCTTACTATGGCGCGTGCATCCACGTGCCGCCGCCACCACCGAACCAGATCGTGCATATTTTCAGCGAGATGGGCGTGCGCGTCGAAGACCTCTACCAGCCCTACTGGATCGAGGGAAAGATGCAGGTTAGAGCTTCCAGCAGCGAGCTGGCCGACGCTGGCTACCAAATGGAAGCCGAGAAAATCTACGCTTATGAGCTGAGATGAGAACTGTTTCGAATTCGTGAAGACGCTTCGTTGAGCTGGGTCAAACTTTCCGTTTAACCAGCTCCGTACCATTGGACTACTCGATTAATAACGTCCTTTGGGAGCTTCCATGAACAAGTCCTTGCTGGGTGCCTCGCTTGTGGCCCTTGCGCTCGCCGCCCCTGCCGCCCAAGCCTATCAGGCGGGGGACATGATCCTGCGCGCAGGCGCCATCACCACCGCCCCGAACGAGAGCAGCGGCGACCTCAAGTTCGACGGTAACAAGGTGTCGGGCACCAAGGCGACCCTGGACAGCGATACCCAGTTGGGCCTGACCTTTGCCTACATGCTCACCGACCACATCGGCCTGGAGCTGCTGGCAGCTACCCCGTTCAAGCACACCGTCGCCGTAAAAGGTCTGGGCGGCGGGCTGGATGGCAAGCTGGCGGACATCAAGCAACTGCCGCCGACGCTGTCGCTGCAGTACTACCCAATGGAGCCGAATTCGCGCTTCCAGCCGTACGCTGGCGTCGGTATCAACTACACCCTGTTCTTTGACGAAGACTTGAGCAGCGCACGCAAGCAACAAGGCTTCAGCAACCTCAAGCTGCAGGATTCGGTAGGTATCGCCGGCCAACTGGGCATGGACTACATGCTGACCGACAACCTGCTGGTAAACGCCTCGGTCTGGTACGTCGACATCGACACCAAGGCCAGCGTCAACGGCCCGACCGCCCTTGGCTACAGCAAGACCAAGGTCGACGTCGACGTCGACCCGTGGGTATACATGGTCGGCCTTGGCTACAAGTTCTGACCTGAACATTGCAGGGCGGCCTCGGCCGCCCTCGCGCGTTGCAGCCATAGCCAGTAGCACAGTGCGACCGCACTGATGCCCATGCCAAGCCCACACACCGCAACCCAGCCCCAGTGTGCAAACACCCAGCTCGCCAGCACGGCCCCCAAACCGCTACCCAGCGAATAGCAACACATGTAGGCGCCGATCAAACGGCTAGCCATCGCACCACGCCCGGCCAGCAACAGGCTCTGGTTGGTGACATGTACTGCCTGCACGGCAAAGTCCAGCATCAGCACACCCAGCACGAAGGCCAGCAGTGAATGCTCGACGAATGCTGTTGGCAGCCACGACAGCGTCAGCAGGGCCAACGACATCCCGGTCGTACGCTCACCCCGCCCAAGGTCAGCCAGACGACCGGCATGCGAAGCCGCCAGCGTACCCGCCACACCTGCCAGGCCAAACAGGCCGATCTCGGTATGGCTCAGCGCCAGCGGCGCAGCACTGAGTGGCATGACCATGGCACTCCACAGCACGCTGAATGCGGCGAAGATCAACACACCGAACACGCCGCGCTGGCGCAGCAACCGGTCGTGCCGATACAAGCTGAACTGGGCCATGATCAGCGCCCGGTAACGCGGCCGGCTCCTCATCGGCTGCCCTCCGGGCAGACTGCGCCACAGCACCAGCGCCAACAACATCAAGAGCCCTGCGGCGACCAGGTACACACTTCGCCAACCGGCCAGGTCAGCAAGCCCGCCCGAAGCCAGCCGTGCCAGCAGAATACCCAGCACCACGCCACTGGTGACGGTGCCTACCGCCTGCCCTTGCTGCCCAGGTGAGGCCAGGCTCGCGGCATGAGCCACCATCACCTGCACCATGACGGCCATCAACCCGGTGATAGCCAGAGCCAGCAGCAATATTGCCCAGTTCGGCGCCGTGCCAACGCCGACCAGCGCAAGCGCCGAGAACAGCAACTGGCCAAGCAACAGACGTTTACGGTCGACCAAGTCTCCGAGCGGCACAATCAGTAGCAGCCCCAGGGCGTAGCCCGCCTGGGTCGCGCCGACTACCCAGCCAATCTGCTGCTGCGCCACCCCCAACTCAGCAGCCATCGACTCAAGCAGCGGTTGAGCGAAGTACACCGTCGCCACAGCCATCGCACTGGTGGTGGCAAGTAACAGGGTTATCCAGCGTGTCAGCGAAGGTGTCATCGGGCCAGCCTCTGGAATCTGGTTTCAATTTGAAACCACACGCTGGCTATTTAACAAATGTGGTTTTAATCTGCAACCAGATAATCAAAACAGGCGTGCCCCATGCTCGATGAAAACAATGCGCAGTGCCCCGTGGCCCGGGCTCTGGAGGTGCTGGGTGACCGTTGGGCGCTGATGATCCTGCGCGATGCCTTTGACGGCCTACGGCGCTTCAGTGAATTTCAGAAGAACCTGGGGTTGGCGAAGAACATCCTCACCTCGCGGCTAAAGCTGTTGGTGGAAAGTGGGTTGCTGATGACACAGCCGGCGTCGGATGGCAGTGCCTACAAAGAGTACGTGCTGACCGACAAAGGGCAGTCGGTATTTCCAGTGGTGGTTGGTTTGAGGCAGTGGGGGGAGCGGTTTCTGTTCGAGGCGGGTGAAACGCGTTCGGAGCTGGTGGACGGCGTGACGGGGCAAGCGCTTCAAATATTGCAGGTCCGCAGCCAGGATGGGCGGGCCTTACATCCCGAAGATTGCCAGCGCAGAAGGGTGCGGCATGGGTGATGTCAGGGCCGCGGCGCAGCCCCGAGGGGTTCAGCCTTTACCGAGAAGCTTTGCCAGGCCTTCAACCATCGGCGTCACCTGCGCAAACTCGAACCGCGCCAACAACCGCTGGTTATCCGCTCGCGAATGGCGGATATCACCCGATCGCGCCGCCGCATAGCTGATCGCTGGCAAGCTCCCTACAACCTTCTCCAGCGCAGCCAGCAACTGGTTCAGTGAGGTCGCCTGGTTCAGCCCGATGTTCACCGCCCCCTCCTCGACCTGCGGCTGCTCCAGTGCCTGTACCATCACCTGCACCAGGTCGCCCACGTAGAGGAAGTCCCGGGTCTGCTCGCCATCACCGAACACCGTAATCGGCAAGCCCTGCACAGCACGCTCGCAGAAGATGCTGATCACCCCGGAATACGGCGAGGAAGGGTCCTGCCGCGGCCCGAAGATATTGAAGAAGCGAAACACCACCGGCTCCAGGCCATGCTGGCGGCGGTAGAAGTCCAGGTACTGCTCACTGGCCAGCTTGTCCACGGCGTAAGGGGTCAACGGCGCCTTGGGTGTGTCTTCGGAAATCGACTTCCCTTCACCATTGTTGCCGTATACCGCTGCGCTGGAGGCGAACAGTACCCGGCGCAGGCCATGCACGCGCATGGCTTCGCAAACGTTGAGGGTACCGATGAAGTTACTTTGGTGAGTACGCACCGGGTCTTCGACCGAGGCCTGAACCGAGGCCACCGCGGCCAGATGCACCACAGCACGGCAGCCAGCCGCAGCCTGAGTGACCAGCCCGGCATCGGCAACATCACCTTCGATCAGTTCCAGCCGGGGGTGGTCGACCTGCAGATTGCTTCGTCGGCCGGTGGAGAAGTCGTCGAGAATGCGTACGGCGTAACCTTTGTCCAACAACGCATCGCACAGGTGGGAGCCAATGAAGCCGGCACCGCCGGTGATCAGGATGGGGGCGTCAGCGTCAGCCATGGCGGTAGAACCGGTCCAGTAGAGGTGGCAAGCCAGCGCGCCAGGCACGCGGCTTGATACCGAAGGTATGAAGGATTTTCTTGCAGGCCAGTACCGCATGCTGTGGCTCTTCGCTGGCATCCGGGCGCGCGGCATGGGCCTGCGGCGTGGGGGCCTGCACGGCCAGCTGGCGGTATTGACCGGCCTCGGCGAGGATCGCCTGGCCCAGCGCCAGCGGCGTGGTCGCCTCATTGCCGGCGTAATGGTAGGTGCCCCACAGCGGCGCATTGCAATCAAGTTGCTTGAGTACCGACAGGATCACTCGGGCGGCATCATCGATCGGCGTCGGGTTGCCACGTCGATCATCGGCCAGCAGCAGCTCTTGTGGTTGCTCGGCACGGGTCAGGAAGCGGCCCAACGCGCCATCAATGCTCTCATCCAGCAACCAGCCAAAGCGCAGCAGCACATGCTGCGGGCAGGTCGCACGCACGCTCTGCTCGATGCGCCAAAGGGCCTGGCCACGCAAGCCCAGCGGCACTGGCTCGTCCTTTTCGCTATAGGCCGTGGCCCGCGAACCATCGAACACACGGTAGCTGGATGGCTGCACCAAGGTGATCTGATGGTGCTGGCACAGCTCTGCCAACCGCTCCACCGCCCGTTCCTGTTGGGCCAGGCGCTGCTCGCTGACCGACTCGGCCTGGAACCAGTCGAAGTAATAGGCCAGGTTGACCAGCGCGTCGGGGCGATGGTCATCGAGCAGCTGAGTGAGGCTTGAGGGCGCCCAGCCGTTCTCGGGCGGGCGCGGTGCCAGGAATGCGATGTCCTCCTCGGCCCCAAGACGAATCAGCGCTTGCCCGAGGGCATTGCCACCACCCAACAGCATTAGGCGCATACGCATAGAGTCAGCAGATCCGGAGAGGTTGATGGAGTAAAGGGGTTATTTTGCGGTTTCCTGCCCGGGAAGTCCAACACCGGCCCCGTTGGATGCCGCAGGCGGGAGCGATTCCACAGTTTCACCGTTCAATACCGCCACAGGCAGAAATCTCCTACGACACACAAGGAATGGGCTGACTTCCACGTATCGGCATAACTGCATTGAATAGTCGACTCCCCACTTGCCAGACAGGGAGCCTCACAAAAAAACTACAAGGAACGTTCAATGCCTCATTCCGAAGCTGCGTACCTGGATTTTTACCCAGAGCAAAGCCAGGCCATAGCCTTTGCAAGCCAAACCCTTGCTGATTTGGGTGGACCGGAGGCTAAAGGAGTAGCACTTCAAGCTCGTATATTCGCCGATCAACTCGAAAAGGCCTTGAGTGAAGAACAGCGTGCGCTCCTCCAGCGCTTCAGTGAAGGCCATCTATCTGCCTTGATGTACAGGCAGATGCACTGTGCCAACGAGCCAATACCAGAATACCTACCCGACATTACCGCCCTGGCGCAAAGCCCTCGCAGCCAATACCTTGCCTCGCGCAATCAACTGCTGCTGGAGTTCGTACGCCACCGCAGTTTCGCCTTCGATATCGACAACGATGGCAAACAGGTCCGCCTGGTCGGCAACTTCAAGGGCGGTGGCCGCGTCCCGCGACCCGACGAAGATCCTTGCCTGGAGGTTGAAACCAGCTCGCATGCGGGCTTGCACTTAGGGCCACACACTGAAGCACCTTACAACTGCTCAACAAACGCCAGCAACGCTCACTCCCCTGCTCCCTCAGCACTGATTCTCACTGCGCGCTGGAACCCCGCCAATGAACCTACGAATGTCTTCCCACTCCGGGAAATCATCGAACGCTTGAGTAACCTGGACACACTTGCGCTGACTTCAAAGTCTTTCGACTTCACACGCAGTGACTGCTTCACTCAGGGACAGGGCAATGCTGGCAAAGCAGTTTCAATGCTGCAGTTCGAGCCCAATGGTGGTTTCTCTGTTCGATACAACAGCTATCGCTTCAGTCTGAATGAACGTGCCTGCAACGCTGCGGCGCGCGCGTTCAGCGCCTTTCAAAAAGCACTGAGCACTGCACAACCGCTGACGTTTGCCCTGCAACCTGACAGCGCACTGTTGATCAACAACAGCCGAGCCTTGCACGGCCGCGACAAGGTCCAGGACAACCGGCGCCTGCTTATCCGTCAATTCGGATACTCCCCCTTCGCCGTACCGTTGGTGCTCGCTGAAGACCCGCTGCTGGTCCGTGGTTGAGCACAGGAAAATACCCCATGATCGAAATCGACTTGACGTTTGTTCTGCTACTCGCACTGGTTGCACTGATGGCCGGCTTTTTTGATGCTATCGCCGGCGGCGGTGGCCTTATCACGCTCCCGGTGCTGTTTATTGCCGGTGTAGAACCCTTGGCAGCTATTGCCACAAACAAGTTCCAGGCAGCTTCGGCTACGGTTTCGGCTACGTGCGCCTTCGCCCGCAAAGGCATGATCGACTGGAGACGAGGCAGTCCCATGGCTGTCATGTCGTTCATCGGTGGGGCGTTGGGAGCCTTGTCGATAACTTACGTCCCCAAAAGCGTTTTGCAGGCGTGCGTCCCACCACTGCTGATCCTGATCGCCGCCTACTTTGCCTTCAGTCCAAAGCCGAATGAACAAGCGCGCAAGGCAAAGGTATCGACTAGCCTATTCTGCGTGACGGCTGCACCATTCATTGGCTTTTATGACGGCATCTTCGGCCCTGGAGTCGGCTCGTTCTTCATGCTGGCTTGCGTGGTCCTCCTGGGCCAGCACCTCATTCAAGCCGTATGCACCAGCAAGCTTTTGAACGCAGCCTGTAACCTGGGCGCATTGTCAGTCTTTTCTCTCAGCGGGGCGATCATCTGGCCGCTGGCGCTGGCAATGGCGCTCGCCGCCTTTCTGGGCGCGCAATTGGGGGCACGCTGCGCAGTACGCTTCGGCTCACGCCTCATAAAACCGCTGCTGGTCAGCGTCTGCTGCATCATGGCACTCAAACTGCTGCTCGATACGGGCAACCCGCTCGGCGAATGGCTCAACCAGTTCTTCTAGAGAGCACCATGCACATTCAAAAGGCTTCCCCGCAGCGCGTGAAGTGGCAGTTTGACGAGCCCGCCCCAGGCAAAGAGCTGTTCATCAATGAAGTCTTTGGAAACTATCAGCAACAGGCGCGATTGCTGGTACCTGATATCGAGCGCGCAGCTCCAGCATTCGTTTTGGGGGGCGCGCGTTCCGACTTTACCCGGCTCAACCCCCTGCTTTATCGCCTGCAAGCCGCAGGCATTGGTTCACTCACTGGCAATCTGTCAGGTCATAGCCTCGCCAGCGAGCCAGGCGCAATGTCGCCGTCACTGGCTACGAACCTTGATGAAGCACAGCGTTTCCACGCGCATATCGCGCCTCGATGCCGAACGCTCATAGGCCACAGCCTTGGCGCGGCAATTACGCTCAAGCTTGCAGCACAGTTGCCACAAGTGGACAACATCGTATTAATCTGCCCAGCAGTTTATCCAGACCACGCCTACCAGGCGCCGTTCGGCCCAGCCTTCACTGCTGCCATCAACAAGCCTTTCGGTTTTCTGGAGAGCGATAGCTACACCTTCCTCAACCAGTTTCGTGGAAGAGTATTGATGGTGATCGGCGAGTACGACGGGCTCAACTCCCAGAGATTCGGCAAAGGCCCTGGCACCAGCGCTGGCAACCTGTGGATTGCCGGCACTGAACGCTATAGCCCGATTCCTGAAGAAGTTACCCTCGCCTTGATGCGAGCAGTTTCAGCGTCGCGCTTGCAATGCCTGTTTCTTACCGACTGCGACCATGGCATCGCGGCACATTTGCGCAGGGCTCCAGCGATAGCGGACCAGGTTGCGGACGCAGTAGCAACGTTCATCCTCGACAATGCTTAAGGCGTTGAGCATTACTCGATCTCGAACAGACCATCGCGCAACGGCGCCACACTCAACCGCTTACGCACATCGTCGTCTATGCGTGGATCATCCGGCCGGTACAGTTTCACCTGTCGATACGCATTAATGCGATTGATCTCCTCGCCCAGGTATTCCCATACCACCCGGGTACAGGCCGGGTTGCGCCGGTCGCCGCTGGATACGCCGGCCTTCAGGCCATTCAACCGGGTGATGCGGCTTTTGAAGCTGGGGATGAGGATGGTCTGGCTCATCTCGTTGAACGTCAGCGACTCGTAGTCGATGAGGAACATCCGGTCCTGCAACTGGAACGCCGCCCCCAGGTAGCGACAGCGTACCTCGGCATGCTGATCGGTGGCGCTGGAGCGCTCCTGCCGTTCCTGGCGCTCGAACAGAAAACGGCCGCGTTCTTCCCACAGGTGCACCAGCGACACGAGGATCGTGCCCGGCACCGACATGCAGTTGGAGTACTCGAAGTAGTAACCGCAATAGCGCGAAAGGTTGCCGCCATGTTCGTGCAACGGGCGGAACAACTCGCTGATCGGGTCACTGGACTGCTGGGCCCGGGGCGATACCCGCGCACCGATCAGACGGGCGAACTGCTCGGCGGGCAGGTTCAGTTCGTAATCCTCGACACCGAAGAAGTCGCCGATACGCTTCAGGTTGAAAGCCGTCGGACGGCTTTGCCCGCTCAGGTACTTGTTGAACTGCGCGCGGTTGATCGAGAGCTGGCGGCAAACTTCGGAAATAGAGCGGTAGTGGCTGCAGGCAAGTTTGAGGTTGGTAGCGAAATGATCGCTCATATGCGGGATCCAGGTGACGCGAATGACGCCATTGTAGCATCAACTCGCATCAAGTCAGAGCAATCCGCGAAATTGTAACCACTCTTGTCATAGCCAACCATGCGCCCCAACGAATAGCGGTGCGCCTGCCGTCCGCTGGTATTTCCACACGAAGAATAAGAATCGAGGTCATTTTCCAATGCTCGAAGTAATCAACGATTTCCTTTCGGGGAAACTCCTCATCGTGCTGATCGTAGGGCTGGGTAGCTACTTCACCATCCGCTCCCGGTTCGTCCAGTTCCGCCACTTCACCCATATGTTCAGCGTGTTCAAGGAATCGCTGCGTGGCCAGGCAGGCCAGCTGAGCTCCTTCCAGGCCCTGATGCTGAGCCTGGCCGGCCGCGTGGGCGCCGGCAACATCGCCGGTGTCGGTATCGCAGTCACCCTGGGTGGCCCAGGTGCGGTGTTCTGGATGTGGGTCACCGCACTGGTAGGCATGTCCAGCAGCTTCTTCGAATGCACCCTCGCCCAGGTGTATAAGCGCGCTGATGGCGATGGCCTGTACCGTGGCGGCCCGGCCTATTACATCCAGCACGGGCTGAAGCGCAAGAACATGGCCATCGTGTTCTCGGTCTTGCTGCTGGTCACCTACGGCTTCGCCTTCATCGGCCTGCAGTCGTACACCATGACCCATTCGCTGCAGAACGCCTTTGCCTTCGACCCAAGCCACAGCGGTATTGTCCTGGCCGTGCTGATGGCCATCACCTTCATCGGCGGCATCAAGCGCATTGCGGCGGTGTCGGACCTGCTGGTACCCGTCAAGACCCTGGCCTACATCGGCGTGACCTTGTACGTGATCGGCACCCAGATCGAACACGTGCCAGCCATGCTGGAAACCATCTTCAAGAGCGCCTTCGGCCTCGACCCGGCTTTCGGCGGCCTGCTCGGCAGCGCTATCGTCATGGGTGTGAAGCGTGGCGTGTTCGCCAACGAAGCCGGCCTGGGCAGTGCGCCAAACGTCGCTGCCGTGGCTGCCGTGAAACACCCGGGCGCGCAGGGCGTGGTCCAGGCCTTCAGCGTGTTCCTCGACACCTTCCTGATCTGCACCTGCACCGCACTGCTGATCCTGCTTTCGGGCTTCTACACCCCGGGCTTCGAGGGCGACGGCATTGTCCTGACCCAGAACTCGCTGGCCGCCGTAGTCGGTGACTGGGGCCGGGTGTTCGTCAGCGTGGCGCTGTCGCTGTTCGTCTTCACCTGCATCCTCTACAACTACTACCTCGGCGAGAACAGCCTGCAGTTCCTCAGCCGTAACCGCGTAGTGTTGATGGTGTTCCGTGGCCTGGTGCTGGCACTGGTCGTGTGGGGTTCGATGCAAGACCTGTCGACCGTGTTCGCCTTCGCCGACATCACCATGACCTGCCTGGCCTTCGTCAACCTGGTGGCCCTGGCCATGTTGTTCAAGGTCGGCCTGCGAGTCATGCGCGACTACGACGACCAGCGCAAGGCCGGTGTAAAGCAGCCTGTGTTCGACTCGTCCAAGTTTGCCGACCTGGACCTGGACCGCAATGCCTGGCCTGCCAATCCTCAGGTGGAAACAGCCACTGACAAAGCAGTCGGCCAAGTTCAGCCGCAGCGCTGATATCCTCCCCTGCCCAGCCGCCCCTTCCGCGGGCGGCTTTTCTTTCTCCGCTCACTGCTACGGATGCTTTCCATGCGCGCAGTAAAGAATCTTCTCGTTCTCTATACCGGTGGCACCATCGGCATGCTCGAAACCCCCGAAGGCCTGGCACCGGCCGGTGGTTTTGAAGCGCGGATGCGTGAACACTTTGCCCAGATGGCCAATGCACCCCAGGTGCAATGGACGCTGCACGAGCTGGACCCGCTGCTCGACAGCGCCAACATGCAACAGCACAACTGGCTGGCGATGCGCGATGCCATCGTCGAGGCGGTGGATGTAGCGGGCCACGATGGCGTGCTGGTGCTGCACGGCACCGACAGCATGGCCTACAGCGCTGCAGCGTTGTCGTTCCTGTTGCTTGGCTTGCCCGTACCAGTGTTGCTGACCGGCTCGATGCTGCCGGCAGGTGCCCCGGACAGCGATGCCTGGGACAACCTGTGCGGCGCATTGCGCCAGTTCGAACAAGGCCTGGAAGAGGGCGTGCAGCTGTACTTCCACGGTCAGCTGCTGCATGGCTGTCGGGCGTCGAAGCTGCGCAGCGAAGCGTTCGATGCCTTTGCGGCGCTGCCACGCCATCGTGACGCTGAGCGGGCCGATACGATCCCTGCCGAGCTGGGCTACAGGCAGCCGCGCAAGCCGGTCAACCTGGCGGTCGTGCCAGTGTTCCCAGGGCTGCAGGCCGGGCATTTGCAGGCCTTGATCGACAGTGGTGTGCAGGGTTTGCTGCTGGAGTGCTACGGCAGCGGTACCGGGCCGTCAGATGACCAGGCGCTGCTGAATGTGCTGAGCGCAGCGCGCCAGCGCGGCGTGATGCTGGCAGCGATCAGCCAGTGCCCGGAAGGCTCGGTGGTGTTCGACACCTATGCAGCGGGCAACCGCTTGCGCGGGGCCGGGCTGGTCAGTGGCGGTGGCATGACCCGTGAAGCGGCACTGGGCAAGATGGTGGCACTGCTGGGCGCGGGGTTGGATGCCGACGCAGCAGACCACTGGTTTGTCCTGGATTTGTGTGGCGAGCGGGCTTGATCAGCGCCCTTTAGGGCCTCTTCGCGGGTAAACCCGCTCCTACGACGATAGCGTTTCCTGTGTAGGAGCGGGTTCACCCGCGAAGAGGCCCTAAAGGGTGAAAAAATGGCGGAAGGCAGCGGGAGTCGAACCTGCCCGGGAACGGCTGCCGTCCCCAACCGGGTTTGAAGCCCGGCCGCGCCACCGGGCGCGATTGCCTTCCTTGAACTCAGTGCCTGGCCTGCTGTTGGGCCAGGGCGCTGTCGGCGCGGATGTGACGCTGGTCGGCCACCCTCCGGGTCAGGCCGATACGGTCGAAGTATTCCAGAATCTGCACACTGCGCTTGCGACCGATGCCCAACATATCGCGAAACGCGGAAACCTGCACTATCGTCGTTTCGCTGGCCTGCCCCAACATCAACGCTGCCATGCGCTGTAGCGTCGCCTCTGGGTAGAACAGGTCGCGCACTACCTGATGCACCAGGCCCAGCCGCGCCAACTTGCGCAATAACAGGCGCACATCGGCTTCGGCACGGTTCTCCTCACTCGCCAGTGTCCTGACCCAAGGTGGGTCATATTGCCCTGCGATCAACTTCGGCTGCAGACGTGCCCACAATGCACTGTCGGCTTCGCTCAACTGTACCTTGTGATCGGGCAGATGCAGCCATGGCCCGCTGCTGGCGATGGCGCTGTCGTCGAGCAGTTCATCCAGCAAACTGACGAATGCCGGCCGTTCCAGAGGCAAGGCTACAAAGCGCCGCAAGCGATCACGGTCAGGGCCAAGCTGGTCGGGCTCTTGCTCGTGAAAGCGCGCCAGCTGCTCCAGGACCTGCTGCTTGAGCGCCTGCCATTGAGCGTTGGCGAACAGCAGTTGGCCCTGCCGGGTGGCCACCACCCGCACATTGTCCGGTAACTGCCAGGTTTCCCGCAGGCGGTTGAACTGCCGCTCGAGCCGCTGCGGGCTAATGCCGCCCGGGGCACTGGCGAGCAGTGCTGGCAGTGCGTGCTCCAGATCCGCTGCGTCGCGCAGCACCTGCAACTGCTGCAGACGGGCATCGCTGCGGCGTTGGCGGCTTGGTGCGAACGGGTCGAGCACCTTGCCGCCGCCCAATGTGCGCTGAGCACGCTGATCGCGCAGCACCAGGCGGTCGCCGTGCACGGCCTGCAACGGCGCGTTGAGCAACAACTGGGCAAACATGCGCTGGCCGGCAGCCAGGCTTTCGCCTTCGAGCAAGGCGACCCGGGCCGTAACATCCTGAGTGCCGAGGTGCACATGCACGGCGCTGAAATGTTCGAAAGTACGCGTCTCATCAGGTAACAGGTTCAGCTCGATATCCACCCGAACACTGGGCGCATGCAACCACTCGGGCACCAGCCAGTCGCCCCGGTGCACCTGCTCCACGGCCAGGCGCTCGGCAGCGATGTTCAGCGCCACCCGTTGACCGGCTTCTGCCACCAACGCGGCCTGGTTCTGAGCATGCAGGCCACGCACGCGCACCACTTTGCCAGCCTTGCCCAGCAGCAACGTATCACCCGCACTGACCCGCCCTGCCAGTGCCGTGCCGGTGACCACCACACCCGCGCCGGTAACCGCAAAGGCACGGTCGACGGCCAGGCGAAAACCACCGTGCACCCTGCGTTGCCGCGTACCTGCTTCGGCCTCCAGCAGGGCTTGGCGCAACGCTCCCACGCCCTCCCCGCTGATGCTCGACAGCGGAAACTGCCGCGCACCGCCATACGGCCCACGCGCCAGCAGTTCACTGACTTGCATCTGCACCTCGGCCAGGCGCGACGGCTCGACCCGGTCGCATTTGCTGATCGCCACCAAGGCCTGGGGAATACCCAGCAGCTCGATGATCGCCAGGTGCTCACGGGTCTGCGGCATGACCCCGTCGTCGGCAGCCACTACCAACAACACCAGGTCGATGCCATGGGCGCCGGCCAGCATGTTGTGGATAAAACGCTCGTGGCCCGGCACATCGATGAAGCCGGTCAGCGGCGCGCCTTCGCTCAGCGCCGCATAGCGGTAGCCAAGGTCGATGGTCATACCGCGGGCGCGCTCCTCCTGCCGCTGGTCGCCGGCTTGGCCAGTTAGCGCCTGCAGCAGTGCGGTCTTGCCATGGTCGATGTGGCCAGCGGTTCCAACGATCACTGCACCGGCCCCAACTGCAGAGCTGGTAACTGGGCCAGCCACTGGGTTTCGTCATCCAGTTGGCGCAGGTCCAGCCACAGGGCATCGTCGTCAATCCGGCCCAGCACCGGCACCGGCAGGTCGCGCAGGGTTCGCTCCAGCACATGCAGGCTGCGCCCGCGCAGCTTCTTCGACACTTGCGGGCGCAGGCACAGCGCGGCACTGGGCAAGCGCGCAACCGGCTGGCTGCCGCTGCCGATCATGCCCAACGCAGGCTCTACGCTGATTGCCCATTGCTCACCGAGGCGCGCCTTGAGTTCAGGCGCCAGGCGCTCGGCCTGGGCCTGAATCTCGGCCTGGCTACGGGTCAGCAGGCGCAGGCTGGGCAGGCGCTCGGCCAGGCGATCGGGGTTGCGGTACAGCGCCAGCACCGCTTCGAGTGCAGCAAGGGTGATCTTGTCGACGCGCAACGCACGCTTGAGCGGATTTTTCTTGATCCTGGTGATCAAGTCCTTATGGCCGACGATGATCCCGGCCTGCGGACCACCCAGCAGTTTGTCGCCACTGAAGGTGACGATATCGGCACCATCGGCCAGGGCCTGGCGTACCGTGGGTTCGGCGGGCAGGCCCCAGCGGGTAAGGTCGAGCAGGCTACCGCTGCCCAGGTCTTCAAGCAGTGGCAGTTGATGTTGGTGGGCGATACGTGCCAGCTCGGCAGTAGCCACCTGGGTGGTGAAGCCCTGGATGCTGTAATTACTGCAATGCACCCGCATCAGCAGGCCAGTGCGCGGACCGATGGCGGCCTCGTAGTCGCGGGCGTGAGTACGGTTGGTGGTACCGACCTCATGCAGCTTGACGCCGGCACGGGCCATGATGTCGGGAATCCGGAAGGCACCACCGATCTCGATCAGCTCGCCGCGAGAGATGATGCCTTCCTTGCGCGCGCCCAGGCTGTTGAGCGCTAGCAGCACGGCGGCGGCATTGTTGTTGACCACGGTGACGGCTTCGGCACCGGTCAACTCGCGGATCAAGCCTTCGATCAGGTCATCACGATCACCCCGTTTACCGGTGGCCAGGTCGAATTCCAGGTTGAGCGGATAACGAGCGGCGGTCCGCATGGCCTCGATGGCTTCTTCCGGTAGCAAGGCGCGGCCCAGGTTGGTGTGCAGCACGGTGCCGGTGAGATTGAACACGCGGCGAACCTGGCTACGTTGCTGGAGGGCGAGGCGTTCGCCGCTGCGGCCAAGGAGGACTTCCGGGGCCAGCTCGGCGCTGCCGAGTTCGCCATTACGGGCGGGCTCGCGCAGGTCGTCGAGCAACTGGCGCAGGGTAGTCAGCACGGCGTCGCGACCGTGGCGGTCGATCAGCGGGAGGCAAGCCGGGTGGCGCAGGAGGGTATCGATGGACGGCAGGCGTGGGGTGTCACTGGCTAGGCTGTTGGACATGCGGTACTACCTTGGACTGATCCGTTGTCTGTGCTGGCCCATTCGCGGGTGAACCCGCTCCTACAAGTACAGCGTCATCCTGAAGGTTGGCGCAATTACCTGTAGCTACGAAGGCAAGTCGGTGTTTCAGTGTAGACCCTCACCCACTACCCGGGGCGAGCATCAGGTTGGGCGCCAGGCGATGGAAACCCTCCCCGTCCAGGCGTATATCCAAGGCCAGGCTGGCCAGGTCGTCGGCCAGCGGCTCGGCCGCCGCATCGTTCTCCAGGTAGTTCTGCTTCAGGTAGCTGTCGCAACCAGGGCAGCACTCGGCGCGCAGCGGCGCCTTGCCGGGTGCATGGCGATCATCCTCAAGGCTGGTGTAACGCAAGTCCTTGCTCGACTCGCAGTACACACACTTGACTCGCACAACATGCCACTCACAGGCACACAACGAACAGGCCAGGTAACGCAAGCCGTTGTGCTTTCCACGGTTGCGCACCACCCCGGCCATCGCCGGCGAACCACAAGCGGGGCATTGAGCCAGGCTGCCGGCAGGCTTGAGCTGGTGTACAGGCAGCGCCAGCAACCAGCTGGACCAAGCCGCCTGCAACGCGGCCCCGAGGAACGGCACCAGTGCTGCGGGCACACCATCGTACTGGCCTGCCAGCAAAGCAATGCCCCAGCCCTTGCGCTGATGGTCATCACTGCCTCGTAGCAGCTGCAGCGCCTCACCCAGCGGGCCACTGCGTTCGCCGCTGAGGTGCTCTAGCAGTGCCTGCAACCAGACCAGCCACGGCCCTTCACGCACCAGGCTGTCAGCCGCCAGCGGCGGCAAACCATGGTCCATGCACAGGCGCTGACGCTCCTCGGCCACGGGCAAGCCGCTGGGCGGGTTATCCACAAGCTGCTGCTGGATGCGGCATAAACGCGCAATCAACCTCAGGTAGTCGCCAAGCGCGTTGCCCTCAGCCAGTTGCTCCAGGCGGGCGGCGCGCAGTTCAAACAGGTTGCCAGCAGGCAGGTGCAGAAATGGCGGCGTGACCGCCGACGCTTCGATCTGCCCGGGTTCAAGTATGATGCTCAAGCGCTCATCCTTTTTTTCGTCCGTGATCACCCGGCGTCTTTTCGCCGGTCACTTCGCGGTACCACAACTCATGATGCTTGCGTGCCCAGGCGCGGCTGACCCAGCCATGCAGCATGGCGCCGATCGAGCCCTTGATCCAGATGCCGGCGTAGATGTGCACGATGATGCTGAGAATCAGCACGAAGGCCGCCAGCGCATGCAACAGCGCAGACAAACGAATGGCATCGATGCCAAACCAATGGCTGAAGTATGCCCGCCAGATCACCACGCCACTGATCAGCAGCACCAGCATGCACACCAGCAGGGTCCAGAACAGCAGCTTCTGCCCGGCATTGTATTTGCCGACCGGCGGCACCCCCTCCTCCTCGTTGCGCATTACCCGGTCCACCCGGCGCAGCCACAGGCGGTCGTTGGCAGTGATGAAGTTGGCCCGCCAGAAGCGCAATACCAGGCCGAGGAAGAACACGAACATCGCTACCCCGATGAAGGGATGCAGAATGCGCGTCCACGGCCCGCCGCCGAACAGGTTGCTGAGCCAGAATAGCGCCGGATGGAACAGCGCAAGCCCCGACAGCCCAGCCAGGATGAACAGGATCGCCACCACCCAGTGGTTGCTACGCTCGTTGGCGTTGTAGCGCAGGATGGGTTTGTTGTCGTTCATGGCCGCTGCTCCCCTTGCCCACCGGGCTGCTTCGGATCATAGACATGGACCGACGGGTCCACTTGATGCACGCTTTCGTCCGGCGGTGTCGGGTGCTCATCCTCCTCAACCCGCTGTGGGCCAATGCGCACATAGTGGAAGAACCCCGCCAGCACCGCCGCACCCATGGCCAGCAGCGCCAGCGGCTTGGTGAAGCCCTTCCACAACCCCACCAACGGGCTGATCACTGGCTGGTCCGGCAGGCCGGCATACAGCTTCGGCGTGTCGGCATGGTGCAGCACATACATCACGTGGGTACCACCGACGCCGTCCGGGTCGTACAACCCGGCGTTGTCGTAGCCCCGCGACTTCAGATCGACGATGCGCTCGGCCGCATGCACTTTCATCTCGTCCTTGCTGCCGAACACGATCGCACCGGTCGGGCAGGTTTTCACGCACGCCGGCTCCAGCCCCACGCTCACGCGATCGGAACACAGGGTGCACTTGTACGCCTTGTGGTCTTTCTGCGAGATGCGCGGGATGTTGAACGGGCAGCCGGTGATGCAGTAGCCGCAGCCGATGCAGTGGTCCTGGTTGAAGTCGACGATACCGTTGGCGTGTTTGATGATCGCACCCGGGCTTGGGCAGGCCTTCAGGCAACCTGGGTCGGCACAGTGCATGCAGCCATCCTTGCGGATCAGCCACTCCAGGTTGCCGTCGTCGCGCTCGTGCTCGGTAAAGCGCATCAGTGTCCAGGTCTCGGCAGTGAGGTCCTGGGGGTTGTCGTAGGTGCCGTGGTTGTGGCCAACCTCGTCACGTAGCTCATTCCACTCCGAGCACGCCACCTGGCAGGCCTTGCAGCCGATGCACTTGGTAGTGTCGATCAGCTTGGCGACCTCCTGCTGCTGACGCACCGAGGGCGGGACGGTAGTGGTGGCCGAGCGGGCGATGATGTCTTGGCTGGCCATCAGAGTTTCTCCACTTTGACGAGGAACGACTTGGACTCTGGCGTCTGCGTGTTGCCATCACCGAGGAACGGCACCAAGGTATTGGTCAGGTAGCCATGCCGGGTAACGCCGGTGAAGCCCCAGTGCAGCGGGATGCCGATCTGGTGCACGGTCTGATTGTTGACCTGCAGCGGGCGAATCCGCTTGGTTACCACCGCCACCGCATCGATATGCCCACGCTTGCTCGACACCCGTACCCGGTCGCCGGCCTTGATGCCTTTCTCGTTGGCCAGCACCTCGCCGATCTCGACGAACTGCTCGGGTTGGGCAATGGCGTTGAGCCGGCAATGCTTGCTCCAGAAGTGGAAATGCTCGGTCAGCCGGTAGGTGGTCGCCGCATAGGGGAACTCGTCGTGCGTGCCGAGGGTGTCCCATACAGAATCGAAGATGCGCCCGGCCGGGTTGCTGGTGGCCTTCTTGTTCTGCGGGTGCAGCGGGTTAATGCCGATCGGTGTTTCGAATGGCTCATAGTGCTCGGGGAACGGGCCTTCGGCCATTTTGTCGATGGCAAAGAAACGCGCCACGCCTTCGGGGTTCATGATGAACGGGTTCATCCCCGCTTCGGGCGGCGAGTCGACCTTGAAATCCGGCACGTCGGTGCCGGTCCAGGCCTTGCCGTTCCACCACACCAGGCGCTTTTTCTCCGGGTCCCAAGGCTTGCCTTGCGGGTCGCTGGAGGCACGGTTGTAGAGGATGCGGCGGTTGGCCGGCCAGGCCCAGGCCCAGTTCTGCACCTGGTGCATGCCATACGGGTCGCTGTTGTCGCGGCGAGCCATCTGGTTGCCCTGTTCGGTCCAGCAGCCGGCGAAGATCCAGCAGCCAGACGCGGTGCTGCCATCGTCCTTGAGCTGGCCGAAGCCCGCCAGTTGCTGGCCCGCCTTGATCACCGCGCCAGTCGGATCGGTGACATCGGCCGCCGCCCAGCCGTTCATCTCCTTGGCCAACTCCTCTGGAGATGGCTCCTCAGGTATCTTGTACGGCCAGCTGATGTTCATTATCGGGTCGGGGTAGGCGCCGCCCTCGGCCTGGTAGCGTTGGCGCAGGCGCAGGAACAACTCGCTCATGATGTGCACGTCGGTACGGGTCTCGCCCGGGCCGTCTGCGCCCTTCCAGTGCCATTGCAGCCAACGGCTGCTGTTGACCAGCGACCCGTCTTCCTCGGCGAAGCAGGTAGTGGGCAAGCGGATCACTTCGGTCTGGATATTGGCCGTGTCGACGTCGTTGAACGGCCCGGCATTGCGCCAGAACTCCGATGTCTCGGTAGCTAGCGGGTCCATGACCACCAGCCACTTGAGCTTACTCAGCGCCGCGGTGACACGGTTCTTGTCCGGCAGCGCTGCAATCGGATTGAAACCTTGGCACATATAGCCGTTGACCTTGCCCTGGTCCATCATCTCGAACATGCGCAGCACGTCGTAGCCCGGCACGTCGAGCTTGGGTAGCCACTCGTAGCCCCAGTTGTTTTCTACCGTGGCGTTGGCCCCGTACCAGGCTTTCATCAGGCTGACGTGGAACTTGCCGTAGTTCTGCCAGTACGACAGCTGGCCCGGACGCAGTGGCTTGGAGGCGCGCTTGTCGATGTAGGCGGCGTAATCCTGCTCGGCATCACCGGGCAAGGTCAGGTAACCCGGCAGCAAATTGGACAACAGGCCGAGATCGGTCAGCCCTTGGATGTTGGAGTGTCCACGCAACGCGTTGACCCCGCCCCCCGGCATGCCGACGTTGCCCAGCAGCAACTGGACCATGGCCGCGCTACGAATGATTTGCGCGCCGATCGAATGCTGCGTCCAGCCGAGCGCATAGAGGATCGTCATGGTCTTGCCCGGTACCGAGCAGGAGGCGATCTCTTCCCAGACCTTCATCATGGCGTCCTGCGGCATGCCACAGGTCATGCTCGCCAGTTCCGGGGTATAGCGGCTGTAATGCTGCTTCATCAACTGGAACACGCAGCGAGGGTGCTGCAGTGTCGGGTCGACCTTGGCATAGCCGTCCTCGCCCAGCTCGTAACCCCAACCGGACTTGTCGGCGTACACACGCTTGGCCTCGTCGTAGCCGCTGAACAGCCCATCCTCGAAGCCGTAGTTCTCTTTGACGATGAACGACACGTCAGTGTAGTTGCGCACGTACTCGTGCTGGATCTTGTCTGTGCTAAGCAGATAGTTGATCAGCCCGCCCATGAAGGCGATGTCGGTACCAGTACGGATCGGTGCATAGTAATCCGCCACCGAAGCGGTACGGGTAAACCGCGGGTCGACCACAATCAGCCGCGCCTTGTTGTGCGCCTTGGCCTCGGTCACCCACTTGAAGCCGCACGGGTGCGCTTCTGCTGCGTTGCCACCCATCACCAGGACCAGATTCGCGTTGGCGATATCGGACCAGTGGTTGGTCATGGCGCCACGGCCGTACGTCGGGGCAAGACTTGCCACCGTCGGGCCATGTCAGACACGTGCCTGGTTATCGAACCCCAGCATGCCTGTTGCGCGGATGACCTTGTGGGTCAGGTAGCCAGCCTCGCTGGAAGCGGCGGAAGCGGCAAGAAAACCGGTGGAGAGCCAGCGGTTGACTGTTTGTCCTTGGGCGTTCTTTTCGATGAAGTTGGCATCGCGGTCCTGCTTCATCAGGTCGGCGACGCGGTCGAGCGCCTCGTCCCAGCTGACCCGCACCCATTCTTTGCTGCCCGGCTTGCGAACCTCGGGGTACTGCAGGCGGCTCGAGCTGTGGATAAAGTCCAGCAGGCCGGCGCCTTTCGGGCAGAGGGTGCCGCGGTTGACCGGGTGGTCGGCGTCCCCTTCGATATGGATGATGTTCTGTTTGACGTTTTTTCCCGCATCACCCTGGCTGTACATGATCAGGCCGCAGCCGACCGAACAGTATGGGCAGGTGTTACGGGTTTCTTTGGTATGCGCCAGCTTGAAGTGACGCACCTGCTCGGCGAATGCCGGCGTCGGGGCCATGCCCAACGCTGCAAGGCTCGAGCCTCCAAGGCCGACGGCGGCGACCTTGAAGAACTGCCGACGGTTCAGGTCCATCGTGCACTCCTGATCAGGTGGTGGACGCGCGGAACATTGCCGGCGCCTCTTGGTAGTCACGGTGGCGGCCAATTGATAGCCGCCAAAGGATAAGACTAGTCAAGAATCCAGAAGGTGCGATGACCTGAGTCAGTGGTACAGCACCGATCAGGTACGTGGCAGGTTGCGCACCACATTCAGTGCCGCACTGCTCTGCGCCACAGGCATGATCTCGATGGTGTTGATGTTTACATGCGCCGGCTGCTCGGCAACCCAGGCTACCGTTGCTGCAATGTCCTCCGGCAGGAGGGCCTCTACATCCCGATACAGGGCCTGCACGGCGTCAAGGTCGCCATTCAGGCGCACCACCGAGAAGTCAGTGCCTGAGCACAGCCCCGGCTCGATGTTGCTTACTCGCACGCGGGTGCCAGCCAGGTCAGCACGCAGGTTGAGGCTGAACTGGCGGACGAACGCCTTGCTGGCGCCATACACGTTACCGCCGGGATAGGGGTAAGTGCCGGCGATCGAGCCGATGTTGATGATCATGCCGCTATCGGCTTCCACCATCTGCGGCAGAATCTTGTGGGTGACCATGGCCAGGCCGGTGATGTTGGTGTCGATCATCTGCTGCCAGTTTGCGGCACTGCTGGCTTGGGCACGGTCCACGCCCAGCGCCAGCCCCGCGTTGTTGACCAGCAGATCGATCTGCAGCGACGCCTCACGCATCTGCTCGACCGCCTTCTCGAGCGATACTGAATCAGTGACATCCAGCGCCAGCGGAATGAAATTGGCGCCCAGTTCAGCCTCCAGTGCTTTCAGTTTGTCCATGCGCCTGGCCCCACCGACCACGCGGTAGCCTTTGCCGATCAGAGTGCAGCAGATGGCGCGGCCAAAGCCTGAGGAAGCACCGGTTACAAATGCGGTTTTCATTCGTTATCTCCTATCAATGGGTCAGGTCAGGTACTTCACGCCCAGGCTGGTGAACAGGCAGAGCATCGAGAACACCAACACCTTGCGCACCACGTCGTTACCTTTACGCAAGGCCAGGGAACTGCCCAGGTGGTTACCGAGGATGTTGCAGGCCACAAGTGGCAATGCCAGCAGGTAAACGACCTTGCCTGCGCTGACGAAGGCGACCAACGCGCCGATGTTGGAAGCGAAGTTGAAGGTTTTGGAGTTGGCCGAACTGGAGACCAGGTCCATGCGCAACAGGTAATGGAAAGCGATGATGAACATGCTGCCGGTGCCGGGGCCGAAGAAGCCGTCATAGAAGCCGATGGCCAGGCAGGTCAGCGGGACCACGGTGAACAGCATGCGCGATGACAGTTCGCGCTCCTCGACCGGGCGGTCCTTGGGAGTAAGGAAAATGAGAATACCGAGCGGGATCAGTGCCAGGATGATCTTGCCCACAGTTTCCTGCGAGATCGATACGATCAGGTGAGCCCCCAGATAGGCGCCTAGCAGCGAAAACGGCACCCCGACCAACGCTACCTGCCAGACCATCTTGCTGTTGGCCAGGAAGTTTCGTATAGCCGCCAGTGTGCCGAGGGTACTGACCAGTTTTTCCTGACCCAGTGCCACCTGCGGCGGCATGCCAACCAACAGAAAGCCCGGTACCAGGAACAAACCACCACCACCGGCAATGCTGTCGACGAAACCTGCAACAAAGGCGATCGCGCCAAGCATGAGGATGGCCAGCAACCAGTGCTCCGCCCAGTAAGAACCCAAAATTTCCATAGCAATGTCCATCCAGTGGAGCGTTTAAGCCAGGCACAGCCCGAGTGCGGCTGGCCTGATCGGTGCGATGATTGTAATTTCAAAAATTGAATCGATTCAATCTAAAATAAAACCAACTCAATCCAACCAATTACTATCATTACCTGCATCAGAGCTTTCATGCTAGGCTTTCGCGCTCTTGCAGCGTCTGGTGCCATCTCCATGTGGGTCCCTCAATACAGCCATCAAACACAACCGGTTTACCTGATGATCGCTGATGCCCTTGAACAGGACATCGAAAGTGGTCGGCTTGCAGAAGGCGATCGCTTACCCACACTCAAGGACCTCGCCGAGGCGCTGAACGTAACCCCCGGCACTGTTGGCAGGGCCTACGACGAAGCAGCCAAGCGCGGCTTGGTGGCGGGCGAGGTAGGCCGAGGCACATTTGTCAGGCAATTGCGACAGCCATTAACCGCCCCGTCGGTGCCCGCCCCTGTGGCCGGAGAGAGCAGCCAGATTGATCTCTCGATCATCAAACCCAACGACGCTCACATGAGCGAATGGCTAGGCACGGCTATCAGCGAACTGGCCGCCTCCTCGGACTTGGGGCAGGTACTCGACTATGTGACAGAGGGTGGCCACACGTCCCACAAACAAGCCGGTGCGACCTGGCTACAGCGCTGGCTGCCTGATGCGCGCTGGCAACAGGTAGTACTGACCGCTGGCGCCCAGCATGGGCTGCTGGTGGCCATCAGCAGCCTGTCGAAGAGTGACGATGTGGTGCTGTGCGAGTCGCTCTGCTACCCGGGCATCATATCCCTGGCCCACAGCATGGGCCGACGCCTGCGCGGCGTCGCCGTGGACGAACACGGGCTCATCCCGGAAGCATTACGCGCGGCCTGCCTGGAACACCGCCCTTCCCTGCTGGTGTGCGTCACCACGCACCAAAACCCGACCAACTCGATCATGCCCCCTGCAAGGCGTCAGGCTATTGCCGAGATCGCCCGTGAGTTCGACCTGTTCATCGTGGATGACGATATCTACGGTTTTCTCGAGCCCAGCCCAGACTACAAGCCGCTTGCAGCGTATGCGCCAGAGCGCTCGGTATACCTCACCAGCCTGTCCAAAAGCGTGCTGCCGGCGCTGCGCATCGGCTACCTGTACGCCCCGCCGCAAACCCTGTCACGGTTATCATCGATGGTACGCAGCAGCGTGTGGATGCCATCGCCATTGATGGCGCAACTGGCCAGTAACCTGATCAACAGCGGCAAGGCCGACCAGTTGGTGCGTATGCAGCAGGAAGAGGCGGCCGCGCGCCAGCACATGGCCAGAGAGATTCTTGGCCAATACAAGATCCGCATTCAGCCCCATAGCTTCCATATCTGGCTGGAGCTGCCAGAACCGTGGACCAGCGACGAGTTTGCCAACCTGGCGCGTGACAACGGCGTAACGGTGGTCAGCGGCAGCCAGTTTCTGCCAGAACGCAGCCACGCCACCAGCGGTGTGCGCATCGCCCTGATGGCACCCAGCCGCCAGGAACTGGCGTTTGCCCTGACCAAGCTGGCAAGCCTGCTGGATTCGCCTGAGCCGCGGTTGTTTTATTGAAAGCGATGTCAGATACGCGGTGCGGCCCATAAAAAAACCCGGGGCAACTGCCCCGGGTTTCTGGTCTTGCTGAACGCCTTACCGCTCTGATCAGAACGGAATATCGTCATCGAAGCTGTCGAAATCAGCAGCCGGCTGCGGCGCAGGCTGTTGCGGCGCTGGGCGCTGAGGGGCCTGCTGCGGGCGCTGGGCCTGCTGGCGTGGCGGTGCCTGGTTGTATTGTTGCTGCTGGCCGCCACCGTAATTGCCGCCACCCTGGTTGTACGGGTCGCCGCCCTGCTGCTGGCCTTGCGGACGACCGCCGAGCAGCTGCATGGTGCCGTTGATATCGACGATGATCTCGGTGGTGTAGCGCTTGATGCCGTCTTTTTCCCACTCGCGGGTCTGCAGCTTGCCTTCGATGTAGCACTGCGAACCTTTGCGCAGGTATTCGCCAGCGATTTCGGCAACCTTGCCGAACAGCGACACCCGGTGCCACTCGGTACGCTCGACCTTCTGGCCCGACTGCTTGTCAGTCCACTGCTCGCTGGTGGCCAGGCTCAGGTTGGTCACGGCGTTACCGTTGGGCAGGTAGCGGACTTCGGGATCCTGGCCACAGGTACCGACCAGAATGACTTTGTTAACCCCACGGGCCATAACGTTCTCCTAGGCTTCGCACGCCGAAGAGGCTGGATTCACCAGTCGCTCCAGGGTCGCACGGTCCAAAATTTTCGTATCCAGTTTGATATAGATGGCGGCTTCTTCTGCCACCACCACAGCGTCGGTCACACCCGGCACGGCCATCAGGCGCTCGGTCAGGCCGGCTTCCCGGACCGCCTCAGGCGTCAGGGGCATGCGCAGGCTGGTCACATATGGCGGCTCGTTCATGCGCAAGGCAACGATCAGCCAGATAACACACAGCGCCGCGCTACCGAGGAACACCGTGTCCAGCCCACCGTGCTGGAACAGCCAGCCACCCAGAATCCCGCCTAACGCTGCACCGAGGAACTGGCTGGTGGAATACACCCCCATTGCCGTCCCCTTGCCACCGGCAGGCGACACCTTGCTCACCAGAGAAGGCAGCGAAGCCTCCAGCAGGTTGAATGCGGTAAAGAATACCACGGTGCCAATCACCAGTCCGCGCAAACCGTCAGCCCACTCCCAGAAGTATATCTCTGTCAGCAGCAGGACACTGACCGCGCCGGCCAACACACGTTTCATCTTGCGCTTTTTTTCGCCGTAGATGATGAACGGGACCATTGCAAAAAATGAGATGAACAGCGCGGTCAGGTACACCCACCAGTGCTGCTCCTTGGGCAGGCCACCACGCTCGACGAACGCCAGCGGCAGCGCAACGAAGCTGGCCATGAGGATGGCGTGCAGGATGAAAATGCTTATGTCCAGGCGCAGAAGGTCCGGATGGCGCAGGGTCGGGCCGATGGCCTGGCGCGCCACACCCGACTCGCGGTGCTGCAGGATGCTGTGGGTGTTGGGCACGACAAACGCGATCAACAGGATGCCGACCAGGGCAAGCCCAGCCGTGACCAGGAACAAACCTGACAAACCAAAGGCACTTGTCAGCAGTGGACCAACGACCATGGCGACAGCAAACGACAAGCCGATGCTCATGCCGATCATGGCCATGGCCTTGGTCCGGTGTTGTTCGCGGGTGAGGTCGGACAGCAACGCCATGACCGCGGCAGAAATTGCCCCGGCGCCCTGCAGGATGCGCCCGGCAATCACGCCCCAGATAGAGTCGGCCTGGGCCGCCAGCACGCTGCCAAGGGCAAAGATCACCAGCCCCAGATAAATCACCGGCCGGCGACCGATACGGTCGGAAATCATCCCGAACGGGATCTGAAATACCGCCTGGGTCAGGCCATAGGCACCAATGGCCAGGCCGATCAGCGCAGGCGTGGCGCCAGCCAGGTCCATGCCGTAGGTGGCCAGTACCGGCAAGACCATGAACATGCCCAGCATACGAAAGGCAAAGACCAGGGCAAGGCCGCCAGCGGCGCGGGTTTCGCCGCCACTCATGCGTTCGTTGTGGGTGTCGTGCATGGATTAACCTCGTGTGAACCGGCGGCGATTCTATCAGTCCGACAGCTTGACGGCATCTACGCGACGCTTTGCCGCGTACTGGCAGGGCGCCGTATACTTCCTTGTTTATGCCCGCCGAGCGAGGCCGTAGTGGACAAGATCCTGATTCGTGGGGCACGTACCCACAACCTGAAGAACATCGACCTGACCCTGCCCCGGGACAAGTTGATCGTGATCACCGGCCTGTCCGGTTCCGGCAAGTCGTCCCTGGCGTTCGATACCTTGTACGCCGAAGGCCAGCGCCGCTACGTGGAGTCGCTGTCGGCCTACGCCCGGCAGTTTTTGTCGATGATGGAAAAACCCGACGTCGACACCATCGAAGGCCTGTCGCCGGCGATTTCGATCGAGCAGAAATCGACCTCGCACAACCCGCGTTCCACGGTCGGCACCATCACCGAAATCTATGACTACCTGCGCCTGCTGTACGCCCGCGTCGGTACGCCACGCTGCCCGGACCACGATATTCCGCTGGAGGCGCAAACGATCAGCCAGATGGTCGACCTTGTGCTGGAAAGCCCGGAAGGCAGCAAGCTGATGCTGCTCGCGCCGGTAGTGCGCGAGCGCAAAGGTGAGCATCTGGCGGTGTTTGACGAATTGCGCGCCCAGGGCTTCGTGCGGGCCAGGGTCAACGGCAAGCTCTACGAACTCGATGAGTTGCCCAAGCTGGACAAGCAGAAGAAGCACAGCATCGATGTGGTGGTGGACCGTTTCAAAGTCCGCGCCGACCTGCAACAGCGCCTGGCCGAATCGTTCGAGACCGCGTTGAAGCTGGCCGATGGTATTGCCTTGGTGGCACCGATGGACGGCGAACAAGGCGAAGAGACGATCTTCTCCGCGCGCTTCGCCTGCCCGGTGTGCGGCCACGCGATCAGCGAGCTGGAACCGAAGCTGTTCTCCTTCAACAACCCGGCTGGCGCCTGCCCGACCTGCGACGGCCTGGGGGTCAAGCAGTTCTTCGACACCAAACGCCTGGTCAACACCGAACTCACCTTGGCCGAAGGCGCGATCCGCGGCTGGGACCGGCGTAACGTGTACTACTTCCAGATGCTCGGTTCGTTGGCCGCACACTATGGCTTCAGCCTGGAGGAGCCTTTCGGCGAGCTGTCGGCCGAACACCAGAAGGTGATCCTGCAGGGCAGCGGCAAGCAGAGTGTCGACTTCAAGTACCTCAACGACCGAGGCGACATCGTCAAGCGATCGCACCCGTTCGAAGGCATTGTGCCGAACCTTGAGCGCCGCTACCGCGAAACCGAATCGGCCACGGTGCGTGAAGAACTGGCCAAATTCCTTGGCACGCAACCGTGCCCGGATTGCCGGGGTACGCGCCTGCGCCGCGAGGCGCGCCATGTGTGGGTGGGCGAGAAGACCCTGCCGGCGGTAACCAATATGCCGATCGGTGAAGCCAGCAACTACTTTGGCGAACTGACCCTGACCGGCCGGCGTGGCGAAATCGCGGCAAAAATACTCAAGGAAATCTGCGAGCGCCTTCAATTCCTGGTCAATGTCGGTCTCGACTACCTGACCCTGGATCGTAGCGCCGACACCCTGTCCGGTGGTGAAGCGCAACGTATCCGCCTGGCCAGCCAGATCGGCGCCGGCCTGGTGGGCGTGATGTACATCCTCGATGAACCGTCCATCGGCCTTCATCAACGCGACAACGACCGCCTGTTGGCCACCCTCAACCATTTGCGCGACCTGGGCAACACGGTAATCGTGGTGGAGCACGACGAGGACGCCATTCGACTGGCCGACTACGTGGTCGACATCGGCCCGGGCGCTGGTGTGCACGGCGGGCAGATCGTCGCCGAGGGCTCGCCTCAGGAGGTCATGGACCACCCCGATTCGCTGACTGGCAAGTACCTGTCCGGGCGCAAGAAGATCGTTGTGCCGGCCAAGCGCACGCCGCGCAACAAGAAGCTGCAACTCAAGCTCAAGGGCGCACGTGGCAACAACCTGCAGAACGTCGACCTGGAAGTGCCGATCGGCCTGCTGACCTGCGTGACCGGTGTATCCGGTTCGGGTAAATCGACGCTGATCAACAATACCCTTTACCCCTTGGCCGCCACCGCCCTCAATGGCGCAAGCAGCCTGGAAGCCGCGCCACACAGCAGCATGGACGGCCTGCAGCACCTGGACAAGGTGGTGGATATCGACCAGAGCCCGATCGGCCGCACCCCACGCTCCAACCCGGCGACCTACACCGGCATCTTCACGCCGATCCGCGAACTTTTCTCTGGTGTACCGGAGTCACGCTCGCGTGGTTATGGCCCGGGGCGTTTCTCGTTCAACGTCAAGGGTGGCCGTTGCGAGGCCTGCCAGGGCGATGGCCTGATCAAGGTGGAAATGCACTTCCTGCCGGACATCTACGTGCCGTGTGACGTGTGCAAGAGCAAGCGCTACAACCGCGAAACCCTGGAGATCAAGTACAAGGGCAAGAACATCCACGAGGTGCTGGAAATGACCATCGAGGATGCCCGAGAGTTCTTCGATGCGGTGCCGGCGCTGGCGCGCAAGCTGCAGACGTTGATGGATGTGGGCCTGTCGTACATCAAACTGGGGCAGTCAGCGACCACGCTGTCAGGGGGTGAGGCACAGCGCGTGAAGCTGTCGCGCGAACTGTCCAAGCGCGATACCGGCAAGACTTTGTACATTCTCGACGAACCTACCACCGGCCTGCACTTTGCCGATATCCAGCAACTGCTCGACGTATTGCATCGCCTGCGCGACCACGGCAATACCGTGGTGGTGATCGAGCATAACCTGGATGTGATCAAAACCGCCGACTGGCTGGTTGACCTGGGCCCTGAGGGTGGCTCCAAGGGTGGGCAGATCATTGCCTGCGGTACGCCAGAAGAGCTGAGCGTGATGAAACAGTCATATACCGGCCATTACCTGAAACCATTGCTGGAGCGGGATCGGGCCTGAGTGCTGTCAACGCAATGAGAAAGCCCCTGGTACCGTTGGTGCCAGGGGCTTTTACTTGTGTCTGTGGATAACTTACATCTGCGACTGCAGATAGTTTTCCAGCCCGATGGCCTTGATCAGGCCCTGCTGCTTCTCGAGCCAGTAGGTGTGATCTTCTTCGGTGTCGGCCAGCTGCGCACGCAGGATGTCACGACTGACGTAATCCTTGTGCAATTCGCACAGCTCGATGCCTTTGCAAAGCGCACCGCGCACCTTGTATTCGAGCTTGAGGTCTGCCTCAATCATTTCCGGCACGGTGCTGCCGACCTCCAGGTCATCCGCACGCATGTCAGGGGTCCCTTCGAGCATGAGGATACGACGCATCAGGGCATCGGCGTGCTGCGTCTCTTCCTCCATCTCGTGGTTGATGCGCTCGTAGAGCTTGGACAGGCCCCAGTCTTCGTACATGCGCGAATGAATGAAGTACTGGTCGCGTGCCGCCAGTTCGCCCTTCAACAGCGTGACGAGATAGTTGATTACATCCGGGTGGCCTTGCATCGCCCTGATTCTCCATGTGAAAACGTCTATGCCACATAGTGTGAACCAGCTTTTGTCTACGGTCACTGAAAAACGCGCAATCAGACGCAAAAAATCGGTTAAACAGTAGTGATATTCATTGAAAAACCGCCCAAATGAGGGCGGTTCTTCTTATCACTTCGACTTAGGCGAGATTGATGCCCAAAGCCTTCGCAATCCCTTCACCGTAGGCCGGATCCGCCTTGAAGAAGTACTGTAACTGACGCTGGATCACGTCTTCGCTGACGCCCGCCATGGTACCGGCGATGTTGCTGATCAGCAGGGCCTTCTGCTCATCGCTCATCAAACGGAACAAAGCGCCGGCATGGCTGAAGTAGTCGGTGTCCTCGCGGTGATCGTAGCGATCAGCCGAACCATTCATGGCCAATGCTGGCTCAGCATGACGTGGGGACTGTTTCGGGGCGCCGCTGTAGCTGTTTGGTTCATAGTTCGGTGCACTACCGTAGCCACCGGTGGCCATGGAGCCGTCGCGCTGATAGCTGTTAACCGGGCAGCGTGGCGCGTTGACTGGCAATTGCTGGTGATTGGTACCCACGCGATAGCGGTGCGCATCAGCGTAGGCGAATACGCGGCCTTGCAGCATGCGGTCTGGCGAAAGACCGACGCCGGGCACCATATTGCTCGGCCCGAACGCAGCCTGCTCGACCTCTGCGAAATAGTTGAGCGGGTTACGATTGAGCTCCAGCACACCCACCTCGATGAGCGGATAGTCCTTCTGCGACCATGTCTTGGTCACGTCGAATGGGTTCTCGTCACGGCTAGCAGCCTCGGCTTCGCTCATCACCTGAATGCAGACCGTCCAGCGCGGGTAGTCGCCACGTTCGATGGCCTCAAACAGATCTCGCTGAGCGTAATCCGGGTCGGTACCTGCAAGGCGTGCAGCGTCTGCCGGGGTGAGGTTCTTGATGCCTTGTTGAGTCTTGAAGTGCCACTTGACCCAAGTGCGCTCACCCTTTGCATTGATCAGGCTGTAGGTATGGCTGCCAAAGCCATGCATATGGCGGTAGCCGTCCGGAATGCCACGGTCGGAAAAGAGGATGGTTACCTGGTGCAGCGCTTCAGGAGAGTGCGACCAGAAATCCCACATCATCTGAGCGTTCTTCAGGTTGGACTGCGGATGGCGCTTCTGGGTGTGGATAAAGTCCGGGAACTTCAGTGGGTCGCGAATGAAGAATACTGGCGTGTTGTTACCGACGATGTCCCAGTTGCCTTCCTCGGTGTAAAACTTCACCGCGAAACCGCGCGGGTCACGCTCGGTATCTGCCGAACCGCGCTCGCCACCAACGGTGGAAAAACGTAAGAAAGTCTCAGTTTGTTTACCGATCTCTTCGAACAGCTTGGCGCTGGTATAGCCGGTAATATCGTGAGTAACGGTAAAAGTGCCATAGGCACCCGAGCCTTTGGCATGGACGCGGCGTTCTGGAATGTTCTCGCGGTTGAAATGGGCGAGCTTCTCGATCAGGTGGAAGTCGTCGAGCAGCAGCGGACCGCGCGGGCCGGCGGAGCGGGAGTTCTGGTTGTCGGCTACAGGTGCACCGCTAGCGGTAGTGAGAATCTTGCTCATGGGCTCTCCTTATCGGTCTTCAAGCGCCGGCTAATCGGCTGTGAAGAGAGTATTGCCGAGCGAGATTACAGGCACAAATTTATTACATGACTTACATCAATAGAAATAAACAATAGATGTGCAAACAAAAAACCGGGCACTAGGCCCGGTTTTTTGTAGCAGACAGAACGTCTTACTCAGCAGCTTCTACAGCACCGCCGACCGGACGATCAACCAGCTCGACGTACGCCATAGGCGCGTTGTCGCCAGCGCGGAAACCGCACTTCAGGATGCGCAGGTAGCCGCCCTGACGGGTGGCGTAACGCTTGCCCAGATCGTTGAACAGTTTGCCAACAGCGGACTTCGAACGGGTACGGTCGAAGGCCAGACGACGGTTAGCAACGCTGTCTTCCTTGGCCAGGGTGATCAGCGGCTCGGCAACGCGGCGCAGTTCCTTGGCTTTCGGCAGGGTGGTTTTGATCAGCTCGTGCTCGATCAGCGACACTGCCATGTTCTGGAACATAGCCTTGCGGTGAGAGCTGGTGCGGCTCAGGTGACGTCCACTTTTACGATGACGCATGATTCATTCCTTACCAAACACTACGTTCGGTGATTACGACGATCAGGCGGTCGCCTTGTCGTCTTTCTTAAGACTTGCAGGCGGCCAGTTGTCGAGGCGCATGCCGAGAGACAGACCACGAGAGGCCAGAACGTCCTTGATTTCAGTCAGGGACTTCTTACCCAGGTTAGGAGTCTTCAACAGCTCTACTTCGGTACGCTGAATCAGGTCGCCGATGTAGTAGATGTTCTCCGCCTTGAGGCAGTTGGCCGAACGTACAGTCAGTTCCAGGTCGTCAACCGGACGCAGCAGGATCGGATCGATCTCGTCTTCCTGCTCGACTACGACAGGCTCGCTGTCACCCTTGAGGTCGACGAACGCGGCCAGCTGCTGTTGCAGAATGGTCGCAGCGCGGCGGATAGCCTCTTCAGGATCCAGGGTGCCGTTGGTTTCCAGATCAATGACCAGTTTGTCCAAGTTGGTACGCTGTTCAACACGGGCGTTCTCGACCACATAGGCGATACGACGCACCGGGCTGAACGAAGCGTCCAACTGCAGACGGCCAATGCTACGGCTTTCGTCTTCGTCGGTTTGACGGGAGTCGGCCGGCTCGTAACCACGACCACGAGCTACAGTGAGCTTCATGTTCAGAGCGCCGTTCGACGCCAGGTTCGCGATTACGTGATCGGGGTTGACGATCTCGACATCGTGATCCAGCTGAATATCGGCAGCGGTAACCACCCCCGAACCCTTTTTCGACAAGGTCAGCGTAACTTCGTCACGACCATGCAGTTTGATAGCCAGGCCTTTCAGGTTCAACAGGATTTCAATTACGTCTTCCTGAACACCTTCGATCGCGGAGTACTCATGGAGTACGCCATCGATCTCGGCCTCGACTACTGCACAGCCAGGCATGGAGGACAACAGGATGCGGCGCAGCGCGTTGCCCAGGGTATGGCCGAAACCACGCTCGAGAGGCTCGAGCGTAATCTTGGCGCGGGTCGGACTGACTACCTGCACATCAATATGGCGGGGAGTCAGGAACTCATTTACCGAAATCTGCATGGATGCACCTATTTTCTAGCCCTTACTTGGAGTAGAGCTCGACAATCAGGTTTTCGTTGATGTCGGCAGACAGGTCGCTGCGAGCAGGAACGTTCTTGAAAACGCCCGACTTTTTAGCAGCATCCACGTCAACCCACTCAACGCGGCCACGCTGGGCGCACAGTTCAAGGGCTTGAACAATGCGCAACTGGCCCAGCGATTTCTCGCGGACTGCGACCACGTCACCCGGACGAACTTGGTAGGATGGAATGTTTACAGTTTTACCGTTGACGCTGATCGCTTTGTGCGAAACCAGCTGACGGGACTCGGAACGAGTCGAGCCGAAGCCCATACGGTAAACGACGTTATCCAGACGGCACTCGAGCAGTTGCAGCAGGTTCTCACCGGTTGCGCCTTTTTTCGAGGCAGCAGCTTGGTAGTAACCGCGGAACTGACGCTCCAGAACACCGTAGATACGACGGACTTTTTGTTTCTCACGCAGCTGGGTGCCGTAGTCGGACTGACGGCCACGGCGCTGGCCGTGGATACCTGGGGCTGCTTCGATATTGCACTTCGATTCCAGAGCGCGAACGCCGCTCTTCAGGAACAGGTCAGTGCCTTCACGACGAGACAGTTTGCATTTTGGACCAATGTAACGTGCCATTCTTCTGTCTCCTGATTACACGCGACGCTTCTTCGGCGGACGGCACCCGTTGTGCGGGATTGGCGTCACGTCGGTGATGCTGGCGATCTTGTAGCCGCAGCTGTTCAATGCACGAACGGCGGACTCACGACCTGGACCTGGACCCTTGACGTTAACGTCGAGGTTCTTCAGACCGTATTCCAGCGCAGCTTGACCAGCACGCTCAGCAGCGATCTGGGCTGCGAACGGGGTGGATTTGCGCGAACCACGGAAACCCGAACCACCGGAGGTCGCCCAGGACAAAGCATTGCCCTGACGATCGGTGATGGTCACGATGGTGTTGTTGAAAGAAGCATGGATGTGGGCGATGCCATCAACCACTGTCTTTTTGACTTTCTTACGAGGACGAGCAGCAGGTTTTGCCATGTCTATATTCCTGGGCGATTACTTGCGGATCGGCTTACGCGGGCCCTTACGGGTGCGTGCGTTGGTCTTGGTGCGCTGACCGCGAACCGGCAGACCTTTACGATGACGCAGGCCGCGGTAGCAACCCAGGTCCATCAAGCGCTTGATCTTCATGTTGACGTCACGACGCAGGTCACCTTCGGTGGTGAACTTCGCGACTTCGCCACGCAGGGTTTCGATTTGCTCGTCGCTCAGATCCTTGATCTTAGCGGCTGGGTTTACACCAGCGCCTGCACAAATCTTCTGTGCAGTTGTGCGACCGACACCATAGATGTAGGTCAGCGAGATAACAGTATGCTTGTTATCTGGAATGTTGACGCCTGCAATACGGGCCATTCAGTGGGACTCCAATTGACAGCTACCTACGCCCCGGAAGCCAAGAAATAGGGCGCGAGATAATATCGCTGTAGAAACGAATAATCAACCCAGCAGCACACTAGCTGCTGGGTTTGAAGCGCAGATCACACTCAGCCTTGGCGCTGTTTGTGACGCGGTTCCGCGCTGCAGATCACTCGTACGACGCCTTCGCGACGGATGATCTTGCAGTTACGGCACAGCTTTTTCACCGATGCACGAACTTTCATTACCGACTCCTCGAACCTTAGGGGCGTATCAGCGCAGCAGACCGCTGCCACCGTAGCCTTTCAGGTTGGCTTTCTTCATCAGGGATTCGTACTGGTGCGAAACGAGGTGCGATTGTACTTGGGACATGAAGTCCATCACAACCACTACCACAATCAGCAACGAGGTCCCGCCAAGGTAGAACGGCACATTTGCTGCCACCACCAGGAACTGGGGCAGAAGGCAGACGGCCATCATGTAAAGAGCACCGAACATGGTCAAACGGGTCAGAACGCCATCAATGTAGCGCGCCGACTGCTCACCAGGACGGATGCCCGGAATAAAGGCACCGGACTTCTTCAGGTTTTCCGCTACGTCTTTCGGGTTGAACATCAACGCTGTGTAGAAGAAGCAGAAGAAAATGATCCCTGCACTAAACAGCAGAATGTTCAACGGCTGACCAGGAGCGATCGACTGCGAGATGTCCTGCAGCCAGCCCATACCTTCGGACTGACCAAACCAGGCACCCAGCGAAGCCGGGAACAGCAGAATGCTGCTCGCGAAAATGGCCGGGATAACCCCCGCCATGTTCACCTTCAACGGCAAGTGGCTGGTCTGCGCAGCGAAGACCTTGCGGCCCTGCTGACGCTTGGCGTAATGAACGGCGATACGACGCTGACCACGCTCAATGAACACCACAAAACCGATAATCGCTACTGCCAGCAGACCGATAGCGACCAGGGCGAAAATGTTGATATCGCCTGTGCGTGCAGACTCGAAAGACTGCCCGATTGCTCTCGGAAGACCGGCAACGATACCTGCGAAGATCAACATCGAGATACCGTTGCCCACACCGCGCTCGGTGATCTGCTCGCCCAGCCACATCATGAACATCGCGCCTGCCACGAAAGTGGAAACAGCGACGACGTGGAAGCCCAGGCCTACAGAAAACGCCACGCCCTGGTTGGCCAGGCCAATGGACATGCCAATGGCTTGGACCAGTGCCAGGATAACGGTGCCGTAGCGGGTGTACTGGCTGATCTTGCGACGGCCAGCTTCACCTTCCTTCTTCAACTGCTCCAGTTGCGGGCTGACCGCCGTCATCAACTGCATGATGATCGATGCCGAAATGTACGGCATGATCCCCAGTGCAAAGATGCTCATGCGTTCGAGCGCGCCACCGGAAAACATGTTGAACAAGCTAAGAATGGTCCCCTCATTCTGCCGAAACAGATCCGCCAGACGGTCCGGATTGATGCCGGGAACCGGGATATGCGCACCTATCCGATAGACGATGATCGCCATGAACAGAAAGCGCAGACGAGCCCAGAGTTCCGACATCCCGCCCTTACCGAGCGAAGAGAGAGCACCTTGCTTAGCCATTTATTCCTCGAATTTGCCGCCAGCTGCTTCGATAGCCGCACGCGCACCCTTGGTGGCTGCGATACCCTTGATGGTGACTGCGCGAGTAACTTCGCCAGACAGCATGATTTTCACACGCTGAATGTGCTGGTTGATCACGTTGGCATCCTTCAGGGATTGCACGGAGATCACGTCGCCTTCCACTTTAGCCAGCTCGGACAGACGCACTTCGGCGCGGTCCATGGCCTTCAGGGAAACGAAGCCGAACTTCGGCAGGCGACGGTGCAGCGGCTGTTGACCGCCTTCGAAGCCAGGAGCGATCGAACCACCCGAACGGGAAGTCTGACCTTTGTGGCCACGGCCGCCGGTCTTACCCAGACCGCTACCGATACCACGACCTGGACGATGCTTCTCGCGACGGGAACCCGGCGCTGGACTCAGATCATTGAGTTTCATCGATTAGCCCTCGACCTTCAGCATGTAGTAAGCCTTGTTGATCATCCCGCGGTTCTCGGGAGTATCCTGGACTTCTACAGTGTGACCGATGCGACGCAGACCCAGGCCTTTAACACACAGCTTGTGGTTAGGCAGACGGCCCGAGACGCTCTTGATCAGCGTTACTTTTACGGTTGCCATGATCAGAAGATCTCCTCGACGCTCTTGCCACGCTTGGCGGCAATGGATTCAGGAGATTGCATGGCTTTCAGACCCTTGAAGGTGGCGTAAACCACGTTCACTGGGTTGGTCGAACCGTAGCACTTGGCCAGAACGTTCTGAACACCAGCAACTTCCAGGACAGCACGCATTGCGCCACCGGCGATGATACCGGTACCTTCCGAGGCAGGCTGCATGTAAACCTTCGAGGCGCCGTGGGCAGCCTTGGTGGCGTACTGCAGGGTGGTGCCCTTCAGGTCAACCTGGATCATGTTGCGGCGAGCAGCTTCCATGGCTTTCTGGATCGCGGCTGGTACTTCGCGCGACTTGCCACGGCCGAAGCCAACACGGCCTTTACCATCACCCACCACGGTCAGCGCGGTGAAAGTGAAGATACGGCCGCCTTTTACGGTTTTGGCAACGCGGTTAACTTGAACCAGCTTCTCGATGTAGCCTTCGTCGCGCTTTTGATCGTTATTTGCCATAACTTAGAACTCCAGCCCGCCTTCACGAGCAGCATCAGCCAGCGCTTTGACGCGGCCATGGTACTTGAAGCCGGAACGGTCAAAGGCAACTTGAGATACACCGGCGGCTTTCGCACGCTCAGCTACCAGCTTGCCAACCTTAGTGGCCGCGTCGATGTTGCCAGTGGCGCCATCACGCAGGTCTTTGTCCAAGGTCGAGGCGCTTGCCAGAACCTTGCTGCCGTCGGCCGAAATGACCTGGGCGTAGATGTGCTGCGAGGAGCGGAACACGCACAGGCGCACGACTTCGAGTTCGTGCATCTTGAGACGTGCTTTGCGAGCGCGACGCAGTCGAATAACTTTTTTGTCGGTCATTTACTAGGCCCTACTTCTTCTTGGCTTCTTTACGACGGACTACTTCGTCCGCGTAACGCACACCTTTACCTTTGTAAGGCTCTGGCGGACGGAAGTCGCGGATTTCAGCGGCCACCTGACCTACCAGCTGCTTGTCGATACCCTTGATCAGGATGTCGGTCTGGCTAGGTGTTTCAGCGGTGATACCGGCTGGCAGTTCGTAGTCCACTGGGTGAGAGAAGCCCAGGGCCAGGTTCAGGACGGTGCCTTTAGCCTGTGCCTTGTAACCAACACCGACCAGCTGGAGCTTGCGCTCGAAGCCTTGGCTTACGCCTTGGACCATGTTGTTGACCAGAGCGCGGGTGGTACCGGCCATGGCACGAGCTTGCTGGTCACCATTGCGAGCGACGAAACGCAGCTCACCAGACTCTTCGGTAACTTCAACAGACGAGTGAACGTTCAGTTCGAGAGTACCTTTGGCACCCTTCACCGAAAGCTGCTGACCGGCGAATTTGACTTCGACACCGGATGGCAGCTTAACGGGGTTCTTAGCGACGCGAGACATGTCTATCCCCCCTTAGAACACTGTGCACAGAACTTCGCCGCCGACACCGGCAGCGCGCGCAGCGCGATCCGTCATCACACCTTTGTTGGTGGAGACGATAGACACGCCCAGACCGCCACGTACTTTCGGCAGATCGGTGACGGCCTTGTACTGGCGCAGGCCTGGACGGCTGGAGCGCTTCAGTTCCTCGATGACCGGACGGCCTTCGAAGTACTTCAGTTCGATCGACAGGGAAGGCTTGGCCTCACCAGTTACCTGGTAGCCAGCGATGTAACCTTCGTCCTTCAGAACTTTGGCAACCGCGACCTTCAGGGTAGAGGAAGGCATGCTTACGACGGACTTTTCAGCCATCTGGGCATTACGGATGCGAGTTAGCATGTCCGCTAACGGGTCCTGCATACTCATGGGCTAGATGCTCCTGATACAAGAATTATTAGCCTTGCGGCTATGACAACCACCCGAACGGATTGGGCAAAAACCCAGGCTCAGGTGAGCCGGTCATTCTAGACACAAGGCAGAAACGAAACAAGCCCCATATAGGGGCTTGTTTGTTGGCGAGGTCACCGGCGGTCGGAAGATTGCTCCCCTTCCACCAGCGCCTTGCCTGCAGCGATTACCAGGAGGCCTTGACCAGACCCGGCACGTCACCACGCATTGCAGCTTGACGCAGCATGTTACGGCCCAGGCCGAACTTACGGTATACACCGTGAGGACGACCGGTCAGGCGGCAACGGTTGCGCAGGCGCGAAGCGCTAGCGTCACGTGGCTGCTTCTGCAGAGCGACAACGGCAGCAAAACGCTCTTCTGGAGAGGCATTCTGGTTAACGATGGTCGCTTTCAGCTCAGCACGCTTCTTGGCGAACTTTGCTACCGTGAGCTGACGCTTCAGCTCGCGGTTCTTCATGCTCTTCTTGGCCATTTTCCTACTCCAATCAGTTGCGGAACGGGAACTTGAAAGCACGCAGCAGAGCGCGGCCTTCGTCGTCCGAACGAGCAGTGGTGGTCAGGGTGATGTCCAAACCGCGCAGAGCATCGATCTTGTCGTAGTCGATTTCCGGGAAGATGATCTGCTCTTTCACGCCCATGCTGTAGTTGCCACGACCATCGAAGGACTTGGCATTCAGGCCGCGGAAGTCGCGAACCCGAGGCAGGGAGATCGCCAGCAGGCGGTCCAGAAATTCGTACATCTTGTCGCTACGCAGGGTCACCTTGACGCCGATCGGCCAGCCTTCGCGGACTTTGAAGCCAGCGATGGATTTGCGAGCGAAAGTCACGACCGGCTTTTGACCGGTGATCTTTTCCAGGTCGGCAACAGCGTGCTCGATGACTTTCTTGTCGCCGATCGCTTCGCCCAGACCCATGTTCAGGGTGATCTTGGTAACGCGCGGAACTTCCATCACGTTCGACAGCTTAAGTTCTTCCTTAAGCTTAGGAGCGATTTCGTTCCGGTAAATCTCTTTCAGTCGTGCCATGGTCTTCTACCTAGCAGTGTTCAAGCATCAACCGCTTTTTGGGTCGACTTGAAGACACGAATTTTTTTACCGTCTTCTACTTTGAAACCAACGCGGTCAGCCTTGTTGGTTTCACCGTTGAAGATGGCAACGTTGGAAGCGTGCAGAGGCGCTTCTTTCTCGACGATACCGCCCTGTACGCCCGCCATCGGGTTAGGCTTGGTATGACGCTTGACCAGGTTCACGCCACCGATAACCAGACGGTCATCAGCCAGAACCTTCAGCACCTTACCGCGCTTACCTTTGTCTTTGCCGGCGATCACGATGATCTCGTCGTCACGACGAATCTTTTGCATGTCGGATCTCCTTACAGCACTTCAGGGGCGAGCGAGACGATCTTCATGAACTTCTCAGTACGAAGCTCACGGGTCACTGGCCCGAAGATGCGAGTGCCGATCGGCTCTTGCTTGTTGTTCAGCAGAACAGCAGCGTTGCCGTCGAAACGAATGATGGAACCGTCAGCGCGACGAACACCGTGACGGGTACGTACGACAACAGCGGTCATCACTTGGCCTTTTTTGACCTTACCGCGCGGAATTGCTTCCTTGACGGTAACCTTGATGATGTCACCGATGCCGGCGTAACGGCGGTGCGAACCGCCGAGTACCTTGATGCACATGACGCGACGAGCGCCGCTGTTATCGGCCACATCGAGCATGGATTGAGTCTGAATCATAAAATTTCTCCGACCCCTAGCCCTTAGACTTCAACAGCGCGTTCGAGGACTTCAACCAGTGCCCAGGACTTGGTCTTGGCCAGCGGACGGGTTTCACGGATGGAAACCTTGTCGCCGATCTTGCACTGGTTGGCTTCGTCGTGCGCGTGCAGCTTAGTCGAACGCTTAACGTATTTACCGTAGATCGGGTGCTTTACGCGACGCTCGATCAGAACGGTGATGGTCTTGTCCATTTTGTCGCTGACGACACGGCCAGTCAGCGTACGGACGGTTTTTTCAGCTTCAGCCATGATCACTTACCTGCCTGCTGGTTGAGCACAGTTTTCACGCGAGCGATGTCACGCTTAACTTGCGAGAGCAGGTGCGACTGCCCCAACTGGCCAGTTGCTTTCTGCATACGCAGATTGAACTGGTCGCGCAGCAAGCCGAGCAGTTGCTCGTTCAGTTGCTGTGCCGATTTTTCACGAAGTTCATTCGCTTTCATCACATCACCGTCCGCTTAACAAAGGAGGTGGCGAGAGGCAGCTTTGCAGCAGCCAGGGCGAAAGCTTCGCGCGCCAGCTCTTCAGAAACACCCTCGATCTCGTACAGGACTTTGCCTGGCTGAATCTGGGCAACCCAGTACTCCACGGAACCCTTACCTTTACCCATACGAACCTCGAGAGGTTTCTTGGAGATCGGCTTGTCCGGGAACACACGGATCCAGATCTTACCGCCACGTTTAACGTGACGGGTCAGCGCACGACGTGCGGACTCGATCTGGCGAGCGGTGAGGCGACCGCGAGCAACAGCTTTCAGGGCGAATTCGCCGAAGCTGACTTTGCTACCGCGCAGTGCCAGACCACGGTTGTGGCCAGTCATCTGCTTGCGGAATTTTGTACGCTTTGGTTGCAACATTTGGCGTACCCCTTACTTAGCAGCTTTTTTACGAGGCGCTGGTGCTTGTGGTTTCAGTTCTTCTTGGCGACCACCAATAACTTCGCCTTTGAAGATCCAAACCTTCACACCGATCACACCGTAAGTGGTGTGAGCTTCGTAGGTGTTGTAGTCGATATCGGCACGCAGGGTGTGCAGAGGCACACGACCTTCGCGATACCACTCGGTACGAGCAATCTCAGCACCGCCGAGACGACCGCTCACCTGGATCTTGATGCCCTTGGCACCAATACGCATGGCGTTCTGTACCGCGCGCTTCATGGCGCGACGGAACATTACACGGCGTTCCAGCTGCTGAGCTACGCTCTGCGCAACCAGCATAGCGTCGAGTTCCGGCTTGCGGATCTCTTCGATGTTGATGTGCACAGGCACACCCATCTGCTTGGTCAGGTCCTGACGCAGCTTCTCGACATCTTCACCTTTCTTACCGATAACGATACCGGGACGAGCGGTGTGGATGGTGATGCGTGCAGTTTGAGCCGGACGATGAATATCGATACGGCTTACGGACGCGCTTTTTAGTTTGTCTTGGAGGTACTCACGCGTTTTCAGATCCTTCAACAGGTAATCTGCGTAAGTAGCACCGTCTGCGTACCAGACGGAGGTGTGCTCCTTGACGATTCCCAGGCGAATGCCAGTGGGATGTACTTTCTGACCCATCTGATCGACTCCGTTACTTGTCCGCAACCTTGACAGTGATATGGCAAGACCGCTTGACGATGCGATCAGCACGGCCTTTGGCACGTGGCATGATGCGCTTCAGCGAACGCCCTTCGTTGACGAAGACGGTGGAGACCTTCAGGTCATCAACGTCTGCGCCTTCGTTGTGTTCGGCGTTGGCTACGGCCGACTCGAGGACTTTCTTCATGATTTCAGCGGCTTTTTTGCTGCTGAAGGCCAACAGGTTGAGCGCTTCGCCCACCTTCTTCCCGCGGATCTGGTCGGCGACCAAGCGGGCTTTCTGGGCGGAGATGCGAGCGCCCGACAACTTAGCGGCTACTTCCATTTCCTTACCCCTTAACGCTTGGCTTTCTTGTCAGCCACGTGCCCGCGATAGGTGCGGGTACCGGCGAACTCGCCCAGTTTGTGGCCGACCATGTCTTCGTTCACGAGAACTGGAACATGCTGGCGACCGTTGTGAACCGCGATGGTCAGACCGACCATTTGTGGCAGGATCATCGAGCGACGCGACCAGGTTTTAACTGGCTTGCGATCGTTCTTCTCCACCGCCACTTCGACCTTCTTCAACAGGTGAAGATCGATAAAAGGACCTTTTTTCAGAGAACGTGGCACTGTCGTATCCCTCTAGTTACTTGCGACGACGGACGATCATGTTGTCGGTACGCTTATTACCACGGGTTTTAGCACCCTTGGTTGGGAAGCCCCATGGCGATACCGGATGACGACCACCGGAGGTACGACCTTCACCACCACCGTGTGGGTGGTCAACCGGGTTCATGGCAACACCACGAACGGTTGGGCGAACGCCGCGCCAGCGTTTGGCACCAGCTTTACCCAGCGAACGCAGGCTGTGCTCGGAGTTCGAGACTTCACCCAGGGTCGCACGGCACTCAGCCAGGACTTTACGCATTTCACCAGAGCGCAGACGCAGGGTCACGTAGACACCTTCGCGAGCGATCAGCTGAGCCGAAGCACCAGCGGAACGAGCGATCTGAGCACCTTTACCCGGCTTCAGTTCGATGCCGTGAATGGTGCTACCTACTGGAATGTTGCGCAGCTGCAGGGAGTTACCGGCCTTGATTGGGGCCAGGGCACCTGCGATCAGCTGGTCGCCAGCGCTCACGCCCTTAGGCGCGATGATGTAGCGACGCTCACCGTCTGCGTAGCACAGCAGGGCGATGTGAGCAGTACGGTTCGGATCGTATTCGATACGCTCGACAGTGGCTGGAATGCCATCTTTGTCGTTGCGACGGAAGTCGACCAGACGGTAATGCTGCTTGTGACCACCACCAACGTGACGAGTGGTAATGCGGCCATTGTTGTTACGACCACCAGACTTCGATTTTTTCTCGATCAGCGGTGCGTGAGGAGCGCCTTTGTGCAGCTCCTTGTTGACCACCTTGACCACGAAACGGCGGCCAGGGGAAGTCGGTTTGCATTTAACGATTGCCATGATGCACCCCTTCCTTACTCAGCACTGCTGCTGAAATCGAGATCTTGGCCTGGCTGAAGGGAGACGATCGCCTTCTTCCAGTCATTACGCTTGCCCAGACCACGTGCGGTACGCTTGGTTTTACCCAGAACGTTAACAGTCGACACGTTTTCAACTTTTACGTTGAACAGGCCTTCGACAGCTTTCTTGATTTCCAGCTTGGTTGCATCAGTAGCAACCTTGAATACGAACTGGCCTTTCTTCTCAGCCAGAACGGTAGCCTTCTCGGAAACGTGCGGGCCAAGGAGGACTTTGAATACGCGTTCCTGGTTCATCCCAGCAGCTCCTCGAATTTCTTCACGGCCGAGACAGTGATCAACACTTTCTCGTATGCGATCAGACTGACCGGGTCGGAACCTTGTACGTCACGTACATCGACGTGCGGCAGGTTACGAGCAGCCAGGTACAGGTTCTGATCAACAGCGTCGGAAACGATCAATACATCGCTCAGACCCATGCCGTTCAGCTTGTTCAGCAGATCTTTGGTTTTCGGTGCTTCAACAGCGAAGTCCTGAACCACGACCAGACGGTCGCTACGCACCAGCTCAGCGAGGATGGAGCGCAGAGCTGCGCGATACATCTTCTTGTTGAGCTTCTGCGAGTGATCTTGTGGGCGAGCTGCGAAGGTTACACCACCGCCACGCCAGATCGGACCACGAGTGGTACCAGCACGAGCACGGCCAGTACCCTTCTGACGCCATGGGCGCTTACCGCCACCAGCCACGTCGGAACGGGTCTTCTGCTGCTTGGTGCCCTGACGGCCGCCGGCCATGTAGGCCACGACTGCTTGGTGAACCAGCGTCTCGTTGAATTCGCCACCGAAAGTCAGTTCGGAAACTTCGATCGCCTGAGCGTCATTTACATTAAGTTGCATGTCAGTTTCCCCTTAACCGCGAGCCTTGACAGCTGGACGTACAACCACGTCGCCGCCAGTAGCGCCAGGTACGGCACCCTTGATCAGCAGCAGGTTGCGCTCAGCGTCTACGCGAACTACTTCCAGGGACTGAACAGTCACGCGCTCGGCGCCCATGTGACCGGACATTTTCTTGCCCTTGAACACACGACCAGGAGTCTGGCACTGGCCGATGGAACCAGGAACACGGTGCGACACGGAGTTACCGTGGGTGTTGTCCTGACCACGGAAGTTCCAGCGCTTGATGGTACCGGCGAAGCCTTTACCTTTGGACTGACCAGTAACGTCAACCAGCTGGCCTGCAGTGAAGAGTTCAGCTTTGATCAGATCGCCAGCCTGGAAATCGCCTTCTTCAAGACGGAACTCCCAAACACCGCGACCAGCGGCAACGTTGGCCTTGGCGAAGTGGCCTGCCTGAGCGGCAGTCACACGCGAAGCACGACGCTCGCCGACAGTGACTTGCACTGCACGGTAGCCATCGGTTTCTTCAGTTTTGAACTGGGTGACGCGATTCGGCTCGATCTCAATGACCGTGACCGGAATGGAGACACCTTCTTCGGTGAAAATGCGGGTCATACCGCACTTGCGACCGATTACACCAATAGTCATGTTGTAAACCTCATGAGTGTACGGGGCTTTCACCCGCTATGGCCGCCCATTTCAGAGCGTTACACGACTAGACCGAAGTCTTAGCCGAGGCTGATCTGTACTTCCACACCTGCCGCCAGATCAAGCTTCATCAGCGCGTCAACGGTTTTATCCGTTGGCTGGACGATGTCCAGAACACGCTTATGAGTGCGAATCTCGTACTGGTCGCGCGCGTCTTTGTTGACGTGCGGGGAAACCAGAACGGTGAAACGCTCTTTGCGGGTAGGCAGTGGAATTGGACCACGCACTTGTGCACCAGTACGTTTCGCGGTTTCCACGATTTCCTGGGTGGATTGGTCGATCAGGCGATGGTCGAAAGCCTTCAACCTGATACGGATTTGCTGATTTTGCATTGGATTTCAGACTCCAGGCTGTTCCCAACGGACGCACTACGCCCGCTAAAAGGAGGCGTGATTCTATAGACGCCCCCATTTAGTGTCAACCCAATAAAAAAAACCCCCGCTGAGCGGGGGTTTTTTTCAATCGGTCGAGTGATTACTCGATGATTTTGGCCACAACGCCGGCGCCGACGGTACGACCGCCTTCACGGATAGCGAAGCGCAGACCGTCTTCCATTGCGATGGTCTTGATCAGGGTAACAGTCATCTGAATGTTGTCACCTGGCATTACCATTTCAACGCCTTCCGGCAGTTCGCAGTTACCGGTCACGTCAGTGGTACGGAAGTAGAACTGTGGACGGTAGCCTTTGAAGAACGGAGTGTGACGGCCGCCTTCTTCCTTCGACAGGACGTAGACTTCTGCGGTGAACTTGGTGTGCGGCTTGACCGAACCTGGCTTGACCAGAACCTGACCACGCTCAACGTCGTCACGCTTGGTACCACGCAGCAGAACGCCGCAGTTCTCGCCAGCACGACCTTCGTCCAGCAGCTTGCGGAACATCTCAACACCGGTGCAGGTGGTGGTGGTGGTGTCACGCAGACCAACGATTTCCAGTGGATCCTGAACGCGGACGATACCACGCTCGATACGACCGGTAACAACGGTACCACGACCCGAGATCGAGAACACGTCTTCGATCGGCATCAGGAACGGCTGGTCGATGGCACGAACTGGCTCAGGAATGTAGCTGTCCAGAGTTTCTACCAGCTTCTTGACAGCGGTAGTACCCATTTCGTTGTCGTCTTTGCCTTCCAGCGCCATACGAGCCGAACCGATGATGATCGGGGTGTCGTCGCCTGGGAAGTCATAGGTGGACAGCAGGTCGCGAACTTCCATCTCGACCAGTTCCAGCAGCTCAGCGTCGTCTACCAGGTCAGCCTTGTTCAGGAAGACCACGATGTACGGAACGCCTACCTGACGGGACAGCAGGATGTGCTCACGGGTTTGTGGCATCGGACCATCGGCGGCCGAGCAAACCAGGATCGCGCCGTCCATCTGGGCAGCACCGGTGATCATGTTCTTCACGTAGTCAGCGTGACCTGGGCAGTCAACGTGAGCGTAGTGACGAATGGTCGAGTTGTACTCAACGTGAGCGGTGTTGATGGTGATACCGCGCGCTTTTTCTTCCGGAGCCGAGTCGATCTTGTCGAACTCAACGACTGCCGAACCGAAAACTTCGGAGCAAACGCGAGTCAGAGCTGCGGTCAGAGTGGTCTTACCGTGGTCAACGTGGCCGATGGTGCCGACGTTAACGTGGGGAAGGGAACGATCAAATTTTTCTTTAGCCACGACAGTGAACCTCTTGCCTAAAGGGGATTAGCCTTGTTTTTTAACGAGTGCTTCGACGATGTTCGACGGAGCTTCGGCGTATTTGGAGAATTCCATGGAGTAGCTTGCGCGACCCTGAGACATGGAACGAACGTCGGTTGCGTAACCGAACATCTCTCCGAGCGGTACTTCAGCACGGACGACACGGCCAGAGACCGACTCATCCATACCCTGGACCAGACCACGACGACGGTTCAGGTCACCCATCACGTCACCCAGGTAGTCTTCCGGGGTTACAACTTCGACTTTCATGATCGGCTCGAGAACCACGCCACCGCCCTTCTGGGCCAGTTGCTTGGTCGCCATCGAAGCAGCGATCTTGAACGCCATTTCGTTGGAGTCGACGTCGTGGTACGAACCGTCGAATACCGCGGCCTTCAGGCCGATCAGAGGATAACCGGCAACAATGCCGTTTTTCATCTGCTCTTCGATACCCTTCTGGATCGCAGGGATGTATTCCTTAGGAATCACACCACCAACGACTTCGTTGGAGAACACCAGACCTTCGGTGATGTTGCCCTTTTCGTCCACGTCCGGCTCGGAGAAACGAACCCAGCAGTGACCGAACTGACCACGACCACCCGACTGACGAACGAACTTGCCTTCGATCTCGACGTTGGACTTGGTGATCTTCTCGCGGTACGAAACCTGCGGCTTGCCGATGTTGGCTTCGACGTTGAATTCGCGCTTCATGCGGTCAACGAGGATGTCCAGGTGCAGCTCACCCATACCGGAGATGATGGTCTGACCGGTTTCTTCATCGGTCTTGACGCGGAACGACGGATCTTCCTGAGCCAGCTTGCCCAGTGCGATACCCATCTTCTCCTGGTCAGCCTTGGTTTTCGGCTCGACGGACAGGGAGATTACAGGCTCCGGGAAGTCCATACGCTCAAGGATGATTGGCTTGTCGGCGTTGCACAGGGTTTCACCCGTGGTCACGTCCTTCATGCCGATCAGGGCCGCGATGTCGCCAGCGCGTACTTCCTTGATCTCTTCACGCTGGTTGGCGTGCATCTGCACCATACGACCAACGCGCTCTTTCTTGCCTTTGACCGAGTTGATCACGGAGTCGCCGGAGCTCAGAACGCCCGAGTAGACGCGAACGAAGGTCAGAGTACCTACGAACGGGTCGGTCGCGATCTTGAACGCCAGTGCCGAGAACGGCTCGTCATCGTCAGCATGACGCTCGTCCTTGCGAACGGCCGGGTCGTCTTTTGCCAGATCCTTGTCGTCCGGGTTGATACCCTGGATAGCAGGAATCTCGGTCGGCGCAGGCAGGAAGTCGATGACGGCATCCAGAACCAGGGGAACACCCTTGTTCTTGAACGACGAACCGCAGACAGCCGGAACGATCTCGCTGGCCAGGGTGCGCGCACGCAGGCCTGCCTTGATCTCTTCGACGGACAGCTCACCTTCTTCAAGGTACTTGTTCATCAGCTCTTCGTTGGCTTCGGCGGCAGCTTCAACCATGTTGTTGCGCCATTCGTTAGCCAGCTCGACCATATCCGCAGGAATTTCTTCCTCACGGTAGGTAGTGCCCTTGTCGTCTTCGCTCCAGTAGATAGCCTTCATCTTGATCAGGTCAACCTGACCCTGGAAGTTATCTTCCGAACCGATGGCCAGCTGAACAGGAACCGGAGTGTGACCCAGACGGTTCTTGATCTGACCTACGACGCGCAGGAAGTTTGCACCAGCACGGTCCATCTTGTTCACGTAAACAACACGCGGAACACCGTACTTGTTGGCTTGACGCCATACGGTTTCGGACTGCGGCTCAACGCCGGAGGTGCCGCAGAACACAACGACCGCGCCATCGAGTACACGCAGCGAACGCTCTACTTCAATGGTGAAGTCAACGTGGCCAGGGGTATCGATGACGTTTACGCGGTAGTTGTCATACTGACCACGGGAACCTTTCCAGAAGGTGGTAACGGCAGCGGAGGTAATGGTGATACCGCGCTCCTGCTCCTGCACCATCCAGTCGGTGGTCGCGGCGCCGTCATGCACCTCGCCCATTTTGTGGCTCAGACCTGTGTAGAACAGGATCCGCTCGGTAGTGGTGGTCTTGCCCGCGTCAACGTGGGCACAGATACCAATGTTGCGGTAGCGGTTAATTGCTGTAGTACGAGCCATAAAGCCCTCGCAAAAAGATTGATGCTTGAATTAGAAGCGGTAGTGCGAGAACGCTTTGTTGGCTTCAGCCATACGGTGAACGTCTTCACGCTTCTTGACTGCAGCACCCTTGCCTTCGGCAGCATCCAGCAGCTCGCCGGCCAGACGCAGAGCCATCGACTTCTCGCCGCGCTTACGGGCGTAGTCTACGAGCCAGCGCATTGCCAGAGCGTTACGACGGGATGGACGAACTTCAACCGGAACCTGGTAAGTGGCACCGCCGACACGACGGGACTTTACTTCGACCAGCGGAGCGATGGCGTCGAGAGCTTTCTCGAAGATTTCCAGGGGGTCGCTGTTCTTGCGTGCTTTGACGGTATCCAGGGCACCGTAAACGATGCGCTCGGCTACGGCCTTCTTGCCGCTTTCCATCACGTGGTTCATGAACTTCGCGAGGATCTGGGATCCGTACTTCGGATCGTCAAGGATCTCACGTTTTGCTGCTACACGACGTCTTGGCATGATAAGCCCTCAAACGGTCTTCAGGTTAGCCCGGGACCAGGTCATTCGACCCACGCCCGACCTTACTCTTATCGACTCAAAAAAATGGATGTCTGCAAACGGCCGATTACTTCGGACGCTTGGTACCGTACTTCGAACGACCCTGGTTACGGCCTTTAACGCCCGAAGTATCCAGAGAGCCGCGAACGGTGTGGTAACGAACACCTGGCAAGTCTTTTACACGACCGCCACGAATCAGGACGACGCTGTGCTCTTGCAGGTTGTGGCCTTCACCACCGATGTACGAGGAAACCTCGAAACCGTTGGTCAGACGCACACGGCATACTTTACGCAGTGCCGAGTTAGGTTTTTTCGGCGTGGTGGTGTACACACGGGTGCACACGCCACGACGTTGCGGGCAGTTCTGCAGCGCAGGAACGTCGGACTTCTCGACCGAACGCTTACGCGGCTGACGTACCAGCTGGTTGATAGTTGCCATCTACTAGCTCCACTGATTGTCTTGCGACTCTATTGTCTTGCAAGAAAGCCAAAAATTGGCGAGACGGAGCCTCACCAAATTTAAGGGTACAAAAGTCTAAAGAGGATCTTGCACCCAGTCAAGACGAGGCCCCGGCCCTCCCCGCCCGATCATCGGCAACATTTCATGTCGCCGATGATCGCCCGAGGCTAGCCGGGGCCTTGCCCTGTACTTAGTTACCGCTGGAATTCAGCGCTTCGGTCAGTGCGGCTTCCACTTCACTGGCGCTTACACGCAGCGGTTTGTCGGCATCACGGCGACGCTTGCGCTCGCTGTGGTAGGCCAGACCAGTACCAGCCGGGATCAGACGACCCACGACCACGTTCTCTTTCAGGCCGCGCAGGTAGTCGCGCTTGCCGGTTACCGCCGCTTCGGTCAGTACGCGGGTTGTTTCCTGGAAGGAAGCCGCGGAGATGAACGACTCGGTCGACAGCGAGGCCTTGGTGATACCCAGCAGCACGCGGGTGAACTTGGAGATGAACTTGTCCTCGCTAGCGAGACGCTCGTTCTCTACCAGTACCTGGGTCAGTTCCATCTGGTCGCCCTTGATGAAGCTGGAATCACCCGACTCGGAGATCTCAACCTTGCGCAGCATCTGACGCAGAATGGTCTCGATGTGCTTGTCGTTGATCTTCACGCCTTGCAGACGGTAAACGTCCTGGATCTCGTTGACGATGTACTTCGCCAGCGCACTCACACCCAGCAGACGCAGGATGTCATGCGGATCGCTCGGGCCGTCCGAGATAACTTCGCCGCGGTTTACCTGTTCACCTTCGAAGACGTTCAGGTGGCGCCACTTCGGAATCAGCTCTTCGTACGGATCGCTACCGTCGGTCGGAGTGATCACCAGGCGACGCTTGCCCTTGGTCTCTTTACCGAATGCGATGGTGCCGCTGACTTCAGCCAGAATCGAGGCTTCTTTCGGACGACGCGCTTCGAACAGGTCGGCAACGCGCGGCAGACCACCGGTAATGTCACGGGTCTTCGACGTCTCTTGCGGGATACGCGCAATAACGTCACCAACACCGATCTGCGCACCGTCAGCCACACCGACAAGGGCGTTGGCCGGCAGGAAGTACTGGGCAGGTACGTCAGTACCTGGCAGGTACAGGTCCTTGCCAGCAGCATCGACCATCTTGATTGCCGGACGGATTTCCTTGCCTGCGGCAGGGCGATCCTTGACGTCCAGTACTTCAATGTTGGTCAAGCCGGTCAGTTCGTCGGTCTGACGCTTGATGGTGATGTTTTCTTCCATGCCCACGAAGGTCACGGTACCTTTCAGTTCGGTAACGATCGGGTGAGTGTGCGGGTCCCATTTGGCGACGATGGCGCCAGCTTCGACCTTTTCACCTTCCTTGACCGAAATCACCGCACCGTAAGGCAGCTTGTAGCGCTCACGCTCACGACCGAACTCGTCGGCAATCGCCAACTCACCCGAACGCGATACGGCAACCAGGTTACCGTCGGCACGCTCAACCTGCTTCAGGTTGTGCAGACGCACCATACCGCCATTCTTCACCTGGACGCTGTCGGCAGCCGAAGTACGGCTTGCAGCACCACCGATGTGGAACGTACGCATGGTCAGCTGGGTACCCGGCTCACCGATCGACTGGGCAGCGATAACGCCGACAGCTTCACCGATGTTCACCTGGTGACCGCGAGCCAGATCACGACCGTAGCACTTGGCGCAGATGCCGTAGCGGGTTTCGCAGTTGATCGGCGAACGCACGATCACTTCGTCGATGCTGTTCAGCTCGATGAACTCGACCCATTGCTCGTCGACCAAGGTACCGGCCGGAACGATAACGTCCTCGGTGCCTGGCTTGAACACGTCACGGGCGATGACACGACCCAGTACACGCTCACCCAGCGGCTCTACAACATCGCCGCCTTCGATGTGTGGCGTCATCACCAGGCCCTGATCGGTGCCGCAGTCGATCTCGGTCACAACCAGATCCTGGGCAACGTCCACCAGACGACGAGTCAGGTAACCGGAGTTAGCGGTTTTCAGTGCGGTATCCGCCAGACCCTTACGAGCACCGTGAGTCGAGATGAAGTACTGAAGTACGCTCAGACCTTCACGGAAGTTCGCAGTGATCGGCGTCTCGATGATGGAGCCGTCCGGCTTAGCCATCAGACCACGCATACCGGCCAGCTGACGGATCTGGGCTGCGGAACCCCGCGCACCCGAGTCAGCCATCATGTACATCGAGTTGAAGGACTCTTGCTCGACTTCCTTGCCTTCGCGGTCGATGACCTTCTCTTTCGAGAGGTTGGCCATCATCGCCTTGGACACTTCGTCGTTCGCCTTCGACCACAAGTCGATGACCTTGTTGTACTTCTCGCCCTGGGTTACCAGGCCGGAGGCGTACTGGCTCTCGATTTCCTTCACTTCGTCGGTAGCGTTACCGATGATGCGGGCTTTCTCGTCCGGGATAACGAAGTCGTTAACACCGATGGAAACGCCGGAAATGGTCGAGTAAGCGAAACCGGTGTACATCAACTGGTCGGCGAAGATAACGGTCTCTTTCAGACCAACCACGCGGTAGCACTGGTTGATCAGCTTGGAGATCGCCTTCTTCTTCATTGGCTGGTTGACCACGTCGTACGGCAGACCTGCCGGCACAACCTGGAACAGCAGCGCACGGCCGACGGTGGTGTCGACGATACGGGTATTCTTGACCACCGAGCCATCACGCTCTTTCACGGTTTCGTTGATACGAACCTTGATTTTCGCGTGCAGTGCAGCTTCGCCGGCGCGGAATACGCGGTCGACTTCCTGCAGGTCGGCGAAGACGCGACCTTCGCCCTTGGCATTGATAGCTTCACGGGTCATGTAGTACAGACCCAGTACAACGTCCTGCGACGGAACGATGATTGGCTCACCGTTGGCTGGCGACAGGATGTTGTTGGTCGACATCATCAGCGCACGTGCTTCGAGCTGGGCTTCCAGGGTCAGCGGCACGTGAACGGCCATCTGGTCACCGTCGAAGTCGGCGTTGTACGCAGCACAGACCAGCGGGTGAAGCTGGATAGCCTTACCTTCGATCAGTACGGGCTCAAACGCCTGGATACCCAGACGGTGCAGGGTCGGTGCACGGTTGAGCAGTACGGGGTGTTCGCGAATCACTTCTGCGAGAACGTCCCACACCTCTGGCAGCTCGCGCTCGACCATCTTCTTGGCAGCCTTGATGGTGGTCGCCAGACCACGCATTTCCAGCTTGCCGAAAATGAACGGTTTGAACAGCTCGAGGGCCATCTTCTTCGGCAGACCGCACTGGTGCAGACGCAGGGTCGGACCTACGGTAATTACCGAACGGCCGGAGTAGTCAACACGCTTACCGAGCAAGTTCTGACGGAAGCGACCTTGCTTACCTTTGATCATGTCGGCCAGGGACTTCAGCGGACGCTTGTTCGAGCCAGTGATGGCGCGACCACGACGGCCGTTGTCCAGCAGGGCGTCGACCGCTTCCTGCAGCATGCGCTTTTCGTTGCGCACGATGATGTCCGGCGCCGACAGGTCCAGCAGGCGCTTCAGACGGTTGTTACGGTTGATCACCCGACGATACAGGTCGTTCAGGTCGGAGGTCGCGAAACGGCCACCATCCAGCGGTACCAGCGGACGCAGGTCCGGCGGCAGCACTGGCAGAACGGTCAGGACCATCCACTCAGGCAGGTTGCCCGAGCCCTGGAAGGCTTCCATCAGCTTCAGACGCTTGGAAAGCTTCTTGATCTTGGTTTCCGAGTTGGTCTGCGGAATTTCTTCGCGCAGGCGGCCGATCTCGTGCTCCAGGTCGATAGCGTGCAGCAGCTCGCGGACAGCCTCGGCACCCATGCGGGCGTCAAAGTCGTCACCGAACTCTTCCAGCGCTTCGAAGTACTGCTCGTCGTTCAGCAGCTGGCCCTTTTCCAGGGTAGTCATGCCCGGATCGATAACGACATAGCTCTCGAAGTAGAGCACGCGCTCGATATCACGCAGGGTCATGTCCATCAGCAGGCCGATACGGGACGGCAGCGACTTCAGGAACCAGATGTGGGCAACCGGCGAGGCCAGTTCGATGTGCGCCATGCGCTCACGACGAACCTTCGCCAAGGCAACTTCAACGCCGCACTTCTCGCAGATTACGCCGCGGTGCTTGAGGCGCTTGTACTTGCCGCACAGGCACTCGTAGTCCTTGACTGGGCCAAAGATCTTGGCGCAGAACAGGCCGTCACGCTCAGGCTTGAACGTACGGTAGTTGATGGTTTCCGGCTTCTTAACTTCACCGAACGACCACGAACGGATCATTTCAGGCGACGCCAGACCGATGCGGATGGCGTCGAACTCTTCGACTTGACCCTGGTTTTTCAGCAAATTCAGTAGGTCTTTCAAGGCCTTTCCTCCTGGCGGAGCAGGGAGCGGGCATTACCTGCCCCACCCCCCTTCGCGTCACGTGTTATTCGGTTTCCAGATCGATATCGATACCGAGCGAACGGATCTCTTTGATCAACACGTTGAAGGACTCGGGCATGCCCGGCTCCATACGGTGATCGCCATCCACGATGTTCTTGTACATCTTGGTACGGCCGTTCACGTCGTCCGACTTCACTGTGAGCATTTCTTGCAGGGTGTATGCCGCGCCGTATGCTTCCAGCGCCCACACTTCCATCTCCCCGAAACGCTGACCACCGAACTGCGCCTTACCACCCAGCGGCTGCTGGGTAACCAGGCTGTAGGAACCAGTGGAACGCGCGTGCATCTTGTCGTCCACCAAGTGGTTCAGCTTGAGCATGTACATGTAACCAACGGTCACAGGACGCTCGAACTTGTTGCCGGTACGGCCGTCGAACAGCACCATCTGGCCGCTCTCTGGCAGGTCGGCCAGCTTCAGCATGGCCTTGATCTCGCGCTCCTTGGCACCATCGAAGACCGGGGTAGCCATCGGCACGCCTTTCTTCAGGTTGTTAGCCAGGGCCAGGATCTCTTCGTCGGTGAATTCGTCGAGGTTTTCCTGACGACCGCCGATCTCGTTGTAGACCTCGGTCAGGAACACGCGCAGCTCAGCGGCTTTACGCTGCTCTTCGAGCATGCGGTCGATCTTCTCGCCCAGGCCCTTGGCCGCGAGGCCCAGGTGGGTTTCAAGGATCTGACCAACGTTCATACGCGAAGGTACACCCAGCGGGTTCAGTACGACGTCAACCGGCGTACCGTTGGCATCGTGCGGCATGTCTTCAACCGGCATGATGACCGAGACAACACCCTTGTTACCGTGACGACCGGCCATCTTGTCACCCGGCTGGATGCGGCGGCGGATTGCCAGGTAAACCTTGACGATCTTCAGTACGCCCGGTGCCAGGTCATCGCCCTGCTGCAGCTTGCGCTTCTTGTCTTCGAACTTGTCGTCCAGCAGACGGCGACGGTCGACGATGTACTGCTGAGCCTTTTCCAACTGCTCGTTCAGTGCATCTTCAGCCATGCGCAGTTTGAACCACTGGCCGTGCTCCAGACCGTCCAGCACTTCGTCAGTGATCACAGTGCCTTTCTTCAGGCCTGCACCACCGTCAACCACCTGGCCGTTCAGAGCCGAACGCAGACGCTCGAAGGTTGCACCTTCGACAATGCGGAACTCTTCGTTGAGGTCCTTGCGAATCTCGTCGAGCTGCATCTTCTCGATGGCCAGTGCGCGGCTATCGCGCTCCACGCCATCACGGGTGAAGACCTGTACGTCGATGACAGTACCCTTGGTGCCGGTTGGCACACGCAGGGAGGTGTCCTTAACGTCGCTGGCCTTCTCACCGAAGATTGCGCGCAGAAGTTTTTCTTCCGGAGTCAGCTGGGTTTCGCCTTTTGGCGTGACCTTGCCGACCAGGATGTCGCCAGCGCCAACTTCAGCACCTACGTAAACGATACCGGCTTCGTCCAGCTTGTTCAGTGCAGCTTCACCCACGTTCGGGATGTCCGCAGTGATTTCCTCTGGGCCAAGCTTGGTGTCACGCGCCACACAGGTCAGTTCCTGAATGTGGATGGTGGTGAAGCGATCTTCCTGAACAACACGTTCGGACAGGCAGATGGAGTCTTCGAAGTTGAAGCCGTTCCACGCCATGAACGCGATGCGCATGTTCTGACCCAGAGCCAGCTCACCCATGTCGGTGGACGGGCCGTCGGCCATGATGTCACCACGCTGAACCTTGTCACCTTTGCTCACCAGCGGACGCTGGTTGATGCAGGTGTTCTGGTTCGAACGGGTGTACTTGGTCAGGTTGTAGATATCCACACCCGCTTCGCCGGTTTCCACTTCGTCGTCGGCAACGCGAACAACGATACGGCTGGCGTCGACCGAGTCGATCACACCACCGCGGCGAGCAACCACGCAGACACCGGAGTCACGGGCAACGTTGCGCTCCATGCCGGTACCTACCAGCGGCTTGTCGGCACGCAGGGTCGGTACAGCCTGACGCTGCATGTTCGAACCCATCAATGCACGGTTGGCGTCGTCGTGCTCAAGGAACGGAATCAGCGACGCTGCAACGGAAACAACCTGCTTCGGCGAAACGTCCATCAGGGTGACGTCTTCCGGCGCCTTGACGGTGAATTCGTTCAGGTGACGAACTGCTACCAGCTCATCGATCAGTTGCTTCTTGTCGTTCATCGCGGCCGAAGCCTGTGCGATGACGTGATCCGCCTCTTCGATTGCCGACAGGAACACGATGTCGTCGCTGACAACGCCTTCCTTCACAACACGGTACGGGCTTTCCAGGAAGCCGTACTGGTTGGTGCGGGCGTAGGCCGCCAGGGAGTTGATCAGACCGATGTTCGGACCTTCAGGCGTCTCGATCGGGCACACACGGCCATAGTGGGTCGGGTGTACGTCACGGACTTCGAAGCCGGCACGCTCACGAGTCAGACCGCCAGGGCCGAGTGCGGAGACGCGGCGCTTGTGGGTAATCTCCGAGAGAGGGTTGTTCTGGTCCATGAACTGGGACAGCTGGCTGGAACCGAAGAACTCTTTCACCGCCGCCGCTACCGGCTTGGCGTTGATCAGGTCTTGCGGCATCAGGCCTTCGCTTTCCGCCATCGACAGGCGTTCCTTGACCGCGCGCTCGACACGCACAAGGCCAACACGGAACTGGTTCTCGGCCATCTCGCCGACGCAACGTACGCGACGGTTACCCAGGTGGTCGATGTCGTCGACGATGCCTTTGCCGTTACGGATATCGACCAGGGTCTTCAGAACCTCGACGATGTCTTCCTTGCTCAGCACGCCCGAACCCTCGATCTCGGTACGACCGATACGACGGTTGAACTTCATGCGGCCTACGGCGGACAGATCGTAACGCTCGGCGCTGAAGAACAGGTTGTTGAACAGGGTCTCGGCTGCATCCTTGGTTGGCGGCTCGCCTGGACGCATCATGCGGTAGATTTCGACCAGAGCTTCCAGTTGGTTGCTGGTGGTATCGATCTTCAGGGTGTCAGAGATGAACGGACCGCAATCGATGTCGTTGGTGTACAGGGTCTCGATACGGACAACCTGCGCCTTGGCGACCTTGATCAACAGCTCGGTGGTCATCTCGGTGTTGCATTCGGCGAGAATCTCGCCGGTAGCCGGATGCACGATTGCCTTGGCGGTAGTGCGGCCCAGGACGTACTCCATTGGAACGTCCAGTTGCTTGACGCCGGCCTTCTCGAGCTGGTTGATGTGGCGCGCGGTAATACGGCGGCCTTGCTCGACGATGACTTTGCCGGTTTCGTCATGGATGTCCATGACTGCAACTTCACCACGCAGACGCTGCGGCACCAGTTCCAGGCTGAGTTTTTCGCCGGAAATGTGGAACACGCTGGTGGTGTAGAAGGTGTTCAGCACTTCTTCAGTGCTGTAACCCAGGGCGCGCAGCAGCACCGAGGCCGGCAGTTTGCGGCGACGGTCGATACGCACGAACACGCAGTCCTTCGGATCGAACTCGAAGTCCAGCCAGGAACCGCGGTAAGGGATGATGCGAGCGGAGTACAGCAGCTTGCCCGAGCTGTGGGTCTTGCCACGATCGTGGTCGAAGAACACACCAGGCGAACGGTGCAGCTGGGAAACGATCACACGCTCGGTACCGTTGATAACGAAGGTACCGTTCTCAGTCATCAGGGGGATTTCACCCATGTAGACTTCTTGCTCTTTGATGTCCTTGATCGCTTTGTTCGACGATTCCTTGTCGAAGATGATCAGGCGCACCTTGACCCGCAGTGGGACCGCGAAGGTCACGCCACGCAGGACACATTCCTTCACATCGAAGGCGGGTTCGCCCAGGCGATAGCCTACGTACTCCAGGGCAGCATTGCCGGAGTAGCTGATGATCGGGAATACCGATTTGAAGGCCGCGTGCAGGCCGACGTCGCGGAAGTGATCCTTGGATGCTCCCGCTTGCAGGAATTCGCGATACGAATCCAGCTGGATGGCCAGGAGGTAAGGCACATCCATGACGTCCGGCAACTTGCTAAAGTCCTTGCGGATACGTTTTTTCTCAGTGTATGAGTAAGCCATCAGCGTTCCCCAGCTTGGTCACCTGCTTGTTTGGCTTCTCCCGGCGGGAGCAGCCAGAAAATCGTGCAAACCCCTTGGTTTGCGCCACCCACATGGGTGTCTTGCAGCTCGTTATCGGGACCGGCCTGACCGGCCACCAATAACGGAAAAAGGCCGGTGGCATAAGCCACCAGCCATCAGCCTTTCGCTCAACGCTCAGGCTGGCATCGCAAGGTCGAGATTACTTCAGCTCGACTTTAGCGCCTGCTTCTTCCAGCTTCTTCTTAGCGTCTTCAGCGGCTTCTTTCGAAACGCCTTCAGCTACAACCTGAGGAGCGCCATCGACTTTCTCTTTGGCTTCTTTCAGGCCCAGACCGGTCAGCTCGCGAACAGCTTTAATCACGTTCACTTTCTTGTCGCCGGCTTCAACCAGAACAACGTTGAACTCGGTCTGCTCTTCAACAACGGCAGCAGCAGCAGCTGGGCCAGCAGCGGCAACAGCAGCGGTAACGCCGAAGGTTTCTTCCATTGCTTTGATCAGCTCAACAACTTCCAGAACGGTTTTCTGGCCGATTGCTTCGATGATTTGTTCGTTAGTCAGAGACATGACTTAAATCCTGTATTGGGGTGACAGCCTACGCAGCCATCAAATTAAACGTATGATTTTGAAAGAATTCGCGCGCCTTAGGCAGCGGTAGCTTCTTTCTGGTCGCGAATGGCTGCCAGAGTACGAGCCAGCTTGCTGGTAGCGCCTTGAATAACGCTCATCAGTTTTGCGATAGCTTCGTCGCGGGTCGGCAGGGTAGCCAACACGTCGATCTGGTTCGCTGCAATGAAATTGCCGTCAAACGCAGCTGCCTTGATCTCGAACTTGTCCTGACCCTTGGCGAACTCTTTGAACAGACGAGCAGCAGCGCCCGGGTGTTCGTTGGAGAAAGCAATCAGGGTCGGGCCTTTGAACGCGTCGTTGAGGATCGAGAATTCGGTGCCTTCAACAGCGCGCTTGAGCAGGGTATTACGCACTACACGCACGTATACACCAGCTTCGCGGGCCTCTTTACGGAGTCCGGTCATTGCGCTTACAGTCACACCACGGGCATCAGCCACGACAGCGGACAGAGCGACTTTGGCAGCCTCGTTGACTTCAGCGACGATGGCCTTCTTGTCTTCGAGTTTAATTGCCACGGGTTTACTCCTGGTTTTTACCGTTTCATCTGGCCGAAGCCGGATGTCGTTTTGGTGTCTGATTCGGTAACGAATCGGGAGCACCATCTGCGTGGGCTGATATTTTAAGGCTTGCGCCGCCTACGGTCTTGGATAGCCCCCGCCAGGCAGGGACCCCAATTTTTGCTGGCGGCGCGACTGGTCGCGCCGCCATGTTCTTACACGTTCAGCGAGCTCTGATCGATGACCAGACCTGGGCCCATGGTGGTGCTCAGGGTAACGCGCTTAACGTAGATACCTTTCGAAGAGGCCGGCTTGATACGCTTCAGGTCAGCGATCAGGGCTTCAACGTTTTCCTTCAGCTTGTCAGCTTCAAAGCCGATCTTGCCAACGGAGGTGTGGATAATACCGTTTTTGTCGGTACGGTAGCGAACCTGACCAGCCTTGGCGTTTTTCACGGCAGTGGCTACGTCTGGGGTCACGGTACCAACTTTCGGGTTAGGCATCAGGCCGCGAGGACCCAGAACCTGACCCAGTTGACCTACAACGCGCATGGCATCAGGGGATGCGATAACGACGTCATAGTTCAGGTCGCCGCCTTTCATTTCGGCAGCCAGATCGTCCATACCTACGCGATCAGCGCCGGCAGCCAGAGCAGCTTCAGCAGCTGGACCCTGGGTAAAGACAGCAACGCGAACGGTCTTGCCAGTGCCGTGTGGCAGCACGGTAGCGCTACGAACGACCTGGTCGGATTTACGCGGATCAACACCGAGGTTAACGGCGATGTCGTAGGACTCGACGAACTTGGCAGCAGGCAGCGAGGCCAGCAGAGTTGCCGCTTCTTCGAAGTTGTAGGCCTTGCCTGCTTCGATTTTCTCGGCGATTGCCTTTTGGCGTTTGGTCAGCTTAGCCATTACACACCCTCCACGTTCAGGCCCATGCTGCGGGCAGAGCCAGCGATGGTGCGTACAGCAGCGTCCAGGTCAGCGGCAGTCAGATCAGCCTGTTTAGCTTTGGCGATGTCTTCCAGCTGAGCACGGGTAACGGTACCGACTTTAACGGTGTTCGGGCGAGCCGAACCACTGGTCAGGCCAGCAGCTTTCTTCAGCAGAACCGAGGCAGGGGTGCTCTTGGTCTCGAAGGTGAAGCTACGGTCGCTGTAGACAGTGATGATCACTGGAGTCGGCAGGCCGGCTTCTTGACCCTGGGTACGGGCGTTGAAGGCCTTGCAGAATTCCATGATGTTCACACCATGTTGACCCAGAGCTGGACCAACGGGTGGGCTTGGGTTGGCCTGGCCGGCCTTAACTTGCAGCTTGATGTAAGCCTGAATCTTCTTAGCCATGAGCTACTCCAAAATCGGGTACGAACGCCTGATGGCTCCCCGGATGACTTGCGTTTTATCCCAGTGACGACAAAACCCCGCAGCACACAGGGCTGCGGGGTATGGGATGCTTCGTCCGCCTAGACCTTCTCGACCTGGCTGAACTCGAGCTCCACCGGAGTAGAGCGACCGAAAATGAGCACCGCAACCTGCAGGCGGCTCTTTTCGTAGTTAACCTCTTCGACACTACCATTGAAGTCAGCAAACGGACCATCAATGACTCGAACCACTTCTCCTGGCTCGAAGAGCGTCTTGGGCTTCGGCTTGTCACTGCCGTCGGCAACGCGACGCAGAATAGCCTCAGCCTCTTTATCGGTGATCGGTGCAGGCTTGTCAGCAGTACCACCAATAAAGCCCATCACGCGAGGGGTATCCTTGACCAAGTGCCAAGTCCCTTCGTTCATCTCCATCTGGACCAGTACATAGCCAGGGAAGAACTTGCGCTCACTCTTGCGCTTCTGGCCGTTGCGCATTTCGACGACTTCTTCGGTCGGAACCAAGATCTCGCCGAAACCGTCTTCCATGCCAGCCAGCTTGACGCGCTCGATCAGGGAGCGCATTACATGCTTCTCGTAACCCGAGTAAGCATGCACAACATACCAACGCTTAGCCACGGGACACCTTTAGCCAACGATCAAGGAGACCGCCCAGCCGAGCAGGGAGTCGAGCCCCCACAGCAGCAGTGCCATAACCAGCACGACAGCCACGACAATCAGCGTGGTCTGGGTGGTTTCCTGGCGGGTCGGCCACACGACTTTACGAATCTCGGTACGAGCTTCCTTCGCCAACGCAAAGAACGACTTGCCCTTCGCAGTCTGCAGGGCTACAAAGCCCGCGACAGCAGCCAGAACGAGAAGTACAAGGACGCGATACAGGATTGGAGAGGCGGAGTAATATTGATTACCCACAACACCAACAACCACCAAAGCCACTACAGCCAGCCACTTGAACAGATCAAAACGCGATTCTTGGGCTTCAGTTTTGGGGGTCATCGAGGAGGATCCTGTAAGAAGAAAGCCATCACACCGAGGTGAAATGGCAGGTCAGGAGGGAATCGAACCCCCAACCTACGGTTTTGGAGACCGTCGCTCTGCCAATTGAGCTACTGACCTGTAACGCTGTATCAGGCCGGCCATTATACCGGCCTGATCAAGTAAATCAACTACTTATTCAATAATTTTTGCTACGACACCGGCGCCGACGGTACGACCGCCTTCACGGATAGCGAAGCGCAGACCGTCTTCCATTGCGATGGTCTTGATCAGGGTAACAGTCATCTGAATGTTGTCACCTGGCATTACCATTTCAACGCCTTCCGGCAGTTCGCAGTTACCGGTCACGTCAGTGGTACGGAAGTAGAACTGTGGACGGTAGCCTTTGAAGAACGGAGTGTGACGGCCGCCTTCTTCCTTCGACAGGACGTAGACTTCTGCGGTGAACTTGGTGTGCGGCTTGACCGAACCTGGCTTGACCAGAACCTGACCACGCTCAACGTCGTCACGCTTGGTACCACGCAGCAGAACGCCGCAGTTCTCGCCAGCACGACCTTCGTCCAGCAGCTTGCGGAACATCTCAACACCGGTGCAGGTGGTGGTGGTGGTGTCACGCAGACCAACGATTTCCAGTGGATCCTGAACGCGGACGATACCACGCTCGATACGACCGGTAACAACGGTACCACGACCCGAGATCGAGAACACGTCTTCGATCGGCATCAGGAACGGCTGGTCGATGGCACGAACTGGCTCAGGAATGTAGCTGTCCAGAGTTTCTACCAGCTTCTTGACAGCGGTAGTACCCATTTCGTTGTCGTCTTTGCCTTCCAGCGCCATACGAGCCGAACCGATGATGATCGGGGTGTCGTCGCCTGGGAAGTCATAGGTGGACAGCAGGTCACGAACTTCCATCTCGACCAGTTCCAGCAGCTCAGCGTCGTCTACCAGGTCAGCCTTGTTCAGGAAGACCACGATGTACGGAACGCCTACCTGACGGGACAGCAGGATGTGCTCACGGGTTTGTGGCATCGGACCATCGGCGGCCGAGCAAACCAGGATCGCGCCGTCCATCTGGGCAGCACCGGTGATCATGTTCTTCACGTAGTCAGCGTGACCTGGGCAGTCAACGTGAGCGTAGTGACGAATGGTCGAGTTGTACTCAACGTGAGCGGTGTTGATGGTGATACCGCGCGCTTTTTCTTCCGGAGCCGAGTCGATCTTGTCGAACTCAACGATTGCCGAACCGAAAACTTCGGAGCAAACGCGAGTCAGAGCTGCGGTCAGAGTGGTCTTACCGTGGTCAACGTGGCCGATAGTGCCGACGTTAACGTGGGGAAGGGAACGATCAAACTTTTCCTTAGCCATCGATACAATCCTCCGCAGAAGAAATAGTCTTGCGCTGATAAAACAAAGGCAGATATTTTCATATCTGCCTTGTTTATATGGAGCTCTTGAGCGGACTTGAACCGCTGACCTCACCCTTACCAAGGGTGTGCTCTACCAACTGAGCTACAAGAGCGAAACACTTTGTGCAAAATCCGGCAAACTTGGAGCGGGTAGCGGGAATCGAACCCGCATCATCAGCTTGGAAGGCTGAGGTTCTACCACTAAACTATACCCGCGGAGCTTGCGGCTCTCGCTAAAACTGGTGGAGGGAGAAGGATTCGAACCTTCGAAGCTCTCGCAACGGATTTACAGTCCGTCCCCTTTGACCGCTCGGGAATCCCTCCAGATGTGGCCGGCATTCTATTTGTCTGCCGCCCTAGTGTCAAGCGTTTTTTCAAATTTTTTCAATCAAATCTGAAACTTAGCTGCTTTGACACCGCTTCCAGCTCTACCACCTAAGTGGTGTTCCCTGTGAAGCGGGCGCCATTCTATCAAGCTATTCGCCAGTTGCAATACCCTGGCAGAAAATAATTTTATGTTTTAAGTCTTTGAAATCATTGGAAAGAGCCTGAAGCACCGTTTGGTCCAGCAAACGCTCGCTTTCCGGAGCAACCTTGAGCCAGCGACCATCCACCCCAGGCAACTGCCCTACGACCGGCAAGGTGGCAATATCCAGACTCAGCAGGCGTTGACGCAGCGCATCCAACTGCACCCGCCCCATCACGCCCCCGACTACCAGGCACTCATCACGACGCTTGGGCGGTGCGGACACGCCAGTTTCACGCAACAGACGGATTTCTTGCTGATTCCCCTTGTACAGCGACAACGGGGCGACTTCCTTGACCTTCAGCGGGGCTTCCTGCTGATGCCATACGTAATAAAAGACGTTAAGCACCAGTAACAGCAGAAACAACCAGCGCATAGGCACCTCAATCCAATGGGCAGGCCATTGCCAGGCCAACGAAAACCAGGTCAGGCACGACACGCGCCTGCGGCAAGGCTTCCCTCACCAACGGTGCATCACCGCCAGTGAGGAACACAGTGAAATCCTCACCCCAGAGCACACGAGCCTGCTCGAGCTGGGTGTAGGCAAAACCCCGGAGCATCAATACGCAACCGCGCTCTACCGCTTCGACAGTCGAGCGACCTGGCGACAAACTGGTCAATGCGCGCTCCGCGGAGGCATCGTCGTAGCGGATACGACGGGTGTGCGTACGCAGCTGGCTACGCATCAACGGCATACCCGGGCAGATGTAACCTCCCAGATGCTCGCCGTCCGCGGACACGAAGTCCGCTTTTGCTGCGGTCCCCAGGTCAATCACCAGGCACGCGCCTTTGGCCAGGTGAAACGCACCCAGCGCCGCCAGCCAACGATCCATACCCAGGCGCTGATAGTCGTCATAACCATTTCGCACACCAGCCATTTCACGGACCGGGTGGGCCACTCGCGCCTGCACGGCAAATGCCTGAGCAATCACCGCGCAAAGCGCATCGGTTTCATCTTCGCTACGCACACTCACAATACGGCAACCCGTAAGGTGCACTGACGCGAGCGCAGCCACTTCGGCCACCAGCGCCTGGTCGGAATCGACGATCCCGCCACCTTCAATCACAGCATCGGCGACATGGATCACCCGCCACTTGATGAAGCTGTTACCGCAATCGAGCTCAAGAATCATCACGCAACCTCAAACTGAGCTCACCACCACTGAAGCTCTTTTCCATCCCGTCCACCTCAAGGCGCAAACCACCCTGCCCGTCGACGCCAAGAACCACACCATCAATACGTGTACTACCAGCAATGAGCGAAACATTGCGGCCCTGCCACAAGTGTGCCTGCTCCCACTCCTCCTGGAATGCGGCAAAGCCGTATCGGCGATGGCGCGCCAATTCGTGCTGCAACTGCTGGCTGAGCAGCGCTACCAAGTGATTACGATCTATGGCTGCCCCTACCTCACGCCGCATAGAGGTCCACTGCTGATCGACCCGGTCGTTTACCTGCATGTTTACATTGATACCAATGCCTAGCACTACATGACAGACATCTGCAGGATCGCCCACCAATTCCAGGAGAATCCCGGTGATCTTCTGCCCACGAACCAACACATCGTTAGGCCATTTAAGCCCGACATCCTTTACCCCGAACGCCTGCAAGGTGCGCATTACCGCCAACCCCACTACCAAGCTCAACCCCTCAAGCTGACGCATGCCCCCATCGACACGCAGCACCAGACTGTAATAGAGATTTTCAGCAAATGGGCTGACCCACTGCCGGCCGCGCCGACCGCGCCCAGCACTCTGACGCTCGGCGAGAACCAGGAATGGAGCCGCCTGCCCTTCAGCGGCAAGGCGCAAGCCTTCGGCATTGGTCGAATCGATGGTTTCGTGGATGAATACCGGCCACTGTTCACCCACGGCAAACCCGCCGATTGCCTTCGCCTCGAGCAAAGCCAGTGGCGCGGCCAACTGGTAACCGCGGCCACGAACCTTGTGAATGGTGAGGTTCAGCTCACTTTCCAGATGCTGCAGCTGCTTCCAAACTGCGCTGCGACTCACCCCCAGGGCTGCCCCCAGAGCTTCTCCGGAATGGAACCGACCATCCTTGAGGAGATTCAACAACTTCAGCATGCCAGTCTCGACTTGGAATAAGGCAGGCATGATAGCCATGGGCTGTTGGCTTGCATAGGAAAAGGGCCTGCAGGAGGGGCCGCGCATCGCAATCACAGAGTGAAACACTGCCAGGCCTGGAATTTTCAGCCCCAAAAGACAAAACCCCTACCTGCATGCGCAGATAGGGGTTTTGCGAAATGAATCTTGACGATGACCTACTCTCACATGGGGAAACCCCACACTACCATCGGCGATGCATCGTTTCACTACTGAGTTCGG
>NZ_JBTRAR010000008.1:0-196716 GCF_054611535.1 Pseudomonas sp. VEM90 | reverse complement strand
TTGAGGATGGCCAGCAGGCCGACCACCATTTCGAGACTGCGCTCGGCGGCGATGCCCACCAGCACGTCCGGGCCAACACCGGCTACGACCAGGCGGTTGGCCAGCTGGTTGGCGCGGGCATCGAGCTCGGCGTAGCTCAGGCGCAGGTCACCGAATACCAGCGCCTCGGCGTCCGGAGTGCGTTGCACCTGGGCCTCGATCAAGCGCTGCACCGGGGTGTCCAGCGGGTAGTCGGTGGCGGTGGCATTGAAGTCTTCGACCAGCAGTTGGCGCTCGTCGGCCGCCAGCAGTGCCAGGTTGCCCAGGGACTGTGCGGGCTGCGCGCAGAAAGCGTCGAGCAGTTGCGCCAGGTGACGCGCCAGCATTGCCACCGCGGCATCGTCAAACTGCCCGCGGTCGTAGCTCAGGTGCAGTTCCAGCTCTACGCCCTGCCCCACGGCCAGGGTCAGCGGATAGTGAGTGTGCTCGCGATGCTCAAGGGCTGCGAAACGCACTTCACCACCGGCCTGGCCCAGAGCCTCGGCGACCGGGTAGTTGTCGAACACCACCAAGGTGTCGAACAGGGCCTCGCCGCCCTGGCCATGCCAGCGCTGCACCTCGGCCAGGGGCGTATGTTCGTGCTCGCGCAGGTTCAGGTTGAGCGCCTGCACCTGTTGCAACCACTGCGCCACAGTCTGCGTCGCCACCGGGCTGCCGATCACCGGCAACGTGTTGATGAACAGGCCGATTTGGCGCTCGACGCCTGGCAACTGCGCCGGACGCCCGGCCACCGTGGCGCCGAAGCACACCGTGGACTGCCCGGTATAGCGCTGCAACAGCAGCGACCAGGCCGCCTGTACCAAGGTATTGAGGGTGACCTTGTGCTGCCGGGCGAAGGTATCCAGGCGCTGCAGAGCCGTGGCCGGGAGTTGCAGGTAGTGATCGCCGAAGCCCTCGCCGGCCGCCGCGCGGGGCAAGGCCAGGGCCAACCGGGTAGGGCTATCCAGCGCCACCAGCTGATCGCGCCAGAACGCTTCACTACCGACAGCACCCTTGGCCTGCAGCCAGGCGATGTAATCGCGGAAACGCCCGGGCGCGGCATCCACCGCCTGGCCCCGGTAGCGCTGCAGCACCTCGCCCAGCAGTTGGGCATTGCTCCAGCCATCCATCAGCACGTGATGGTGGGTGTAGACCAGTTGGCACTGCGTGTCGCTCAGGCGGATCAGCACCACCCGCAGCAGCGGCGGCTGGCTCAGGTCGAAACCGCGCTGGCGCTCTTCGACTGCCAGGGCCTGTGCGGCGGCCTGGGCATCATTGCGGCCGCGCCAGTCAAGGTAGCGGAACGGCAGCTCCACCTGGCGCTGCACCACTTGCAAGGGCTGCGCCAGAGCGCCATCCCAGAGGAATCCGCTACGCAGGATATCGTGGGCCTGCAGGCACGCCTGCCAGGCCGCACGGAAGCGCTCCGCGTCAACGCCTTCGACCTGCACGTTGAGCTGGTTGATATAGCTGCCGCTGTGCGGGTCGATCAGGCTGTGGAACAGCATGCCCTGTTGCATCGGCGACAGGCCATAGAGGTCTTCGATCTGGGCTAGCGGCAAGGCCAGAGCGTCGAGCCCGGCCTGATCGATCAGTGCCAGCGGGAAGTCCGACGGCGTGGCCTGGGGGGCCGGCAACTGGCAGCAGTGGGCGACCAGCGCCTGCAAACGGGCACGGAAATGCTCGAGCAGGCCGGCGATGGTGGCGGGCTGGTACATCTGCTCGCTGAAGCCGAACTGCAACGCCAGTTCACCACCGAACACCTGGCCTTCGACGGTCAGCCAATTGACCAGCGGCGCGTCGGCATCCTGGGCTGCGCCGCTGCTTTCACCAGCCGGTGCCCACAGGGCGTGCTCGTCGAATTGCTGATCGAACTGCCCCAGGTAGTTGAAGGTGATGCGCGGTGCGGCCAGCGCGGCCAGCACCTGGCGTTGAGCGTCGTTACCCAACTGGCGCAGCAGTCCATGGCCGAGGCCTTTGTGCGGCACGCTGCGCACTTGCTCCTTGATGGCCTTGAGCGCGGCGCCTGGTTCGGCGCTTGGCGTCAGGCGCAGCGGGAACAGGGTAGTGAACCAACCCACGGTGCGCGACAGGTCGATATCCTCGAACACCTCTTCGCGGCCATGGCCCTCAAGCTGCACCAGCACCTCGGCCTGGCCGCTCCAGTCGGCAACGGCCTGGGCCAGGGCGGTCAGCAGCAGGTCGTTTACCTGGGTGCGGTAGGCCGCCGGAGCCTGCTGCAGCAACTGCCGGGTGAAGGCGGCATCGAAGCGGGCTTCGAGCTTGTGGGCGTGGCGATTGCTGACCGCTCCCTGCGGGTTATCGCAAGGCAGCTCGGCCACTACGGTCTGGGCACGCCAGAAGTCAAGCTCTGCGGCGTGCCCCTCGGCCAGTGCCGGCAGACGCGCCGTCCAGGCCTGCCAGGCGCTGGTCTTGGCCGGCAGCGGTTGCTGCTGGTAGGCCTGCTGCAGGTCTTCGAGCAACACGCGCCAGGACACGCCATCGACCACCAGGTGGTGGATCACCAGCAGCAGACGTTGGCTGCCATCGGGCAACTGCGCCAGCACCGCACGCAGCAGCGGGCCATGTTCCAGGTCGAGGCTGCGCTGGGTGGCCTGGCACAACTCGGCCAAGGCCTGCTCGCTAGCCACTGCCTGCTCGCTGAACACTGGCGCGGCCTCGGCATGCCAGGCCTGCCACTGGCCGTGCCGCTCGGCAAAACGCAAGCGCAGGGCGTCGTGCTGGCGCACCAGTTGCTCCACAGCATCGGCCAGACGCTCGCCATCCAGCGTTTGCCGCGGGGTCAGCAGCAGCGACTGGTTCCAATGCTGACGCACCGGCACAGTCTGTTCGAAGAAGTGCAACTGGATCGGGCTGAGAGCTGCCTCACCCTGCACCAGCCCCTGCTCGGCCTCGACTTGCACGGCGCAACCTGCGGCAGCGGCCAGGCTGCGCACGGTCTGGTACTGGAACAGGTCACGTGGGCTGAACTGCAGGCCCTGGCGGCGAGCGCGGCTGACCACCTGGATGGCGATGATCGAGTCGCCACCAAGCTCGAAGAAGTTGTCGTCGATACCCACCTGGGCCAGGCCCAGCACCTCGGCCCACACCTGGGCCAGCAGGCGCTGGCTGTCATCGCCCGGTGCCACGTAAGCCTCGCGCGGGACAGCCTCGGGCTGTGGCAGGGCCTTGCGGTCGAGCTTACCGTTGGGGGTCAGCGGCAGGCTGGCCAGCGGGATCAGGTGGGTGGGCACCATGAACTCGGGCAGCGCTTGTAGCAGCCAGTCTTTAAGCAACTGCTGCCAGCCCTCGCCTTGCTGGTTGAGCACCAGGTAGCCCAGCAGTTGCTTGCCATCGACGGCCAGCACTACCGCCTCGCGCACGCTCGGGTGCTGGGCCAGGCGCGCCTCGATTTCGCCCAGTTCGATACGCAGGCCACGGATCTTCACCTGATGGTCGAAGCGGCCGAGGTACTCGATCACCCCATCGTTGCGCTGGCGCACGCGGTCGCCGGTGCGGTACAGGCGCTCGCCGGTGCCGAACGGGCCGGCAATGAAGCGCTCGGCGGTGAGGCTGGCACGACGGTGGTAGCCGCGCGCCAGGCCGACCCCGCCCAGATACAGCTCTCCGGATACCCCAGGGGCCACCGGCTCCAAGCCGGCATCGAGCACATAGGTGCGGATGTTGGCGATGGGCTGGCCGATGGGCACGCTGTCGCGGCCTTCATCACGGCAGGTCCAGTGGGTAACGTCGATGGCTGCCTCGGTGGGGCCGTACAGGTTGTACAGGCCGGCACCGGGCAGCCGGGCGAACACATGCTGCTGGGCATCCACCGGCAGCGCCTCGCCGCTGCACACCACCCGGCGCAGGCTGCTACAGGCTTCGACACCCGGCTCATGGATGAAGGCCTGGAGCATCGACGGTACGAAATGCAGGGTGCTCACCTGATGACGCTGGATGGTCGCGATCAGCCGCGCCGGGTCGCGGTGCTCGCCAGGGGCCGCCACCGCCAGGCGGGCGCCGGTCATCAGCGGCCAGAAGAACTCCCACACCGACACATCGAAGCTGAACGGGGTCTTCTGCAACACCGTGTCAGTGGCGTCCAGACCATAGGCCTGCTGCATCCAGCAAAGACGGTTGGTCAGGGCCTTGTGGCTGTTGCCGGCACCCTTGGGGCGGCCGGTGGAGCCGGAGGTGTAGATCACATAGGCCAGTTGCCCGGCGTCCACCATCAGGTCCAGCATCGAGGCGGGCTGGTCGTCCAGCGCCAGCGTGTCGAGGGCCACGCAACGCACCCCAGCCGGCACCGGCAGGCCGGGCAGCAGCGCCTGCTGGGTGAGCAACAGCTCGATACCACTGTCCTCGACCATGTAGGCCAGGCGCTCGGTGGGGTATTCCGGATCGAGCGGCACGTAGGCGGCACCGGACTTCAGGATGCCTAGCAGGCCCACTACCATTTCCACGCTGCGCTGTACGCTGATGCCCACCAGGTGATCGCTGCCAGCGCCCTGGTCGCGTAGATAGTGGGCCAGGCGGTTGGCCCTGGCATCCAATTCGGCGTAGCTCAGGGTGGTGCCACCGAACACCAGGGCGGGAGCATGCGGAGTACGCCGCACCTGGTCCTCGATCAACTGGTGTACCGCGCGCTGCAACGGGTATTCGGTAGCGGTGGCGTTCCAGCCATGCAGCACCGCCTGCAGAGTGGCGGCATCGAGCATCGGCAATTGCCACAGGGCGCGCTGTGGCTGCTCCACCAGCGCGCGCAACAGGGTTTGCCAATGGGCGGCCATGCGTTCGATGGTAGCGGCGTCGAACAGGTCGCTGGCGTAGGTGAACGCAGCGTGCAGCACACCGCCCCGCTCATAGGTATCCAGGCTCAGGTCGAATTGGGTGGTGCGGCTGCGCCAGTCCAGGGTCGACAGCTCAAGGCCCGAGGCCAGGGTAACGGCGGCCAGGTCGGCAACCTGTGGCTGGTGGTTGTACATCACCTGGAACAGCGGCGCATGGGCCAAGCTACGCTCGACCTTGAGGGCATCGACCAGACGTTCGAACGGCAGGTCCTGGTGGGCCTGGGCACCGAGCACTGTCTGGCGCACCGCCTGAAGGTAGGCCAGGCCGTCACTCTGCGCTTCTGGCTGTAGACGCAGCACCTGGGTGTTGACGAACAGGCCGATCAGGCCCTCGATCTCGTTACGGTTGCGGTTGGCCACCGGGCTACCGATGCGTAGGTCGGCCTGGCCAGTGTGGCGTTGCAGCAACAGGCCGAAACCACCCAGTAACAGCATGAACAGGGTCAGGTTGTGCTGACGAGCGAAGCCGCGCAGTTGCTCGGCCAGGGCGCTGTCCACGGCGAACTCCAGGCGGCTGCCGCGAAAGCTCGGGGTGGCCGGGCGCGGATGGTCCAGCGGTAGCTCCAGCACCGGTTGCTCCTCGCCCAGTGTGGCCTGCCAGTAGGCCAGTTGGCGCTCCAGTTCACCGGCTTCGAGCCAGCGCCGCTGCCACAGGGCGTAGTCGACGTACTGAATCGGCAGCGCCGGCAATTGTGGCTGCGCGCCGTTGGCGAAGGCGTCGTAGCAGCGGCTGAACTCGTCGATCAGCACGTTCATCGACCAGCCATCGGAGACGATGTGGTGCAGGGTGAGCAGCAGTACATGCTCTTGCTCGGCCAACTGAAGCAAGCGGATGCGCAGCAAAGGCCCTTGCTCAAGATCGAATGGCATTAGCGATTCGGCCTCGACTTCGGCTTGCACCCGCGCTTCACGAGCCTGCTCGGCCAATTCGCGTAGGTCCAGGCGCTGAATGTTCGGTTTCGTCGGCCGGTGTACCTGCAACGGGCGCTCATCGGCTTGTGGCTGGAACACGCAGGTCAGACTCTGGTGGCGCTCCAGCAGGCAGGCGAAGGCCTGCTCCAGCGCCGCCTCATCCAGCTCCCCCTTGAGCCTGACCGCCCCCGGCAAATTGTAGGCACCACCTTGCGGGTCCAGCTGCCACAGCACCCACATGCGCTGCTGAGCGTAGGACGGCGCCAGACGGTCGTCGGCCGTCACCCCCGCCGGAATCGGGAACTGGGAAAAGTCGATGCCCTCCCGCGCGAGCGTCTCAAGGAACAGGCGGCGCTTTTCCGGCGGCAATTCAATGAAACGGCGGGCCAGTTGCAGGGACTTTTCGGGATTCATCAGCTTGCTTTCCGTACGAGTGAGGTGCCACGGGCAGTGCCCGGCTACTCCTACGAAACGGATACAACCTGAAAAAAATTAACGCTTCTGAACTCCCCTGACGGCGGTCGAAGACATACTACATTCCGCGGCCGGCCCTTCGTTACCCGCACTTACCGTTTCGGTGAATTTCTGGGCCAATTCCGAGCGTGTCTGGTAAGCCGACAGCTAGGCATTAATTTGCCTTGGCGGCGGCTCGTTTACCCAGAAAGCCGCCCTGCAAGAGGACCCTCGCATGTCCAGCCCCGCCCGCATCACCCTGGCGATCCAGCAAGGCCTGCGCCGCCTGGTCGGCAGCCCCAGCCCGGCTGCCAGCGCCTACCGCCTGTTCGACCTACAGCTCAAGCAACGCATCACCCTTTCCCCTTCTTTGACACGCCTGGTGTTCACCGGCCCGGATGTGGCCCAAATGACCACCCTGGCGCCGGACCAGCGGGTCAAGCTGTTCTTCCCCGCCCCCGACGGCTCGTTGCCAGTGCTGCCTACGGATGCCCACTGGAAGGCTGCGCACAGTGCCCTGCCGGCGGAGCAGCGACCACCCATGCGTACCTACACCATCCGCGCCCTGCGGCGCGAAGCTTTGGAGGTGGATGTCGATTTTGTCCTGCATGGTGTAAACGGCCCGGCTTCGGCCTGGGCTACCCATGCCCAGGTCGGCAAGCGCCTGCAAATGATCGCGCCGAACCTGGCCTACGGTGGCGACACTGGCGGTTATGAATGGAAACCGCCGAAGGATGTGCGCCATGTGCTGCTGGTGGGCGATGAAACGGCATTGCCGGCCATCGCCGGCATTCTCGAACAATTGGCCAACACACAGCCCGAGCTGGCCGTGGAAGCGTTCATCGAAGTACCGCAGGAGGCCGACTGCCTGGCTTTGCGCCACGGCGCCAATACCCGCCTGCATTGGCTACCGCGCGACCTGCTGCAATGCGCGCATGGCCAGGCCATGCAGCATGCCGTGCGCGAGCTGGCCAGCCTGCCGCAGGGGCATGCCGCGCCGCGGGTGAAGCTGGAAGAGGTGGATATTGATACGCGCATCCTATGGGAACAGGCCACTAGCGCCAGCAGTGTGTTTCACGCCTGGGTGGCGGGAGAATCGGCGACGGTGATGGATATACGCCGGTACCTGATCAAGGAGCGCGGGTTGCAGCGCGAGTGCCTGACCTTGATGGGCTATTGGCGGGCCGGGCGGACCTTTGATTGACTTGAGATAGCCGGGGGCGCTTTGCGCCCCTATCGCCGGCAAGCCAGCTCCCACAGGTACCGCGCCGACCAGAAGGCTTACGCGGTACCTGTGGGAGCTGGCTTGCCGGCGATAGGGCCGCAAAGCGGCCCCAGCAATCAGTCAGACCGCCGCCATCAACGCTTCGGCAAAGCGCTGCGCCACCTCGTCGATCTGCTCGCCACTGATAATCAACGGCGGCAGGAAACGCACCACCGCCCCATGCCGCCCACCCAACTCCAGGATCAGCCCGCGCTTGAGGCACTCGCGCTGCACCTTCGGCGCCAAGTCGCGATTAGCCGGTGGGTGGCCCAGCGCATCCGGCTGGCCTTGTGGGTCGACCAGCTCCACACCCAGCATCAAGCCACGGCCACGGATATCACCCAACTGCGGATAGTCCCGCTGCAGGCGCTGCAAATGCCCACGCAACCGCTGCCCCATGGCCTCGGCATGCTCGGCCAGGCGATGCTCGACCAAGTAATTGATCACCGCCGAACCCGCCGCCATGGCCATCTGGTTGCCACGGAAAGTGCCAGCATGTGCGCCCGGCTTCCAGGTATCCAGCCAGTCGCGGTACACCACCACCGCCAGCGGCAGACTGCCGCCGATGGCCTTGGACAAGGTGACCACGTCCGGCACGATGCCGGCATGTTCGAAGGCGAACATGCGTCCGGTGCGGGCAAAGCCGCTCTGGATCTCGTCGATGATCAGCGCCACACCGGCCTGCTCGGTGATACGGCGCACACCCCTGAGCCATTCGATATCGGCCGGGATCACACCACCCTCGCCCTGCACCACCTCAAGGATCACCGCCGCCGGCAGTGGCACGCCGCTTTCCGGGTCGAGCAGCAGGTTTTCCAGGTAATGCAGGTTGGCCTTCACCCCGGCTTCGCCGCCCAAGCCGAACGGGCAGCGGTAGTCGTACGGGTAAGGCATGAACTGCACGCCGTTACCGAGCAAGGCCCCCAGTGGCTGTTTCGGCCCATGGCTGCCCATCAGGCTCAGCGCGCCCTGGCTCATGCCATGGTAGGCGCCCTGGAAGGCCAGCACGGTGCTGCGGCCGGTGGCGCTGCGCACCAGTTTCAGCGCCGCCTCTACCGCATCAGTGCCGGTCGGGCCACAGAACTGCACCTTGGCCTCGCGGCGCAGCGCCTCGGGCAGGATGCCGAACAGGTCCTGGACGAAGCGGTCCTTGACCGGGGTGGTCAGGTCCAAGGTGTGCAGCGGCAACTCGTCAGCCAGCACCCGCTGGATCGCCTCGACCACCACCGGGTGGTTGTGGCCCAGGGCCAGGGTGCCGGCACCGGCCAGGCAGTCGATGAACTGGCGGCCTTCGACATCTTCGACGTGGATGCCACGGGCGCGCCTGAGCGCCAGCGGGATGCGCCGTGGATAGCTGCGGGCGTTGGATTCCTGTTGCTGCTGACGTTGCAGCAAGGGCGAATCGGTGAATTCGTACAAGGGCTGCGGCACGCTGGCCGGTACAACCCGGGCAAGGCTGGAAGCGGTGGGCATGGGTAAATCCTCGCGAGCAAGCGGATGGGCGGTTATCGCTTTGGAAACGCTTGAGTGAGGGGAGGATTTAGCGGTTGTTACGCCATTTTATTTGGGTCTGTGCCGGCCCTTTCGCGGGTAAACCCGCTCCTACAACCACACCGCCCGCGTAGGAGCGGGTTCACCCGCGAAGAGGCCAGCACAGGCAAACCCACCCCCACAGACCGCCACCCGCCCGTAGGAGCGGGTTCACCCGCGAAGAGGCCAGCACAGGCAACCCACCCCCACAGACCGCACCGCCCGTAGGAGCGGGTTCACCCGCGAAGAGGCCAGCACAGGCGATAAACATCAATGTCCAGGACGCGCCGGTACCTGCAACAAGACCCGCAAGCCGTCACTACGGCTGTCAAAGCGCAGGCTACCGGCACACCGCTGCACGATCGCCTGCACAATCGCCAGCCCCAATCCGCAACCACCACTCTGCCCATTGCGCCAGAAGCGCTCGGTCAGGTGCTCCAGGTCCGCTTCGGCAATCCCTGGCCCGTGGTCGCGCACCATGAAACCCACCTGGCCGTCCGCCATCTGCACCTCCAGCTCTACGGCTTCATCGCCGCCATGACGCAAGGCGTTGTCCAGCAGGTTGCGCAGCGCTGCCACCGCCAACGGTGCGGGCATGCCCAAGTAGATTTGCGTGGCCTCTTCAGGCAGGCGCAACACGATACGCCGGTTGTCGCCACCACCGGCATCCTGCACCGCCTGACGGGCCACCTGCTCGGCGCTGCACTGCACGCCATCCTCGAACGACAGGCTGCCTTCCACCCGCGCCAGCATCAGCAACTGCTCCAGCGTGCGGTGCATGCGGTCGGCGCCCTGCTCGGCATGCTCCAGCGCCTGCTCGCGCACTGCACCGTCGGTCATGCGCGCCACCTGCAGATGGGTCTTGATCGCGGTCAGCGGGCTGCGCAGTTCATGCGCGGCATCGTCGGTCAGGCGCCGCTCACGCTCGAGGGTCTGGGCAATGCGCCGGAACAACTGGTTCTGGGTTTCCAGCAACGGCTGCAACTCGCTGGGCATGCCCGCCACTTGCAGCGGCTCGACACTGTCCGCACGCCTGCGGCGCAACGCATCACGCATGCGGTTGAGCGGCTCCAGGCCCTTGCCAAGGCCGATCCACAACAGCCCCAGGCTGCCGAGCAGGGCCATCAGTACCGGCGCCGATGCCGCCAGCAGAATCGACTGGTTCAGCGCCTCGCGCTCCATATGCCGGTCGGCCGTGGTGATGCGCACATCGCCGTGGTTGTAGGTGAAGGTGCGCCAAAGCGCATCGTCGATGGTCTGGTCACGAAACCCACTGCGCTCGTCGTCCATGGCGCCATCGTGCTTGTGGTTGCTGGCAAGGATCTCGCCACGCAACGAGGTGACCTGGCAGGCCATGCCATCCGGTACGCTGAACTGGTCGGCGGAAAAATGCGCCTCCCCGCCCTTGGCGGTCAGCGGCTGCGGCAGTTGGTCGATCAGCCCGGCGACCATACGCGCCGACGCCACCAGCCGCTGGTCGAGGGAGAACATCATTTGCTGGCGCAGGTCTCGCAGCATCCACGCGGCGGCCAGTGCCCAGATGATCACGAAGGCACTGCCGAGGATCAGGCTCAGGCGCACCCGCAGGCTCATGATGCGGCCTCTTGCGGTGCCTGCGCCGGACCCAGCCGGTAGCCCAGGCCACGCACGGTCTCGACAATGCCGTTGCCCAGCTTGCGGCGCAGGTGGTGGATGTGCACGTTGAGGGCGTTGCTCTCGACTTCGTCGCTGAACCCGTACACGCAGTCTTTCAGTTGCTCGCTGGACAGCACGCGCCCGGGGTTCTGCAGCAGCGCCTGAAGCAGGGCCTGTTCGCGGCGGGACAGGTCGACATGCTGGCCGGCCAGGGTCGCCTCGCAGCTACTCGGATCATAGCGCAGCGGGCCGTGCTCGATCACGTTCACCGCCCGCCCGGCCACCCGCCGCAGCAAGGTATGCAGGCGTGCGGCCAGCTCGCGCAGATCGAAGGGCTTGAGCAGGTAATCATCGGCACCGGCCTGCAGGCCATCGACACGATCGGTGACGGCATCGCGGGCGGTGAGCACCAGTACCGGCAGGGTCTCGCCTTTTTCGCGCAGGCGGCGCAGCAGCTTTAGGCCGTCTTCGTCGGGCAGGCCAAGGTCGAGGATCATCACGTCGAACTGCGCGGCCTGCAGCATCGCCCGCGCAGCGGCGGCGTTACCCACCCGGTCCACGGTCAGGCCCTGGGCGGTGAGGCCGGCGCAGATGCCGGCGGCGATCAGGTCGTCGTCCTCGCAGAGCAGAACGTGCATGGTGGGGCTCCCGGAGTGGTGTGGCTGGTATTGCACCTTGGGCGGATTAAGGGGGGATTATGGACCTTTTGGGGAGGGTTGGGGGTAGATCGAGCGCCGCGCGGGGTCGCCGCCCTGCCCATCGCAGCCTCACCCCAATTCCCGAGCTTCTCGAACACAACAGAAACGAAGTCGCCTTTTCCTACAACTGACCCAGAAACCTCTGATCCGAATCCATGATGGGATTTCCCCCTGCACACGTTGTCAGGGAGACACCTCATGTACCTGGATTACCTCGTGCCCTCGTGGCACGAGATCGAGTCACGTGTCATCGCCATGGTGGGCTACCCAAGCGGTGGCCAGTTTCGCACCAGCCTCAATGAAGAGGTCGCCTCACTGGGCCTCAACCTGCGCCGGATCGAAGCTGTCCGCACAGCCTTCTACCACGCCTAATGGCAGGCGGCGCACATGCTGCGCCAGCGCTTCGCCGACCTCGACATCAACAGCATCGTCGACGAACTGCTGAGGGTCGTGAAGCAGATGGCGATGATCGTCGCCGGCAGCACCATTACCGGTGGCCTGCTTGGCGCGGGGGTAGGCGCATTCGCCGGCGGCGCCGGAACCATTCCGTTCGCCGGCGCAGGCGCGGCCATGGGCCTCAAGGTCAGCGGCTGGATCCTCGGTGCGCTGGGGCTGGCTTCCATTGCCGAATTCTTCATCGACGGCTTGCCGCGGATCGGCGAGTACTACGTCGATGGCATCCGCTTCGCCTGGGAAGGCACCTGCGGCAATGAAGGCACCGGCCCGTTCTGCCGGGACGACCCGTATGCGATATCCCGGGCCACGCATCAGATTGCCCAAGGCCATGTGGAAGTCGTGGTGCTGTTGTTGGGGCAATCGTGTCGTACCTCACCCGCGGGCGCGGCGATGCCCGGGTGCTGGCCCAGGAGATGGCGGCCAGCCGCAAAGGCGCGCGGTTGGGGCAATGGATTCTCCAGCATGAAGAGGGGTTGAAGAAACGGCCGGATCTGCAGGTGCCGGAGCGGCGCAAAGGGGCGATGGATGATCCGCAGCCAGTTCAGCCGAATCGGCAGGCGGGAAAAGACAAGGAGCACCCCACAGGGAAGCCCGGTAGCATGCCGTTGCATACGGTGGCGTGTTTCAAGGCGGATAAATTGCCAGCGTCGAAGCATGGCGAGTTTGAGCGGCAGTTAAAGGGACAACAAGATGGACTCAATCGGCTGACGGTTGAAGAGTTCCTGGAAAATATTGCAAATCCCATAAAGCGAGATCCAAAAACTGCGAGAAAAGCAAGACAAAAACTGTATGACGACCTAAGGAAAAGAGCTTATAGAAAACTGCCCAAGGACATGAACCCAATTGAAGCAAGAAAAATTTCAACGATGCAGGCTAAGGAAACGATGTCCTCTCTTGCTGCGCTGCACAATCCAGATCTAATCGCCGGCGGCAAGGATGTCATTTCTGACTTCGGGGATAGGCAAGTAAATTCCACTATAGGTCCCCAATGGAGAAGCAGGGTAGGAGAGCTGACAAGATCAGTCGAAGAACAAGCCAAAGATGGCCGTGCATCAGGCTTTTTAAATGTCAGACTGCACAAATGCTAACAAGATAAGGAGCGCGACAATGGACGAATTTTTCTCCCTCTTCATAGAAGAAATGGGCGAGCCGATTTTCAGGCAGGAGGTGCCACCTTCTAGCATCGAGCGCTACAGCGGTAAATTGCCGAAGAAACTGTTGGAGTACTGGGCCGAGCACGGATGGTGCGGATATGGTGATGGAATATTCTGGACGGTCAATCCGCAAGACTACGAGGGCGTAGCCGCCTCATTCATAGAAGGCACTGCGCTCGAAGGGCGAGATACCTATCATGTCATCGCTCGGGGCGCCTTTGGTGATCTCTATCTGTACGGAGAAAATTCCGGGTTTTCATTAGACATCGTAGCCCACACTTCACAATACTGCGGCAGAGTGAATGAACTTGATGCAGGCAACATGGACAAGGAGGTGCAAGGCTTCTTTCTATTGATCGAACGGGAGTCCAACAACTTTGGCGATTTATTCGAGCCTGCATATAACAAATTAGGCAAACTCGATCATGATGAGATGTATGGTTTCGTTCCAGCCTTGGCATTCGGTGGCCCCTGCGATCTTGCCCACCTAGAAAAAGTCAAAGCTGTCGAGCACTTGATACTACTTGCACAGATCTCCACCCTCGAGCCCTATAGCTTTTCTGACTTCTAAACACAGTATTGGCCGTGAAAAGCGGCGGATGAGATGCACGGCTTCGTCCGGCGTTGATGCTGGACGCGTCTGCCAGCCTGGCCAATCCTGCATGCTCCAGCGCTTGCTCGCGCACCGCACCGTCGGTCAGCCGCCGCTCACGCTCAAGGGGCTGGGCAATGCGCCGGAACAGCTGGTTCTGGGTTTCCAGCAACGTCTGCAACTCGCTGGGCATACCCGCCACCTGCAGCGGTTCGACACTGTCCGCACGCCTGCTGCGCAACGCATCACGCACGCAGTTGAGCGGCTCCAGGCCCTTGCCAAGGCCGATCCACAACAGCCCCAGGCTGCCGAGCAGGGCCATCAGTACCGGCGCCGATGCCGCCAGCAGAATCGACTGGTTCAGCGCCTCGCGCTCCATGTGCCGGTCGGCCGTGGTGATGCGCACATCGCCGTGGTTGTAGGTGAAGGTGCGCCAAAGCGCATCGTCGATGGTCTGGTCACGGAACCCGCTGCGCTCGTCGTCCATGGCACCATCGTGCTTGTGGTTGCTGGCGAGGATCTCGCCACGCAGCGAGCTGACCTGGCAGGCCATGCCATCTGCGGCGCAGGTGGTGGATGTGCACGTTCAGGGCGTTGCTCTCGACTTCGTCGCTGAAACCGTACACGCAGTCTTTCAGTTGCTCGCTGGACAGCACTCGCCCGGGTTCTGCAGCAGCGCCTGGAGCAGGGCATGCTCACGGCGGGACCCAATTCCCGAGCTTCTCGAACACAACAGAAACGAAGTCGCCCTTTCCTACAACTGACCCAGAAACCTCTGATCCGAATCCATGATGGGATTTCCCCCTGCACACGCTGTCAGGGAGACACCTCATGTACCTGGATTACCTCGTGCCCTCATGGCACGAGATCGAGTCACGTGTCATCGCCATGGTGGGGCTACCCAAGCGGTGGCCAGTTCCGCACCAGCCTCAATGAAGAGGTCGCCTCACTGGGCCTCAACCTGCGCCGGATCGAAGCTGTCCGCACAGCCTTCTACCACGCTGAATGGCAGGCGGCGCACATGCTACGCCAGCGCTTCGCAGACCTCGACATCAACAGCATCGTCGACGAACTGCTGAGGGTCGTGCAGCAGATGGCAATGATCGTCGTCGGCAGCACCATTACCGGTGGCCTGCTTGGCGCGGGGGTAGGCGCATTCGCCGGCGGCGCCGGAACCATTCCGTTCGCCGGCGCAGGCGCGGCCATGGGCCTCAAGGTCAGCGGCTGGATCCTCGGTGCGCTGGGGCTGGCTTCCATTGCCGAGTTCTTCGTCGAGGGCTTGCCGCGTATCGGCGAGTACTACGTCGATGGCATCCGCTTCGCCTGGGAAGGCACCTGCGGCAATGAAGGTACCGGCCCGTTCTGGGTCAACTCCAGCATTGGTGCTCAATGGCGAAACAGACTAGCCAGCATAAAAGAGGCTGCGGAAAAATCGCCGAAATTCGGCACCCACTCGACTTACATGAATGTAAGACTTCATAAGTGCTAACGACAAGAGGCATCGCAAATGGATGAGGTATTCTCCATATTCCTTGACAATATAGGCGCGCCTTTTTCCCGTCGAGAGGTGCCCCCCCTCCAGCATTGATCGCTATAACGGAAAACTTCCAGAGTTGTTACTTGCATACTGGAAAGAGCATGGATGGTGTGGTTTTGGCGAAGGTATATTCTGGCTGGTTAATCCACAGGAGTATGAGGGCGTTGTCTCATCCTGGACCGAGGGCACCCTCCTTGAAAACCGGGACACTTACCACTTGGTTGCCAGAAGCGCTTTCGGCGACCTGTATCTTTGGGGAGAGAACAGTGGCTTTTCAGTAAAAATCACAAGTCTTCTGTCCCGTTACACAGGTGAAAACTGCACACTCACTGAAACGGAAGCAACCAGAGAGGTCCAAAGCTTCTTTCTATCAAGAAAAAAAGAACACAACGACTTTGAAAGCCTTTTTGAGCCCGCGAAGAAAAAGCTGGGCATCTTGAAAGAAGATGAGATATATGCATTTGTTCCTGCATTGATGCTGGGAGGGCGCCCCGACCTCAAAAACCTGGAAAAACTTAAAGCAATAGAGCATTTAATTTTGCTGTCTCAAATCACCGAACTCGAACCCTACAGCTTCTCTGACTTCTGAGCACACAAAAGGACCTAAACGAATGGATGTCATCTTCAGCATTTTCCTGGAAACCTTCGGCGAACCCATCAGCCAGCAACCCGTACCACCTGCCGCTGTCGATCATTACCAAGGCAAACTCCCCAATCGCCTCCTTGAATACTGGCAAGACCACGGCTGGTGCGGCTACGGCGGCGGCTTGTTCTGGCTGGTAAATCCTCAGGAATACCAGGGTGTAGTGGCCTCTTGGTTGGCCGGTACGCACTTCGAAGAATGCGACACTTATCACCTCATCGCCCGCAGCGCTTTTGGCGACCTGTACCTATGGGGTGAGAAAACCGGTTCGGTGCTGACCATTGCGGCCTACCATTCCCGTTACCTCGATGGCGCTCATAGCTCAGGCGACGAAGAACGGGACAGCAGGATCCACGGTTTGCTCATGTGGCTGATGACCGAGTGCGTCTACTTCGACGACCTGTTCGAACCTGCCAGGGAACGGCTCGGCACCCTGGGCCCAGACGAGATGTATGGCTTTGTCCCCGCCTTGATGCTGGGAGGCCCAGACAGCCTCGAGCGTCTTGAAAAGCTGAAGGCAGTGGAGCATCTGGTGCTGCTTTCCCAACTGGGCGAACTCGAACCCTATGAACTCACTGGCGAAGAAGATGAATAGCCTTTGACGAACGCATTCAAGGGCGCACCGCATCCGGCCTATCGACATCCTGCAGCACGCCGGCATCCTCGACATCCAGCCGGACGCAACGGTCCGCATGGGCCTTCAGCACCGAACGCGCCCCTTCATCACCCTTCAGCCGGGCAAGCGCCGGCCAGAAATCACGCCCGAACAACACCGGATGGCCCTGTCGTCCGGCATGACAAGGCAGGACTATCGTTGATCCACTGGCCTCGCGTGCAAGCAAATCCAGGGTCGCGGACGCCACCCAGGGCATATCACCCAACAGAATCGCTACTGCCTGGGCCTCGCTGTCAGCCAGCGAAGCGGCCCCGGCCGCCAGGCTATGGCCCATGCCCAATGTGAAATCCGGACTGGAGACCACCCTGCACCGCGCAGGCAACCCTAGGTCCACGCCTCGCTCCCCTTCACGCAACACCACCCGCACATCATCGAACACTGCGCAGGCGCTCTCTACGCTGTGCACCAGCAAGCTTCGACCGTCAGCCAGCAGCGAACGGCGCTTGTCAGAGCCAAAACGCACACTGCTGCCTGCCGCCAATACCAACGCAACCACGCTCACAGCGCCGCCCGCTCGATGCCGTTGCGCACACGAAGGATATCGGCCAGTACCGCCAGGGCGATCTCGGCCGGGGTCTTGCTGCCCAGGTTCAGGCCAATCGGCGCATGGATGCGCGCCAGCTCGTCGCAACCCAGGCCACCAATTCGCTGCAAGCGTTCGCGACGCTTGTCGGAGGTGGCCTTGGAGCCCATCACGCCGATGTAGAACGCTTCGGTCCGCACGGCTTCAAGCATGGCCAGGTCATCGATTTTTGGATCATGGGTCAATGCCACCACTGCCGTGTCGGCATGGCAACCGCCATTGGCGATGAATTCCGACGGAAGCTCGCGGCGCACCTCAATGCCATTCAGCACTACGCCGTCGAGTACTTCATCACGCGGCTCGCAAAGGATGACCTCAAACCCCATGCCCCTGCCGAATTCGACGCAAAAATGCGCCACGCTGGAATAACCGGCCAGCAGCAGCCGCTGGGCGGCGCCGACACGCAAGCGCACCCGGGCATTTTCCCGTTCCACCCGTGGCCCCTGACTATGGTCATCGAGCAGCTGGCGGGTACCCGTAGGCAGGCTCACCTCACGCAGTATCCGGCGCTGTCCCAGCAGCGCACGTTCCAGCTCACGCAGATGCGCCTGCACCTCGCATTCAACCGGCAGGTTCTCCACCAGTACTTCAAGCACACCGCCACACGGCAGGCGAACGCGCGAACGCGGGTCGCTGCCGTCGCCATAACGCACGATGGCAACTGGCTCCGGGAATTCCCCCAGGGCCACGCGTTCGAGAAAGTCGTCTTCGACACAGCCACCGGACAGCGAGCCCAGCCACTGGCCGCTGGCGTTCACCGCCAGCAGCGAACCCGGTGCACGCGGCGCCGAGCCGTAGGTGGCGAGCACCGTGCACAACCATACCCGCTGGCCGTTGCAGGACCACTGCAAAGCCTGACGGATCACCCGTAGATCGAGATGCTGCACGCTTTACTCCGCCTTCAGCTCGGCGAGCTGCTGTACGCTCAGGTCGCCGGGCAATCCACCCCAGGCCTGGCGCAGGTAGTTGACCATATCCGTCACCTGTTGGTCATCCAGCTTGTCGGCAAAGCCCGGCATCGGCTGCATGCGCTCGAAGCCGGTGAACTGCTGTTCACGGATGCCTTCGAGGACCACCTTGACCAGGTTGCGGGAGTCGGCCTGGCGCAGCACGGTGTTGCCGCGCATGGCCACGGCGATGTGCGGCTTGCCCTCGCCGTCGACCCCATGGCAGCCGGCGCAGACGTTCAGGTACTGCTGGTGGCCACGCTTGGCACTGTCGCTCATCTGCTCCAGGGCAACAGTCTCGATAGCCTTGGCCGGCGGCGGCTGGTCGCCCAGCAGGTAGGTAGCCATGGCCGCAAGGTCTGCATCTTCCAGGTGCTGGGTGCTGTGGTGCACCACCGGGAACATCTCGTTGAACATGCTGCCCTGGGCGCTGATGCCGTGCTTGAGGAAGGTGGTCAGGTCCGGCTGGGTCCAGCCGCGCTCGGCCAGGTCCTGGGCCAGCAGGCTTGGCGCCAGGTAGCCACCCAGCAGGCCGCCGCTCAGGCGCTGGTCCTGCTGCAGCGCACCGATCGGGTTGCGCGGGGTATGGCATTCGCCACAATGGCCCATGACCTCGACCATGTACTGGCCGCGCTGCCAGGCCGGGCTTTTACCCTCGGTCGGCTGCAGTTGCACGCTCTTGCCATACAGCATGTTCCAGCCGCTGAGGCCCATGCGCACATTGAACGGGAAGCGCAGCGAGGTCTGCGGTGCCGGGCGGTTGATCGGCGGTATGGTCATCAGGTAGGCGAGGATTGCGTCCGAATCTTCACGCTTGATCAGGTGGTACGAGGTGTAAGGCATCGCAGGATAAAGGTTGGCGCCATCCTTGCGCTTGCCCTCGGTGACTGCGGCGAAGAACTCGTCGGCGCTGTAGTTGCCGATGCCGTACTGTTTGTCCGGGGTGATATTGCTGCCATAAATGGTGCCGAACGGCGAATGGATCGGCAGGCCACCCGCATACGGCGCGCCGCCTTCAGCGGTATGGCAGGCCATGCAGTCGGCCGCGCGGGCCAGGTATTCACCGCGCTTGACCTGCGCATCGTCGGCTGCCAGGGCAATCGAACTGACAGCCAGCCCGAGGACCAACGCCGAAGCGCTACGTACGAAGCCCATGTTCAACCCTCCTTGACCAGGCCGAGATCGTTGAGCACCTTGCGGGTGGCATCGTAGTAACGCACGTAGCCTGTGCAGCGGCAGATGTGGTGACCGAGGCTGGCCTCGATGCGGTCCTCCACTTCGCTCTTCTTCAGCGGCTGGCGCTGGGCCGTTTCCACCAGCACGGTAGCGGCGTTGACGAAGCCTGGTGCGCAGTAGCTGCACTGGAAGGCGAACAGGTCGACGAACTTCTGCTGGATCGGGTTGAGCGTCAGGTTACCGGCCTCGTCTTTCTTGGCATGGCCTTCGATGGTGCGAACCTTCTTGCCTTCGAAGTAATGCGCACCGGTGATGCAGGTGCGCACTTCTTCGCTGGTGCCGTCGGGGTTGTCGACGATCACCACGCAGGCGTGGCAGATGCCCTGGCCGCAACCCAGGCGCGAGCCGGTGAGGTTCTGGTGTTCGTGCAGGTAGTCGATCATCGCCAGGTCCGCGGGGACCTCGACCGGCCCGACCGGTTGACCATTGAGCGTCAGTTGCAGTGGACGGTTAGCCATTGAGGGCCTCCTTGATACGGGCTGGGGTGATGGGGAGATCGCGCACGCGCTTGCCGATGGCATGCGCGACGGCATTGCCGATGGCACCGACGACCGGGATCATCACCACTTCGGCGATGCCCTTGGACGGGTCGGTCGGTGACAGCGGCGGGAGGATTTCGCTGGTCTGCTGCCACACCGCCACATCGCGCGCATGTGGCAGGCGGTAGCGGTTGAAGTTCCAGTCGCCCTCCCCGGGCCCACCCTCGTACAACGGCATTTCTTCGGTCAGTGCATGGCCAATGCCCATGGCGATACCGCCTTCGAGCTGGCCCTTGACCAGTTCCGGCACCAGCACCCGGCCGCACTCGACCCAGCTGTGGTGGTTGAGCACCTGTGTCTCCAAGGTGCCTTTGTTGACCTTGACCTCGACGATGGTCGCCACCGGGCTGTAGTAGGTGACCATGGCATTGTTCAACTGGGTGTCGGGGTAGGCCGCATTCTGCCGGTCGAGCAGGTGGTAGCCATGGCTGTTCATCTGCGCCTTCTTCGCATTCACCGCCCCATCGCCGTATTTCACCGCCACCGCGTCGAGCGGTAAACGCTCACGCACGCCGTCGATGACGAAGTCGGCCTCGGCCCAGCTCCAGCGGTTGAAACCGTGCACACTGGCGCCGGTGACCAAGCCCATGTCGTGGGCCTTCTGTGCGAGCTGGGCGAACGGAATCGGCTGAAGACCGTTACCAGTCAGCTCTCCGTTGACCCACACCGCATTTTCGCGGCGCACCACCAGTGGGTTGGCCTGGCCGCCATACGGGCCCTGGCTCCAGATCGCCATGGCCGCTGGCCACAGGCCATGGTTGAACAGCACACGCGCCGCTTCGCGGGTGGCATGGCTGAAGTAGAAGGCCGAGTTGGTCGCCGACGATGGCGACGCCAGCTTGCCGACCCAGCGCGGGTTGCGCAGCGCGGCGTCCTGCTCAGGCTGGCTGATCAGGTACGGGTTGCCGCTGGTGCTCAGTTGCAGCTCAGGCCATTCGGTGACTGCCGTCGTTACCTCGTCGGCCGAACGGCCGAGGAAATCGCTGACCACCAAAGCCTGGGAGGTGGACATGCCGGTACCCAGCTCGGTGCCGATGTGGCGCAGGCTGATACGCCCGTCGCGGCTGAATTCGATGCTTGCCATCGGTGCTTCGGAGCCCGTGCCGAAGTCCTTCTGGCAAATGGCAAACCCCACCCCGTACCAGTGGTCCTGATCCTGCGCGTCCATCTGCCGCTTGCGTGCGTCGCGGTCGCGCCACCATTCATGCACAGCTGCCTTGTCGAGGATCTCGTAAAGCCGCAGGGCGCCCGCCGGCACCGCACCCTGGGTGTTCTTCATGCCCGATTTCAGCGCGTTGGCGCGGCGCAGGTCGATGGCATCGACCCCCAGGCGGCCGGCGATCTCATCCACCATCATCTCGGTGGCTGCCATGCTCTGCAGGGTGCCGTAACCACGCATGGAGCCGGCCTCGACACCACGGGAATAGTAGGCGGTAACCGACAGGTCGTTCTGCGGCATGTAGTAGATCGACTGCGCTGCAGTGGCGCCTACGGCTGCCACCGACGGGCTGTAGTTGATGCGCCCGCCGCCGTCGCAGCTCATGTCGGCGCGGAAGATCTTGAAGCTGTTGTCCTTCTTGTCCACCGCCAACTGGTAGCGGATATCGAAGGCATGGCGCTTGATGCCGCTCTGGAACTGCTCGTAGCGGTCGTTGGCCAGGCGGATCGGCACCCCGGCGCCGTACAGCGCGGCCACCGCGGCATAGAAGACGAAGATATTGTTGTCTTTTGAGCCATAGCCCACGGTATAGCCCGGGTGCATGTTCAGCGTGTTCAGGGCGAAGCGCGACGGCTTGATCATGTGCACGCATTCCTGCGCCACTTCGAACGGGCACTGGGTGGCGACCACGAAGTGCAGCGTGCCCGTGGTAGGGTCGTACCAGCCGTTGCCGTTGTCCGGCTCCAGCGCGGCAGGTTCGATGGACGGCGTCTTGTAGCGCTCGTCGAACACCAGCCAGTCCTCGGGCGGGTTGTCCAGCTGCTCGGCCATGCGCTTGGCGTAGAACAACCCCTGCTCGGTCAGGTCGCCGTGCTGGTTGGGCTGCTTCGACCACACCGGCTTGCGGTTGAGGATGGTGGGGAACAGCATGGAGTTCTTCAGGCTGGAGAACTCATCGTCGTCGAACGGCGTGGTGCCGCCCACCCGCACGAAACGGAAGCTGCCATAAGGGTCGCGCTGGTACAACGGCGCCTGGGCACCGTAACGGATCGCCTGCTGATTGAACTGCAGCTTGCGCTTGGCCTGGCGGAAGCGCTCGAAGTCGTGCCAGATCAGGATCGCCACCGGGTGGCCGATGAACATCGGCACCTTGCCGGGCGGCAGCAGCGGGTCGGGCGAATGGGCCTCGGGCCAGGCGATGCCGTCCTGTTCGAGGTCGGCGGCGGTGACGATGCGGTCCGGCTGCAGGTCGGTGCCGAGCAGGCTGAGGTCATGGCCGGCATAAATCCGGTCGACCTTGGTCGCCTTGAGCAGCAGCGCATGACCTTGCTGCGCGGGCCAGCCGGGCATGTCCTTGGCGCGGATGTCGCGCGCGAACACTTTGTCGCCGCAGACCTTGGACAAGGCATCGTTACGGAAACGCGCCTTGCCGTCGTGGTTCATCCACTTCTGCGGCGAAGTGGTAACGCGCTCCTCCATCAACGCGGCGAATGCCGGGCTGCCTAATGGCGCCATGGTCACACCGACACCAGCGATCAGGCCGCCTTGCAAAAAGGCGCGCCGGGAAATATCACGGTTGGACATGCTTGATCCTCTGGGCAGTTGGGGCCTGCCCTTTCTTTTGATTCTTGGCCTGGCTTGAGAAAACTGACCTTGGCGTCAACTTTACAGGAATTGGGTGGATATAGGCAAAGTCAAGCCGACAATGTGTCGCGGTGTGTATAGGGCAAGAGGCGGAATTCGCGCTTTGGCGGGTAGGTGTTCGCCGGGAGATTTTCAGCGCCTGTGAGATCGAGCGCCGCCCCCTCGAAAATCCAACAACGAAGACCCTGCAAATCCAGAACAAACTCTTAATACTCCTGACCCACCCCCAACCCCAACACCCGCGTTAACCTTCATTTAATCGACCCCAGCCAGCATGGCCCCATTCCCAGATCTGCCAAGGCGAAGACATGCGCGTTCTCCTGCTCTTCCTCACACTCCTGCTGGCCGGCCCGTTGCAAGCCAACCCGTTCGATGTGAAACCAGACTTCCTGCCGGTTGACCAAGCCTTCGTGCTCACCCACGACCGCCAGGCCGACGGCCAGATGCGCCTGTACTTCCAGATCAAGCCGGGCTACTACCTGTACCAGAAGCGCCTGAAGTTCGACGGCCTGCCTGCAGAGCAACACCCGCAGCTGCCGCCAGCACTCAACCATCACGACGAGTTCTTCGGCGACAGCGCGGTGTATCGCGACCAGCTTGAACTGCTATTGCCTGCCAACGCCCAGGGTCAGTTGCGCCTGGGCTGGCAGGGCTGCGCCGATGCCGGCCTGTGCTACCCGCCGCAAACCACCTCGATCGACTTGGGTGGCAGCGTAACGCCCGCCGCCGAGCAAGCCAGCGACCAGGCCCTGGCCAGCGGCCTTCAGCAAGGCCACCTGGCCTGGAGCCTGCTGGCGTTCTTCGGCCTTGGGCTGCTGCTGGCCTTCACCCCCTGCTCGCTGCCGATGCTGCCGATCCTTGCCGGGCTGGTGCTGGGCAATGGCGCCAGTGCCCGGCGCGGCTGGCTGCTGGCCGGGGTCTATGTGCTGAGCATGGCCCTGGTGTACGCCGGGCTCGGGGTGGTTGCTGCCCTGCTGGGTGCCAGCCTGCAGGCCTGGCTGCAGCAACCCTGGCTGCTGGGCAGCCTGGCGGGGCTGTTCGTGCTGCTGGCACTGCCGATGTTCGGCGCCTTCGAACTGCAACTGCCTGCCGCCCTGCGCGACCGCCTGGACCGCGCCGGGCAAGGTACCCGTGGCGGCAACCTGTATGGCGCGGCATTGCTCGGGGCGTTGTCCGGCCTGTTGCTCGGCCCGTGCATGACTGCGCCGTTGGCCGGTGCGCTGCTGTACATCGCGCAAAGCGGTGACGTACTGCAAGGCGCGCTGGTGCTGTTCAGCCTCGGCCTGGGCATGGGCGTGCCGCTGCTGTTGCTGGTAACCCTGGGCAACCGTTACCTGCCGCGCCCGGGTGCGTGGATGAACCGGGTCAAGGGTGTGTTCGGTTTCGTGTTCCTGGCCATGGCACTGTACACCGTGCGCAGCCTGCTGCCTGCTACCTTGCTGCTGGCACTGAGCGGCGCCTGGCTGATCGCCCTGGCCTGGGCCGCCTGGCCAGCCCTGCAGCGCCTGCCGGCGTTGCGTGCAGTGCCGTTGCTCGGCGCCCTGTGGGGCGGCCTGTTGCTGGTCGGTGCGGCAGCAGGCGGCGACGACCTCTGGCAGCCACTACGCCCGTTCGCCGGGGGTGGCAGCACAGCGGCCGCTGGCCAGCATGCCGAGGACAGCTTCGTCACCGTCAGCCGCCCCGAGGACCTGCAACGTGAGCTGGACGCGGCCAAAGCCCGCGGCCAGTGGGTGATGCTCGACTACTATGCCGACTGGTGCGTGTCGTGCAAAGTCATGGAAAAACAGGTGTTCGCCCGCAGCGACGTGCAGACCGGCCTGGCCGGCGTGCACCTGCTGCGCCTGGACGTGACCGCCGACAGCCCAGCCAGCAAAGCCCTGCTACAGCGCTACCAGGTACCCGGCCCGCCCAGCATCATCTGGATCGGCCCGGAAGGCGAAGAACGCCGCGCGCGGCGCATCACCGGTGAGGTGGATGCAGCAGCGTTCCAGCAACACTGGGTCCAGACCAGGAGCCAAGGCTGATGCTGACCGTAACACTCGGGCCACTGACCATGGCCCTCAACCACCTGCTGATGCTCACCGCCCTGGTGATCGCAAGCGTGGTCGGCTGGTGGGTCGCCCGACGTGGCGGCGAGAGCCCGGAATCGGCGCTGTTCAACCTGTTCCTGATCGGCCTGCTGTGTGCCCGCGCCGGTTTCGTGCTGGCCTACTGGACGATGTACCAGGACGAACCACTGCAAATCATCGACATCCGTGATGGCGGCTTCCTGTTCTGGCCGGGCCTTGCCGGCATCGTGGCAGGTGCCCTGTGGCAGGGCTGGCGCCACCCCGGCCTGCGTCGCCCGCTAGGCTGGGCGCTGTTCAGCGGCGCACTGTTCTGGGGCCTGGCCAGCCTCGGCGGCCACCTGTACAGCAAAGGCACCGAGTTGCCCGAACTGAGCCTGCGCAACGCCGGCGGCCAGTCCGTGGCATTGCTCAGCTACCGCGGCAAGCCGCTGGTCATCAATATCTGGGCCACCTGGTGTCCACCGTGTCGGCGTGAGATGCCCGTGCTGCAACAGGCACAAAGCGATTACCCGCACGTGACCTTCCTGTTCGTCAACCAGGGCGAGACCCCGGAAAACGTCAGCACCTTCCTCGCCACCACCGGCCTGAGCCTGACCCACGTGCTATTCGACGGCACCGGCCTGCTGGCCCAGCGTGTCGGCTCCATGGCCCTACCCACCACCCTGTTCTACGACGCCAACGGGCGGCTGATCGGCAGCCACCTGGGCGAGCTGTCCCGGGCCAGCCTGCGCCACGCTCTGGAACCCTTCGAACGGGCCCTGGCGCCCGCCCCTGCCGCACAAGGAAACTGACATGCGATTGACTGCACTGCTGCCCCTGTCCCTGGCCCTGCTGGCCACCCCTGCCCTGCAGGCCGAAGAACTGCCCAAGGCGGTTCAGCAACTGCAAGCCAAAGGCGCCGTGATCAAGGGCAGCTTCGATGCGCCCAACGGCCTGCGCGGTTATGCCGCCGAGTACCAGAACAACGCCCTGGCCCTGTACCTGACCCCTGACGGCAAGCACGTACTGGTCGGCAGCCTGTTCGACGAACAGGGCAAGGACCTTAGCGCCGAGCCACTGCAGAAGCTTGTATACGCGCCGATGAGCAAGGAAATCTGGGCGAAAATGGAAAAAACCGCGTGGATCGCCGACGGCAAGGCCGACGCGCCGCGCAAGGTATACCTGTTCAGCGACCCGAACTGCCCATACTGCAACATGTTCTGGGAACAGGCGCGGCCGTGGGTGGAGTCGGGCAAGGTGCAGTTGCGCCATATCATGGTCGGCATCATCCGTGAGGACAGCCCGGGCAAGTCGGCGGCGCTGCTGGCAGCGAAAGATCCGGCCAAGGCCCTGCAGCAGCATGAAAAGGCCGGCAAGGCCAGCACCCTGAAGGCACTCGAGCAGGTGCCAGAGGCTGTGCAACAGAAGCTGGCGGCGAACATGGCGTTGATGGAAGAGATGGGGTTGCAGGCGACCCCGGCCATTTTCTATCAGGATGAGCAAGGCAACCTGCAAAGCCAGCAAGGGGCACCACGGCCGGAGATGCTTGGGAAGATTCTGGGCAAGCGCTAGTGCATGTGGTGGGGCACAGATAGAGCGCCGCGAAGCAGATGACGCGGGGCATGGCACCGGCTACGCCGGTGTTCGCGGGTGAACCCGCTCCTACGGGGCTCGCGCTAACGGCTGGATTGTGATCGCAAGGCCTGCGCGGTCGGGTGTAGGAGCGGGTTTACCCGCGAAAGGGCCGGACCTGCTGGCCAATTTCCACCAGCCGTTCACCGTTGCCGCCGCCATTGTATTCGCGGGTAAACCCGCTCCTACGCTGATCGGGAGTGGACACACATTGGTGATTGGACGCAGGCCGTTCTTTCGCAAGCAGTAGATCTCCAGGCCCGGCAAATCTACCCCGCGCAGATTTAAATCTGCCACTCAACATACCCAGAAACAATTATTCGGCACGCCCCTTCGCCAAACATCGTCTGCTTGCTTCCCTTATTCAAATCCCACACACACGCACAACAAAGAACACTCGGACGTTCACGACAGAGTATTCGAGCATCAAAAACAGAAATTTCTCACACAATTAGAAGAAAAAATAAACCCCAAAAAACATTATCAGACTTAAGTAAGACCCTTCTGAAGAATTTTCCCACAAAAATAGCTTTAAACCAAACATTCCAATATCACTTCCAGCCACGCCACCCCCACCGAAAGATTGACTTTAAACAGCCGAACGCCTAAACCTCCATACCCGTACCTTTCAGACACACCAAAAACCAGGAGGCACTCATGAAAAATCAATATGGCATTAACCTCGTGGCATTGGCTTCGACACTCACTGCAAAATCAAATAACACGCAACCATGACACCAAAATGGTCCACCCATGAACCCAAACCACTTTATCCGCAGCGCAAAAAAAATCACGAGTATCACAAGAATCTTGACCACTGAGCACTTGAGGGAGCCCACATCGCTTCTTTGGTCAGCGCTGGCCCCTTGCATACTCTACATGATCACCAACCCAACGCATGCAACCTCAACCTATACCGCTTCAGCCGCCTGGTTCTACTCATACATCTCTGCCACCCTCGCGTTCTTTGGATTCAGCTTCTACCTTATCGGCAGAAGGGAAAGTGGCTTCACGCGGTCCTTCATCTACCAACACGGCGCAATCAAGCTATTCCTGACGGCCCATACACTCAGCTATTTATTATTGAGCACACTTTACGCCACACTATTTTACCTCTTGACCAAACCCTTGCGAGGTCAGTACTCACTCCCTGAATTCCTCTATCTGATGGCATGCTTTTACACCAGTTACCTCATGTTCACCTGTATCGGCCTGGGGATCGCTGCGCTGCCGATAAAATTCAGCACGGCCAGCACCCTTTTTTCGCTCATGTCATTTCTCATGCTGGTCTCCGGATACAACGGCGCCACAATGGGGCACGATGCTTCGCAGGCGCTAACGCTGATCAACCCGCTCTTTTTAAGCGCGCAGATCTTCCATGGCGAAATGCCCCTTCTCAACAGTTTCCTGATTGCACTTTCGGCCTCTGCAGCCTCGACATACCTGACTGGAAGGTATTTCAGAATTCAACCCATATGGAGCCGATACTGATGGACATTTTAACTATAAACAACCTTCAATTCGGATACAGCGGAAACCCGCTACTGAACGACATTGAACTCACTATAAAAGCGGGGGAACTGGTCGGTATTCTTGGCAACAACGGAGCCGGAAAGACAACCCTTTTCGACCTCATCTGTAAAATAAAGAAGCCGACAAAGGGTGCTATTTCCAATTTATCCAGGCGTCAGGCCTATTTGACGCAAATCCTTACACCGCCCCCATTGCTCCGCATGAACGAAGCGGGCAAGCTTATCACCAGCCTGACCCCCAACGTTTCCCCAGATCACACAGAGATTCTCTCGAAACTAGCCAAATGGTCCCCGCCACTGTCCAGGCGATATGCGGACATCGCCAAGAAAAAAGCCGCCAATTGCAGCTACGGTGAAATTCGCAGCTATTTCACGCTGACCTTGCTACTTTTAAACAGTGACTTGATCATTCTTGACGAGCCAACGGCTGGCGTAGACCCTGAATTTCGACACTATATATGGCTCGGTATTAAAAGCGCGTGCGCGGAAGGTGCGAGCGTGCTGATATCTTCTCATTACACAGAGGAAATCACGAAAAACTGCCAGCGCTTTTATATGCTCGCAAACAAACGACTGGAAGCGTTTGACAGTGGTGGACAGTTCATGGAACGCCACCACGCCAAATCGCTGGATGAAGCCTTTATCAATGCTTCGGTCTAGGTACCGTGGCCATTGAAAGGGGCGCCAAGCGCCCCTGCCCATCACAGCCCCTCCAGCTCCGCCATCAGGTCACTGAGCCGATCGACCTTGTCATCATCCAGCGCACTGCCCTGCAGCCCCTGTACATACTCGGCCAACGCCTCCACCGTGCTGCACTCGAACATCGCCCGCAGCGGCACGTTCAGCTGTAGCTGCTTCTGCACCCGCGAAGCGATCTGCGTGGCCAACAGCGAATGCCCGCCCAGCTCGAAGAAGTTGTCGTGCACCCCCACCCGCTCGGCTTTGAGCACATCGGCCCAGATACCCGCCAACACGCCCTCCAATTCGTTGCGTGGCGCCTGATAGGCCTGACTGTATTGGCCGCCGATGTCGATGGCTGGCAGGGCCTTGCGGTCGAGCTTGCCGTTGGCGTTGTGCGGCAAGCTGTCGAACCAGCCCCAATGCAACGGCACCATGTACTCCGGCAACTCGGCACGCAGTCGTTGCTTGACCTGCTCCAGCAACGCGGCATCGGCACTGACGCCCTGGTGCGCCACCAGGTAGCCAACCAGATGCTTGCCGTTCACGCCCTCCTGCACCGCCACGGCAGCATCGCGAATTTCCGCCTGCTCATGCAGCCGGGCCTCGATCTCGCCCAGCTCGATGCGATAGCCGCGAATCTTCACCTGATGGTCGATGCGCCCGACGTACTCCAGCACACCGTCCGGGCGTTGCCGCGCCAGGTCGCCAGTGCGGTACAGGCGTTCGCCCGGCGCCCCGTAAGGGTGAGGGATGAACGCCAGTGCCGTGCGCACCGGGTCACCGACGTAGCCACGGCCTACACCCGTACCAGCCACGCACAACTCGCCCACCGCACCCAGCGGCACCAGTGCCTGGTCCTCGCCGAACAGGTACAGGCGGTTGTTATCGGTTGGCGTGCCGATGGGCAGGTAGCTGCCTTGGGTCGAGGCGGCATCGACGCGGAAGAACGCCACGTCATCCGAGCACTCCGCCGGCCCATAGGCATTGACCAGGCCGATCTGCGGGTAGCGCTGCAGCCACTGCGCCGCCAGCTCCGGTGGCATGGCCTCGCCGGTCGGCAGCATCCAGCGCAGGCCGTCGAGGGCCTGGTGGTCGCTGGCCAGCATGCCCTGGATCAGCGACGGCACGCTCTCCAGCACGGTGATGCCGGTAGTTTGCACATGCGCCAGCAGGCCCTGCGGGTCATGGGCGATGGCGTTAGGCACGATCTCTACCTTGGCGCCGAACAGCGGCGCAGCCAGGAACTGCCAGACCGAGATGTCGAAGCTTTGCGAGGCGGTCTGGGCAATCACGTCCTGCTCGCTCAGGGCCAGGTACGGCACCTTGCTCAGCTGGTTGTTGAGCATGCCACGCTGCTCGACCATCACCCCTTTCGGCAGGCCGGTCGAGCCTGAGGTGTAGATCACGTAGGCGAGGTTGTCCGGGCCACTGTGGATACCCGGATTGTGGCTTGCGATCGGGTTGGCCTGGATGTCTTCCCAGACCAGCAGTCGCGGCCGCAGCGCAGTCTCCAGCTCACCGAGCAACTGCCGCCCCTGCTCGGCGCAGGCCGCGCTGCACACCAGCACTGGCGTACGGCTGAGCTGGATGATGCTTTGCAGGCGCGCCGCCGGCAGGCCCGGGTCCAGCGGCAGGTAGCCGGCCCCGGCCTTGAAGCTGCCGACAATCATGCCCAGCAGCGGCAACCCACGCTCGGCAAGCAGTGCCACTGGCTGGTCCACGCAGACCCCGGCAGCCACCAGCGCATGGCCCAGGCGGTTGGCCGCCAGGTTCAGCCCGGCGTAATCGTAGGACGCCTCCAGGCAGCAGGCCACGGTACGCTGCGGATGCGCCACGACCTGCGCTTCGAACTGCGCGATGTAGCTTTGTTCCAGCGGATAAACCCGCTCGGTCCGGTTGCAGTCCTCCAGCAGGAAGCCTTGCTCTTGGGCGCTCAGCAACGGTAGCTCGCTCACCGTCCCTTCAAAACCTTGTACCAGCGCCAGCAGCAGGCGCTTGAATTCGGCCAGCAGACGCTCGACGGTCGGGTAGTCGAAGTAACGCTGGTCGAACGACAGGTGCAGGCCCAGGTCATCACCCGGGTAACACACCGCCGTCAGCGGGAAGTTGGTGTGGGTACGGCCCGAGTCGGAGCTGGCGTTCAGGTGCTGGGCGTGATCGAGCACGGCGGTTTCAACCGGCGCATTCTCGAACACGAACAGGCTGTCGAACAGCGGCTGGCCCTTGGGCAACTCGCTGCACGCCTGGATCGCCACCAGCGGCAGGTATTCGTACTCGCGCAGTTCCATGTTGCTTTGCAGCAGGCCCTGCAGCCACTGGCGTACGCTGCAACGCTCACCAGCGATGGGCAACTGCACGCGCAGGGCCACGCTGTTGATGAACAGGCCGACGGTGCGTTGCATCTGCGGCATGCTCACCGGGCGACCGGCCACGGTCACGCCAAAGGCCACATCGCGGTCGCCGCTGTGACGCGCCAACACCAGGGCCCAGGCCGCCTGGGCGAAGGTGTTGACGGTGAGCTGATGAGCCTGGGCCAGTTCGCGCAGACGCACACCATCACTCACCTCCAGGCGGGTGTAGCAGTCGCCGACGACCATGCCGCTACCGGCGTGATCATGGCGCAGCGGGCGGTCGCTAGGGATGGCTGTAGCACGTTCGAAGCCGGCCAGGTTGGCCTGCCACCAGGCGCGTGCGTCGTCCAGGCCCTGGCGTTGCAGCCAACCGATGTAATCGCGGTAACGCGGCGGCACCGGCAGTTGGGCCTGACGGCCTTCGCCAAGGGCCTGGTAGACCTCGAAGAAATCGTTCATCAACAGCGAGCGGCACCAGGCATCGATAAGGATGTGGTGGTTGCTCATCATGAACCAGTAGCGTTCATCGGCCACGCGCACCAGGCGCAGGTGGAACGGTGCCTCGCTGAGCAGGGCAAAGCCGGCCTCGCGCTCCTGCTTGTGCAGAGCCTGCAGGCGCTGCTCCTGGGCATCCTCAGCCAGGCCGCGCCAGTCCTGGTAGTCCACCGCCAGGTTGCCTGGCTTGTGGATGATCTGCAGCATCGCCTCGCCGCTGTTCCAACTGAACGAGGCGCGCAACGCTTCGTGGCGCGCCACCACCGCCTGCCAGGCCTGGGCGAAACGCTCGGGGTCTAGCGCGCTGTTGATGCGGTAGCGGTCCTGCATGTAGTAAAGGCCGGTGCCCGGCTCCAGCAGGGTGTGCAGCAGCATGCCTTCCTGCATCGGCGTCAGCGGGTAAACGTCCTCGATCTGCGCGGCCGGTACCGGCAATGCGTCGATCTGCTCCTGAGTCAGGTGCGCCAGCGGGAAGTCCGATGGGGTGAAGCTGCCATTGCCATCGGCCAGGCAATGCGCGACCAGCGCCAGCAGCTCCTGACGATAGGCCTCGGCCAGACCCGCGATGGTCTGCTGGTCGTAGCGCTCGGCGCTGAAGGTCCAGCGCAGTTGCAGAGCACCGCCATACACCTGGCCATCGACGCTCAACCAGTTGGGCAACGGCGCATCGAGGTCATGCGCCAACCCGGCCGGTGCCTCCAGGGGCTGGAACAAGGCCGCACTGTCGAACTGCTGGTCGAACTGGCCCAGGTAGTTGAAGGTGATGCGCGCCTGCGGCAAGGCCGCCATCTGCTCGCGCCCGGCGGCATCCGCCAGGTAGCGCAGTACGCCGTAGCCCAGGCCCTTGTGCGGCACATGGCGCAGTTGTTCCTTGATGCGCTTGATCGAACCGGCCCGCGCCGCGTCGTCTTCACCTGGCAGCGGACGCAGGCTCAGTGGGTAGGCATTGGTGAACCAGCCGACGCTGCGGGTCAGGTCCATGTCTTCGAACAGCCCGTCACGGCCATGGCCTTCGAGCTGCACCAGCACTTCTTCATCGCCGCTCCAGCGGCACAAGGCCCGCGCCAGTGCAGTCAACAGCAGGTCGTTGACCTGGGTGTGGTAAGCCGCCGGGGCTTGTTGCAACAGTTGTCGGGTCTGCTCCACGTCCAGGCCGATAGCCAGGGTCTGGGCGTGGCGGTGCAAATTGCTGCCCTGCGGGTGATCGCATGGCAGTTCGCGGCGCACGCTACCCAGTTGGCCTTGCCACCAGGTCAGTTCGTCACGCAGCGAATCGCTGCCAGCGTAGCTGGCCAGGCGCGCGGCCCAGTCGCCGACGACGTGGGTCTTGGCCGGCAGAGGCTGGCCACGGTACAGCGCCTGCAGGTCTTCCAGCAGCACCCGCCAGGACACACCATCGACCACCAGGTGATGGATCGCCAGCAGCAACCGCTGGGTGCCCTGCCCGTCACGCACCAGCAAGGCGCGCAGCAGCGGCCCTTGTTGCAGGTCCAGGCTGCGCTGCACGTCGGTGTAGAGCGCCTGACAATCATTGAAATCGGCTACTGTGGCGCTCCACAGCAGTTGCTCGGCGCCAGGCCGCACGTACTGGGCCTGCCAGCGGCCCTGGGCGTCGCTGAAGCGCAGGCGCAGGCTGTCATGGTGCTGCACCAGCGCAGCCAATGCCTGTGCAAGAGTGGCCTCAACCAAGGGTTGGCGCACCTCCAGCAGCACGGCCTGGTTCCAGTGTTGCGGCTGTGGCACGTCACTGTCGAAGAACCAGTGCTGGATCGGCGTCAGCCCGGCCTGGCCCTGGCGCAGTCCCTGCTCCACCGTGCTCACGGCTTCGCTGAGCTGAACCACAGCTGCCAGGGTCTGGATGGTCTGATGCTGGAACAGGTCGCGCGGGGTGAATTGCAAGCCGGCCTGCCGGGCGCGGCTGACCACCTGAATCGACAGGATCGAGTCGCCGCCCAGTTCGAAGAAGTTGTCCTGCACCCCGACCTGGGCAACGTTCAGCACGTCGCGCCAGATCTGCGCCAGTTGCGCTTCCACCTCATTACCCGGGGCCTGGTACTGCTGGCGCGCCTGCTCCAGGTCGGGCAGTGGCAAGGCACGGCGGTCGAGCTTGCCGTTCCCCATCAACGGCAGGCTTTCGAGCAGAACCAAGTGTGCGGGCACCATGTAGTCCGGCAGGTGCTGGCGGGCATTGGCCTTCACCGCTTCGCGCAGCAGGCTTTGCGTATCGCTGTCGGCAGGGGCCTGCTTGCACACCAGGTAACCCACCAGTTGCTTGCCACCCGGCAGATCAAGGGCCAGCACCACGGCTTCTTCGACATCGGCATGCGCTTGCAGGCGGCTCTCGATTTCGCCCAGCTCGATGCGGAAGCCGCGGATCTTCACCTGCTGGTCGGCACGGCCGACATACTCCACCAGGCCATCGGTACCCAGGCGTACCAGGTCGCCGGTACGGTACAGGCGCCCGCCTTCGGCACTGAACGGGTCGGCGACAAAGCGCTCGGCAGTGAGGCCTGGCCGGTCGTGGTAACCCTGGGCCAGGCCGGCGCCGCCGACATACAGCTCGCCAATGCCGCCTTGCGGCAACAAGGCCAGATCCTCGTCGAGGATGTAGGCCGTACGGCTACCGATGACGCGGCCGATCGGTACGCTGCCAAGGTCTGCTGGCAAGGCCTCTGGGGCCAGGCACGCCAGCGGCATGACCACGGTTTCGGTCGGGCCGTAGGCATTGAAGCACTGCTGCGGCGCAAAGGCCTGGCGGATGCGTTGCAGGTGCTCGCCGGTCAGCGCTTCGCCGCCGGTGATCACCAGGCGCACCGGCAACTGTTCGCCCCGCCCACCCAGGTACTGGGCCAGTTGGCTGCCGTAGCTAGGGGTGAAACCGAGGATGCTCACCTGCTGCTCACGCACCAGTTGGCAGATTTCCTCGGCGCCCCACTGCCCTTGGGCACGCAGCACCACACGGGCGCCACACAGCAGCGGCGCCCACAGGCGCTCGCTGGCGGCATCGAAGTTGATCGAATAGAAATGCAGTTCGCAGTCATCGCTGCGCATGCCGAACGCGGCGATCACCGCCTGGCAATGCATGGCGAATTCGCCATGGCTGACCACCACACCTTTGGGCTTGCCGGTGGAGCCGGAGGTATAGATCAGGTAGGCCTGGTGCTGCGGCAGGTTGAGGTTGTCCAGCGGCGCGTCGCTGTACGCCGACAGGCTGGCAGCGTCGTCTTCCAGGCTCCAGCGCGCCACGCCTTCGGGCAGCTCGCCGAGGGTTTGCAGCAACGCGCGCTGGCTCAGCAGCAGGCCGATGCGGCTGTCTTCGATCATGTAGCGCAGGCGGTCGAGCGGGTACTCGGGGTCGAGCGGTACATAGGCGCCACCGGCCTTGAGGATGGCCAACAGGCCGACGACCATTTCCAGCGAGCGCTCCAGGGCCAGGCCCACGCGCACCTGCGGGCCGACACCACGCTCGCGCAGGGCGCGGGCCAGGCGGTTGGCCTGTTGGTCGAGTTCGGCGTAGGTCATGTGCTGGCCGGCAAAGGTCAACGCGCCAGCCTGTGGCGCGCGCGCGGCCTGGGCGGCGAACAGGCCGTGCAAGGTCTGGTCGAGGTCGAAATCGTGCTCGCCCTGCAACTGGCCCACCAGCACCTGCTGCTCGGCGCTGCTCAGCATCGGCAGTTCGCACAGGCGCTGTTGCGGGTTGTCCAGCAGGCCGACCAGCAGTTGCTGCCAATGCTCGGCCATGCGCGCGATGCGCGGCTCGTCGAACAGGTCACGGCTGTAGGTCAGGCAGCAACCCAGGCGACCGTCGAGGTCGGTCACCTCCAGGTACAGGTCGAACTTGGTGGCGCTGGCGTCATTGACCAGGTAATCCACCTGCACGCCGGCAAGCTGGCGGCTTTGCTGGAAGGCCCAGCGCTGCACGTTGCACATCACCTGGAACAGTGGGTTGTAGGCGCTGCTGCGCGGCGGCTGCAAGGCCTCCACCAACTGGTCGAACGGCAGGTCCTGGTGTGACTGGCCTTCGATGGCGGCCTGACGCATCTGCTCCAACAACTGAGCGGCGGTCATCTGGCCGTCCAGCTCGCAGCGCAGCACCTGGGTGTTGAGGAAGGCGCCGATCAGCCCTTCGCTTTCCGGACGGATGCGGTTGGCCACCGGCGCGCCGATACGCAGGTCGCGCTGGCCACTGTAGCGGTGCAGCAAGGCGGCCAGGGTGGCGGTCATGGTCATGAACAGGGTCAGGCCGCGCTGGCTGTTGAAGGCATGCACGCGGGCGACCAGGGCCGGGCCGAGGTCGAAGCGGTACAGCTCGCCACGGTGGCTTTGCACAGCCGGCCGCGGGCGGTCGGCGGGCAAGGCCAATACCGGGTGTTCATCGCCCAGGCGAGCCTTCCAGTAGGCCAACTGGCGCGCGCCCTCGCCGCTTTCCAGCCATTGCCGTTGCCACACGCTGTAGTCCAGGTACTGCACCGGCAGCGGCGGCAGCGGCGACTCGCGGTCATCGACGAAGGCCTCGTACAGCTCGCCCAATTCGCGGGCGAAGATGTCCATGGCCCAGCCTTCGGTGACGATGTGGTGCAGCGTCAGCACGAAGCAGTGCTCGCGCTCGTCGGCCTTGACCAGACAGGCGCGCAGCAGCGGCCCCCGCTCCAGGTCGAAGGGCTGGTGCGCCTGGTCGTCGGCCAGTTGTTGCAAACGTTGCTGGCGGGCATCGTCTGACAAAGCGCTGAAGTCTTGCCAGTCCAGATGCAGACCGCTGTCTTCGGCCACGCACTGGTACGGCACGCCGTCGATGCTGGGGAACGTGGTGCGCAAGGTTTCGTGACGCACGATCAGCGCCTGCAGCGCACGCTCGAAGGCGTCCACGTGCAGGGTGCCGCGCAGGCGTGCCATGCCGCCGACGTTGTACGCCGGGCTGTCAGGCTCCATTTGCCAGAGGAACCACATGCGCTGCTGCGAGTACGACAGCGGTACGGCCTGGCGGCGGTCGACGCGGGCGATTTCGCCTTGCAGGTTGCGCTCGCCGACCGCGCGCAAGCGCGCGATCTCGGCACAGAAGGCGCCCAGTTCGCTGGCTTCGAACAGGGTCTTGAGCGGCAGCTCGACATCGCAGGCCTGGCGGCTGCGCGAGACAATCTGGGTGGCCAACAGCGAGTGGCCACCCAGGGCGAAGAAGTCGTCCTGCAGGCCGATGCGCGGCAGGTTCAGCACTTCACGCCAGATCGCAGCGACCTGTTGCTGCAACTCGGTTTGTGGTTCGACATGCACACGCTGCTGCCACACCGGAGCCGGCAGCGCCTTGCGGTCGACCTTGCCGCTGGGGCCCAGCGGCATCTGTGCCAGCGGGATGAGCTGTGCCGGCACCATGTACGCTGGCAACTGGGCAGCCAGCACTGCCAACAGCTCGGCGGGCTGGGCGCTGCCACAGTAGTAGCCCACCAGTTGCGCGCCGACAGCATCCTTGTGAATCAATACCAGCGCCTGTTCGACACCCGCCTGCGCCAGCAGGCAGGCCTGGACTTCCTCGGGTTCGACGCGGAAGCCACGCACCTTTACCTGCTGGTCGAGGCGGCCAAGGTATTCCAGTGCCTCCATCTGCACCTGCCAACGGGCACCATCGCCACTGCGGTACAGACGCTGACCATTACCGTCGGCCTGGGGTACGAAGCGCTCGGCAGTGAGGCCGGGGCGGCCCAGGTAACCACGGGCCAACCCCGCGCCACCGAGGTACAGCTCGCCCGGCACCCCGGGGATAGTCAGTTCCAGCTCATCGTCCAGCACGCGGCACAGCACATTGCCCAGCGGCCGGCCGATGGGCGAGCGCTCGCCGTCCGCTGCCTGGCAGTGCCAGTGGGTGACGTTGATGGCGGTTTCGGTCGGGCCGTAACGGTTGTGCAGCTGCACCTGCGGCAGCACTTGCAGCACGCGGTCTCGTAGCGTGGCGGACAACGCTTCGCCACCCGAGAACACCCGGCGCAGGCTGGTGCAGGCACCCGCCTGCGGCTCCTGGACGAACACCTGCAACAGCGGCGGCACGAAGTGCAGCGTGGTCACCCCATGGGCCTGGACCATGGCAGCGATACGCTGCGGGTCGCGGTGTTCACCAGGGCCGGCGAGCACCAGCTTGCAGCCGGTGACCAGCGGCCAAAAGCATTCCCACACCGATACGTCGAAGCTGATCGGTGCCTTCTGCATCAGCACGTCGCTGTCATCCAACGCATAGGTGGCCTGCATCCACTGCAGGCGATCGGCCAGGGCCGCGTGAGTGTTGCCCACGCCCTTGGGTTGGCCGGTCGAGCCGGAGGTGTAAATCACGTAGGCCAGGTTGTCACCGTGCAGGTGCAGACCGGGAGCGTGGCTGGGCCAGCTGTCCAGGTGCAACTGGTCGAGGGCAATGGCACTGACACCGTCGACCTGCGGCAGCTTGCCCAGCAGGCTGCTGTGGCTCAGTAGCAAACGGGCGTCGCAGTCGGCCAGCATGTAGGCCAGCCGTTCGGCCGGGTAATCGACATCCAGCGGCACGTAGGCACCGCCAGCCTTGAGAATGGCTAGCAGGCCGACCAGCAATTGCGGCGAGCGCTCGATGGCAATGGCCACACAGGTATCGGGGCCGACGCCTTTGTCACGCAGGTAGTGGGCCAGGCGGTTGGCTTGCTGGTGCAACCCGGCGTAATCCAGGCTGCCCCCGTCCCAAATCAGGGCGGTGCGCTGCGGCGTCAGGCGTGCCTGCTCATTGAGTTGCTCGACCAACAGGTGCTGCGCTGCGGCGGCCGGTGCCTGGCCCCAACCCAGCAGTTGCGCACGGCCGGGCTCATCCAGCAATTGCACGTCGCCCAGCGCCTGCTGCGGCGCGGCACACACCTGTTCCAGCAGCGCCAGCAGGTGATGGGCCAGACGTTCGACGGTGCTGGCTTCGAACAGCTCCGCGGCATAGTCGAAGGCCAGGCTCAGGCGGCCCAGATGGTCCTCCTCACTGTGCAACTGCAAGTCGAACTTGGCTTCGCGGCTGTGCCACGCCAGCTCTTCGGCCAACAGCCCCGGCAGACGCCGCAGGGCTGACAGGTCGCGTTGCTGGTGGTTGAACATGACCTGGAACAGGCCTTGCTCTCGGGCCTCTGGCAAGGCTTCGACCAACTGCTCGAATGGCAGGTCCTGGTTGGCCTGGGCTTCCAGGGTGGCCTGACGGACCTGGGCCAGCAACTGCGCGAACGGCAGGCGGCCATCGAGCTGCGCGCGCAACACCTGGGTGTTGATGAAGAAGCCGACCAGGCCCTGGGCTTCCAGTCGCGGGCGGTTGGCGTTGGGCACACCGACGCGGATATCGGCCTGGCCGCTGTAGCGGTGCAGCAGCGCCTGCCAACCTGCCAGCAGGACCATGAACAGGCTGGCGTGCTGCTCGCGGGCCAGGCCCTTGAGCGCTTCGGTAAGCCTGGCCGGCACCTTTAGGCTGAAACGGGCGGCGCGATGGTCGCGCTGGCTGGCACGTGGATGATCGGTACACAGGTCGAGCACCGGCAGTTCATCGCCCAGGCGCGCCTGCCAATACTGCAGCTGCCGCTCGGCTTCGCCTTCGGCCAGCCATTGCCGCTGCCAGGTGCCATAGTCGGCGTAGCCCAGGGTCAGCGGTGCCAGGCTGGCCTGCAGGCCCTGGCAGTGGGCGGCATACAGTTTGGCGAACTCATCGAGCAGGATGTTCAGCGACCAGCCGTCAGCGACGATGTGGTGCAGAGTCACCCACAGTTGATGATCTTCATCGCCCAGCCGCGCCAGGGTCACCCGCAGCAACGGGCCCTGGGTGAGGTCGAACGGCTGGCAGGCCTCGGTTTCACGCTGCGCGGCAACCTGCTCGGGCGAGTGCCCCCCAAGGTCCAGGCAATGCAGGCTGAACGGCTGTTGCGGCAGGATACGCTGCAGCGCCTGGCCATTCTCTTCGCTGAACACGGTACGCAACGATTCATGGCGTGCCACCAGCGCCTGGAAGGCCGCTTTTAGGGCGTCGACATCCAGCTCGCCGCGCAGGTGCAAGCCGGCGGGAATGTTGTAGGCCGCTGATTGCGGCTCCAGCAGCCACAGCAGCCACAAGCGGTTCTGCGCCAGCGACTGGGGCAACGCCTGGGCGCGCTCCAGCGTGGTGATGGCCACGGTGCCTGCGGCGCCATCGGCGATGATCTGTGCCACGGCCTTGCTGTAGTCGGCCAGTACCGGCGCCTCGAACAGCGTGCGCAGGCTCAGGTCGATACCCAACTCATCGGCCAGGCGCGCTGTGGCCTGGGTGGCGGCGATGGAGTTACCGCCCAGCAACAGGAAGTGGTCGTCCGCGGCCACCGCCTCTACCTCGAGGATGTCGCGCCACACAGCGCCGATGCGTGCTTGCAGCTCATCACCAGCGGTTGCACCGGCACCGGCTTCGCTTGCCTCAGGGAAACGGGCATAGCAGTCCAGGCTGCCATCGTCCATGCGCAGGCGGCAGGCAGAGCGCTGCAACTTGCCGCTGGAGGTCTTCGGCAGCGCACCGGGGTTCAGCAGCAGGACCACGGCGGGGGCCTGTCGGCAGGCGTCGGCGACGACCTGGCGCAGGGTCTTGATCAGGTCCTGGGGCTTGATTGCCTTTTGCACGTTGCGGCTGATCTCCACCGCGACACCGATGCCCTCCTCGCCTTGGTGCTCGACGGCGAACACCGCCACCCGGCCTTTACGCAGCACCTGAACTTCGCGCTCGAGGTTTTTTTCCAGGTCTTGTGGGTACAGGTTTTGCCCACGCACGATCAGCATGTCCTTCAGACGCCCGGTGACGAATACCTCGCCGTCACGCATGAAGCCCAGATCGCCGGTGCGCAGCCAGGTCTGGCCGTCCATTTCGACAAAGGTGCGAGCGCTGGCTTCGGGGTTGCGCCAGTAACCCAATGCGATACTCGGGCCGCCGGCCCAGATCTCGCCAACCTGGTTGTCATCCAGCACTTGCAGGCGTTGTGGTTCGACGATACGTACGGCATGCCCCGGCTGTGGGTAGCCGCAGCTCATCAGCACACTGCCCTTGCCCGGCTCGGCACGGTTGGCAGCGAAGGCTGCGGCGTCCAGCTCCAGCGCGGCGATACCTTGGCCACGACGGCTGCCGCTGACGAACAGGGTGGCTTCGGCCAGGCCATAACTGGCGAAGAAACTCTGCGGATCGAAGCCGCAGGCCTGGAACTTGTCGGCGAAGGTGGCCAGGCTGTCCTGGCGGATAGGCTCGGAACCGGAATAGGCCACGCGCCAGCGGCTCAGGTCGAGCCCGGCCTGCGAAGCCTCGCTCACCCGTTCGCTGCACAAGCGGTAGGCGAAGTCGGGCCCGCCGCTGATGGTGCCACCGTAGTCGCTGATGGCCTGCAACCAGCGCAGCGGCCGGGCCAGGAAGTAGCCCGGCGACATCAGCACGCAGGGCACGCCACTGAAAATCGGCTGCAGCAGGCCGCCGATCAGACCCATATCGTGATAAAGCGGCAGCCAGCTGACGATCACGTCGTCGGGGTTGAGGTCGATGCCAAAGCCTTGGCGGATCAGTTGCTCGTTGGCCACCAGGTTGCCATGACTGACCTGCACGCCCTTGGGCAGCGCAGTGGAACCGGAGGTGTACTGCAGGAAGGCGATGTCATCGCCCTTGAGTACGGGCTCACGCCAGTTCGCCGCCAGGGCCGGGTCCAAGCCATCCACTGCCAGCAGTTGGGGGGCATTGTCCGCCGCCAGGGCTTCCAGGCCCTGCAGGCTGTCGTGCAGCGCCGCCACGGTCAGCAGCAGGCGCGGCTCGGCGTCGTCGATGATCGACAGCAAACGCTCCTGGTGGTGCTGGCGCGCCGACTCCGGTGGGTAAGCCGGCACCGCGATGACCCCGGCATACAGACAGCCGAAGAACGCCGCCACATAGTCCGGCCCGCTGGGAAACAACAGCACTGCACGATCGCCGAAGCGGGCACGAGCCTGCAAGGCGGCGGCGATGGTGCGCGCGCGCTGGTCGAGGTCCCGGTAGCTCAGCACGGCCTGCTCACCGGGCGCGTCGGCCAGAAAGCGCAAGGCAATGCTGTCCGGGGTCTGCGAGGCGCGTTGCGCCAGGGCCTGGACCAGCGTGTGCGGGAGTTCGAAGGCGTCCGTCATGGGGTGTTCCTGCCAGTGTCTGGTTAGGTCCGACAGCTGCTCCACCAACATGGGCGGGCAACGTATGCGACCGGGGATGTACACAGGGGAACGGATGGGCGGGGAGAGAAATTAGCGGGGGAGATTAGGCTTCAAGGGTTGATAAGGCATATCCCCAAAGCCAACCGCGCCTTAGAACTGAAACAGGTCGATATTAATTACATTTCGCATTTGACAATTATTATCATCTTGAATAGCTTGTCGCACGTCGTAGGAAGCTTCCCAACCTTGGGCGCCTCCTCTCCCTCTGTGACAAGGTGATTTCCATGGCGGAACAACTATCCACAAGTAAGTGCGATTCACCATTACTGCAGGCCTTCGTCGACAACCGCAGCATCCTGGTCAAGATCGCCGCCCGCATCACAGGCTGCCGTTCGCGCGCTGAGGACGTGGTACAGGATGCCTTTTTCCGGCTCAGCACCGCCCCGCAGATCACCTCATCGTTCAAGGCCCAGCTGAGCTACCTGTTCCAGATCGTGCGCAACCTGGCGATCGACCACTATCGCAAGCAGGCAATGGAGCTGAAGTACTCCGGTAGCGAGGAGGAAGGCATGAACGTGGTGGTGCAGAACGCCTCGCCCGAAGCCACCCACATCAACCGCGCCGCGCTGAATGACATCGCGGAGGCCTTGAACGAACTGCCGCCACGCACCCGCTATGCTTTCGAGATGTACCGCCTTAATGGCGTGCCGCAGAAGGACATTGCCAAGGAACTGGGCGTATCGCCGACCTTGGTCAACTTCATGATCCGCGATGCGCTGGTGCATTGCCGCAAGACGGCCAGTCGGCAGGCCTGAAGATAGCTGCAAGCAAAAGCGAGAGCGAACCTGGATCGCTCTGCTTTTGCTTGCAGCGCTAGTGTGGTGTTTTGCAAATACGGCCAATAACTCGCGAGCGATTTTTGCGTTCAGGCAAGGTGTCGCGACGAGTCGCAGCCCAGCTACGGCGAGGAGCGACAACGCCGCATGAGTGCAAAAAGCGCCGCGAGTTATGGTCGTTATTTGTGAAACACCACACTAGCCCCTACGTCAGCTTGCAACGATCGAAAAACCGCTCCCGCCCCAGAATCATCAACGCCGCCCGCTTGTGTGGAAAGTCGAACTCTTTGTCGCAATGGAAACATTGGTCGTGCATGTAGCCAATCATCTTGCCGTTGTCGGCGCGCGGCTCGGCCACCACCCGCTGGGTGCGCGGGTCATCCAGGAACAGGTAGTGCACCAACGCCGATAGCCAACTGGCCACCTTGTGCGGCCCTCGGTGGCTCTCCTCTCCCACCAGCATATGGATACCGCGGTCGTAGTCATCGGTCGGGTAGAAGGGGGCAATGCGGTCCTCCTTGGCCCAGTACGCCTCGAAGTAGGCAAACGGCTCGTCATCGAAACAACCGATCAACGTCAACGTATGCGGGTCGGCTTCGAGCTTGCCCAAGTATTCGCGGTGCTGCGCCAGCGTGCCCCCCTCCTGCCAGAACGCCTCCACACGAGGGTTGTTCTGCCAGCGGTTGAAACGTTCCAGGTCATGCTCGATCTCCAGGGTACGCAGCGATACCCAACTGCCCAAGCGCGCATCGAAGCGTCGGTACACTTCGCCCCGCGGCTTGGGTGCCCGGCGCGGGTGGCGCTTGCCGTCGCTGATCTGCATCTGCTGCGGATAGACCCCGGCGACCGACTCGCCCAGCCAAGGCTGCGGTAGCTGCCAGAACAGTGCGCGCTCGCACAGGTACTGGCCAGGCTGTTCACCGGCCAGCAGCAGGCCACTGGCCAACGCCTGCGGCTGCACTTCGGGCAGGTGCCAGGTCAGGCGCTGGCAGGCGGAATCGCGCGCCAGCAACCAATAGCAGGCGGCCCACAAGGCTTGGTAGGGGCGCTCGGGGCAAAAGCGCTCAAGGTGAACGTGCAGAGAAGCGCCAGGCTCCAGGCGCAACTGGATCAGGGGGCGGCCTTCAAGGGCCAGGCTTAGCCAGCTGTCGCCCTCCTCGGCACTGAGGCTACGCCAGCGTGGCGGTGACTGTGGCTGCGAAGCGGCATCGTACGGCATGGGCTTGACTCACGAGAATGAAGAAAAGGCACACTGCAGGGAACGTTGCCGCAACACGGGAATTTAGTCTTGCGGTGCAGCCACCGTGATACGGTACGGCTCGAAGATGCGCGCCAGTTCGCCACTGTCGCGCAGGGCGCGCAGCAGCGCCGCGAACGACTGCTCGCCGATCGGCGCCCCCGGACGCAGCAAGGCGTAGTGGTGATAGACCTGGTCAATGCGTTGCGAAGGCACCAGTTGCGCCCTGCTCGCCGGGTTGCGTGCCAGAAAATCGCTGAGGTAGGAGCGCGTGACCAGGGCGATATCGGCGCGGCCGGCCTGCACCATCAGCAGGTTGCTGTCGTGGGAATAGGTCAGGGTCGCGTTGTATGTCTTGCGCAGGTAGCCCGGCTCAGCGTTGAAACTGGCGAACGCGTAGTGGTAGCCGTTGAACAATGCCAGGCGTTTGCCGCGCAGGTCATCGAAGTAGTGTGGATCATTGCCATTTGCCTTGCGGGCGACGAACACTTCGGCATCTTCCAGGCCCATGTCCACGGCCTGATGGGCAATCTGCTCCCAGCCCCATTGTGGATTCTCGAAAATTGCCATGTCGGTGCGGCCCTGCTGGAAGTCACCGAAGCGCCGCTGGATAGACGTAGGCACCAGAACGAAGTGATAGTGCTGCTGCGCCCGGTTGAGTGCATCGACCAACTGCGGCAGCAAACCGGTATCGGCGCCTTGCTCGGGGCGCACCGTGTAAGGCGGGAAATGGGCCGCGCCAATCTTCACTTCGACCGCTTCACCCGCCCGTACGGGTGCCGCCAACCAGAACACGGCCAGCAGCATCAGGGTGGACAAGGCCTTGAGGCCGGGCGCTGGAGTCAAGACGGACACTCATCACGGTTTATGCCGGTATCTGCTTAAGCTAGGCGTTTTCCGGGGGCGGCACAACTACCGGTGCCTGCTCTTTGTGCCAAAGCAGGCGGCAAAATGCCATAGGATGCCGTATGCCCAGACATTGGCTACGCTCTAGCAGGATCTGCAAGGGAGCCTGGTATGGGCCATTGGTTGGTGATCGACCTGGAAGCCACCACCGACGATGGTGGGTGGCCAGTCACAGAGATGGAAGTCATTGAAATCGGCGCAAGCCTGGTTACCCGCGAAGGCCGCGAGGTCGACCATTTCCAGCGTTTTGTAAAGCCACGGCGGCGTCCGCAGTTGACCCCGTTCTGCCGCGAACTGACCCACATCAGCCAGGCCGACGTGGACAACGCCGCGCCGTTTCGCGAGGTGTGGGCAAGCTTCGAGCGCTGGCTGGGGCACCACCGCGGGCAGCTTCAGGCCTGGGTCAGCTGGGGCGACTACGACCGCCAGCAACTGCACCAGGAGTGGCAGCAGCACGGCCTCGACAGCCTGCTGCGCACATTGCCGCACATTAATCTCAAGCAACGCTTTGCCAAGGCCCGCCACCTGCAGCGCCCCACCGGCCTGAACGGCGCCCTGCAACTGGCCGGCATGCACTTTTGCGGGCAACAGCACAGGGCCCTGGAAGATGCGCGCAACACGGCGCGGCTATTACCGTTGAGCCTGCCCGCCAACAGCCCCTGAAAGCAGATGACGAGGCCTGTGGGCTTGGGCATACTGGCGAGCCCTTTTTCACCACCTCTTTTCAGGAGTCGCCCATGTTCCAGGTCAACGAGTACTTCAACGGCGCCGTCAAGTCGATCGCATTCTCGGGCGAAGAAGGCCCGGCCACCGTCGGCGTCATGGCTCCGGGCGAATACGAATTCGGCACTGCCAAGCGCGAGATCATGCATGTGGTATCGGGCGCGCTGACCGTGAAACTGCCGGGTAGCGACAACTGGGAAACGTTCAAGGCAGGCGACAAGTTCAATGTTGCCGCCGACAGCAAGTTCCAGCTGAAAGTGGCGGTGGATACTGCCTACCTGTGCGAGTACCGCGACTAAGCGTCGGCCTGTGCCGGCCTCTTCGCGGGTGAACCCGCTCCTACAGGTGCTTCGATGTTGTGCGGTCCTTGTAGGAGCGGGTTTACCCGCGAAGAATCCAGCACTAATCCTTCAGAAAATCAGCAATGCGTTCAGCCGCCGCCTGCAAGTGCTGCTCATGGCTGAACCCCGAAGCCTTCAACGGCTTCAGGTCATGGTCCCCCGCCGCTAGCCAGCTCACCTCGATCGCCGGCGACAACGCATACCCCGCCACCGCCTCGCGGTTACCCAGCGCATCCCGCTCGCCCTGCACGATCAACGTCGGTGTCTTCAACTCGGACAGGTGCTCTACCCGTGGCTTCTCGGGTTTACCCACCGCGTAGAACGGATAGCCCAGGCACACCAGCGCATCCGCGCCCAGTTCGTCGGCCAGCAGGCTCGCCATGCGCCCGCCCATGGACTTGCCACCCACGGCCAGCTTGCCCGCGACCAAAGGTCGCACTTGCCGGTACACCTCGCGCCAGCATTCAAGCAACACCTTCTGCGGGTTCGGCGGCCGCTTGCCACCGGTAACCCTGCGCTCGGCCATGTACGGGAACTCGAAGCGCACTACCGCTACCCCAAGAGCCGCAAGCCTTTGCGCCATTTCGTCCATGAACCCGCTGTCCATCGGCGCGCCCGCGCCATGGGCCAGGATCAGGCACCCCTTGTAGCCCTCTTTACCTTCAACCCGCGGAGGATCGCAGCGCAAGCCTGGGACATTTGCGACCTTCGCCCATTGATCCCCGTCAATACCGGCACTTTGCCCATTAATCATGCTTGCCTCGCTGTAAAGCCTGCCAAATAACCGTGGATGGGAACCCATACATGAACACAACCAGCAGTACCGCCTATAACTACAAGGTGGTCCGCCAATTCGCCATCATGACGGTGGTGTGGGGAATCGTCGGGATGGGGCTCGGCGTCTTCATCGCCGCCCAGCTCGCCTGGCCGTCCCTCAACTTCGACCTCCCCTGGACCAGCTTCGGCCGCCTGCGCCCCCTGCATACCAATGCGGTGATCTTCGCGTTCGGCGGCTGCGCACTGTTCGCCACCTCCTATTATTCGGTGCAACGCACCTGCCAGACCACCCTGTTCGCACCGGGCCTGGCCGCGTTCACGTTCTGGGGCTGGCAACTGGTTATCCTGCTGGCGGCCATCAGCCTGCCGCTGGGCTACACCAGCTCCAAGGAATACGCCGAACTGGAATGGCCGATCGACATTCTGATCACCATCGTCTGGGTGGGCTACGCCATCGTGTTCTTCGGCACGCTGATGAAGCGCAACACCAAACACATCTACGTCGGCAACTGGTTCTTCGGCGCCTTCATCCTGACCGTGGCACTGCTGCACATCGTCAACAACCTGGAGCTGCCGGTCAGCCTGACCAAATCCTACTCGGTCTACGCAGGCGCCACCGATGCCATGGTGCAGTGGTGGTACGGCCATAACGCGGTGGGCTTCTTCCTGACCGCAGGCTTCCTGGGGATGATGTACTACTACGTGCCCAAGCAGGCCGAACGGCCGGTGTATTCGTATCGCTTGTCGATCGTGCACTTCTGGGCACTGATTACCCTGTACATCTGGGCCGGCCCGCACCACCTGCACTACACCGCCCTGCCCGACTGGGCGCAGTCGCTGGGCATGGTGATGTCGCTGATCCTGCTGGCACCTAGCTGGGGCGGCATGATCAACGGCATGATGACCCTGTCGGGCGCCTGGCACAAATTGCGCAGCGACCCGATCCTGCGCTTCCTGGTGGTGTCGCTGGCGTTCTACGGCATGTCCACCTTCGAAGGCCCGATGATGGCCATCAAGACGGTCAACGCCCTGTCCCACTACACCGACTGGACCATCGGCCACGTCCACGCCGGCGCCCTCGGCTGGGTAGCGATGATTTCGATCGGCGCGCTGTACCACACCATCCCCAAAGTGTTCGGCAAAGAACGCATGTACAGCCTCGGCCTGATCAATGCGCACTTCTGGCTGGCCACCATTGGTACCGTACTGTACATCGCTTCGATGTGGGTCAACGGCATCGCCCAGGGCCTGATGTGGCGCGCGGTCAACAGCGACGGCACGCTCACCTACTCGTTCGTGGAAACCCTGGTGGCCAGCCACCCAGGCTTCGTCGTGCGCTTCGTCGGCGGCGCGATCTTCCTCAGCGGCATGCTCCTGATGGCCTGGAACACCTGGCGCACCGTGCGTTCGCCAGCGCTTGACGTCGCCCCTGCGAACGCCCAGTTGGCTTGAGGAGAAACGCCTGATGAAACATGAAGTCATCGAGAAAAACGTCGGCCTGATGGCCCTGCTGATGGTATTTGCCGTCAGCATCGGCGGCCTGACCCAGATCGTCCCGCTGTTCTTCCAGGACGTCACCAACAAACCGGTGGAGGGCATGAAGCCCTATACCGCGCTGCAACTGGAAGGTCGCGATGTCTACATCCGCGAAGGTTGCGTAGGCTGCCACTCGCAGATGATCCGCCCGTTCCGCGCCGAAACCGAGCGTTACGGCCACTACTCGGTGGCCGGTGAAAGCGTGTGGGACCACCCGTTCCTGTGGGGCTCCAAGCGCACCGGGCCGGACCTGGCCCGGGTCGGTGGCCGCTACTCGGACGACTGGCACCGTGCGCACCTGTACAACCCGCGCAACGTGGTGCCGGAGTCGAAGATGCCGTCCTACCCGTGGCTGGTTGCCCAGCAGGTCGACAACAGCCACACCGACGTCAAGATGCGCACCCTGCGCACCCTGGGCGTGCCGTACACCGACGACGACATCGCCGGCGCCCGTGAAGCAGTCAAGGGCAAGACCGAGATGGATGCACTGGTCGCCTACCTGCAAGTGCTCGGCACTGCGATTAAGAACAAGAGGTGAGTGCGATGGAAATGGACATCGGCATGATCCGCGGGCTGGGCACCCTGGTGGTGATGATTGCCTTCATCGGCCTCACCCTGTGGGTCTTCAACCGCCGCCGCGACCGTGATTTCGCCGAAGCGCGCCTGCTGCCCTTCGTCGACGACCGCCTGCCCCCTGCCGGGCAGGAACCTGCTGCAAAAAGGAGTAACGGGCAATGACCACCTTCTGGAGTACGTACATCAGCGTACTGACCATCGGTAGCCTGATTGGCCTGACCTGGCTGCTGCTCGCCACGCGCAAGGGCCAGAGCAACAACACCACTGACGAGACCATGGGGCACAGCTTCGACGGCATCGAGGAGTACGACAACCCGCTGCCCAAGTGGTGGTTCTGGCTGTTTGTTGGCACCTTGGTGTTCTCGGTCGGCTACCTGATCCTCTATCCGGGCCTGGGCAACTGGAAAGGCATCCTGCCGGGCTATGAAAATGGCTGGACCGGTGCCAACGAATGGCAGAAGGAAATGGACAAGGCCGATGCCAGGTTCGGTCCGATCTTCGCCAAATACGCCGCCATGCCCGTAGAAGAAGTGGCGAAGGACCCGCAGGCGCTGAAAATGGGCAGCCGCCTGTTTGCCTCCAACTGCTCGGTGTGCCACGGCTCCGACGCCAAGGGCGCTTTCGGCTTCCCCAACCTCACCGACAATGACTGGCGCTGGGGCGGCGATCCGGAAACCATCAAGACCAGCATCATGGGTGGTCGCCATGGCGTGATGCCGGCCTGGGCCGAAGTGATTGGTGACCAGGGAGTGGCCGATGTGGCTGCATTCGTGGTCAGCAAACTCGATGGCCGCACACTGCCTGAGGGCGCGAAAGCCGATGTCGAGAACGGGCAGAAGATCTTTGCTGCCAACTGCGTGGCCTGCCACGGGCCGGAAGGCAAAGGTACGCCCGCCATGGGCGCGCCGAACCTGACCCACCCGCAGGCGTTCATCTACGGCTCGAGCTTTGTCCAGTTGCAGCAGACCATTCGTTATGGCCGCCAGGGGCAGATGCCGGCGCAGGCCGAGATCCAAGGGAATGACAAGGTGCACCTGCTGGCGGCTTACGTGTATAGCCTGTCGCAGGATGGTTCGGCTGAGACTGTGACGGCCAAATGAGTTCGCCGAAAGGGATTTACCAAGTGAGTTCGCCGAAAGGCATTCGCCGCCTGTGAGATCGAGCGCCGCCCGCGCGGCGCTCGATCTCTGCCCCACCACAACACTCAAACCTTACACCCCCGCCCCATCACAACCCCCAAACCTTACACCCCCCGCCCCACATAACCCTCAAGCCTTGCACTCCCCCGCCCCACTACCAGCCTCAGTCCCCTTCCCTTGCACCCCCACCGAACACAACTAAGCTTGTTGCCTCAGTGGGCTTCTCTCCGAAAGGACCGGAGCAGACGCGGCGCATGGCCTGTCGCCGCCCCAGAAAAAGCTTGACCGATCGATCAGAAAAAGATGAAAAACGGTACACATTACAAATATTTATTTGTGTACAATCGCCCAGGCCCGATCCCTGCGGGACATCAGTGAACGGGTCTGGACACGGGTCGGCGTACCAAAGTTGCGTTGCGGTAACCTTGCCGGTTATCAATACTGGCGCCGATTTTTCGACCAACAAGAACATCAAAACCGTGGAACCTTAGAATGAGCACAGCAATCAGTCCGACTGCTTATAACTATAAGGTCGTCCGCCAGTTCGCCATCATGACGGTGGTCTGGGGGATCCTTGGCATGGGCCTCGGCGTCTTCATCGCCTCGCAGCTGGTGTGGCCGCAGCTGAACCTGGACCTTCCCTGGACCAGCTTCGGCCGCCTGCGCCCGCTGCACACCAACCTGGTGATCTTCGCCTTCGGGGGCTGTGCGCTGTTCGGCACCAGCTACTACGTGGTGCAGCGCACCTGCCAGACCCGGCTGATCTCCGACAGCATGGCCGCCTTCACCTTCTGGGGTTGGCAAGCCGTGATCGTCGGTGCGCTGATCACCCTGCCGATGGGCTACACCACCACCAAGGAATACGCCGAGCTCGAGTGGCCGCTGGCGATCCTGCTGGCCATTGTCTGGGTAACCTACGGCCTGGTGTTCTTCGGCACCATCGTCAAGCGCAAGACCAAGCACATCTATGTCGGCAACTGGTTCTACGGCGCCTTCATCGTGGTGACTGCGATGTTGCACATCGTCAACCACATCTCGCTGCCGGTGAGCCTGTTCAAGTCCTACTCGGCCTACTCCGGCGCCACCGACGCGATGATCCAGTGGTGGTACGGCCACAACGCCGTGGGCTTCTTCCTCACCACCGGTTTCCTGGGGATGATGTACTACTTCGTGCCCAAGCAGGCCGAGCGACCGATCTACTCGTATCGCTTGTCGATCGTGCACTTCTGGGCACTGATCACCCTGTACATCTGGGCCGGCCCGCATCACCTGCACTACACCGCCCTGCCTGACTGGGCGCAGTCGCTGGGCATGGTAATGTCGATCATCCTGCTGGCGCCAAGCTGGGGCGGCATGATCAACGGCATGATGACCCTGTCGGGCGCCTGGCACAAACTGCGCACCGACCCGATCCTGCGCTTCCTGGTGGTGTCGCTGGCGTTCTACGGCATGTCCACCTTCGAAGGCCCGATGATGGCCATCAAAACCGTGAACTCACTGTCGCACTACACCGACTGGACCATCGGCCACGTCCACGCCGGCGCCCTCGGCTGGGTGGCAATGATTTCGATCGGCGCCGTGTACCACATGATCCCGAAACTCTACGGCCGCGAGCAGATGCACAGCATCGGCCTGATCAATGCGCACTTCTGGCTGGCCACCATCGGCACCGTGCTGTATATCGCCTCGATGTGGGTCAACGGCATCACCCAGGGCCTGATGTGGCGCGCCATCAACGATGACGGTACCCTCACCTACTCCTTCGTCGAAGCCCTGCAGGCCAGCCACCCCGGCTACATCGTCCGCGCCCTGGGCGGTGCGTTCTTCGCCAGCGGCATGCTGCTGATGGCCTACAACGTGTTCCGTACCGTACGTGCCGCCAACCCGGCACAGGCTGAAGAGGCCGCCAAGATCGTCGTTGTGGGAGCGCACTGATGAAGCATGAAGCCGTCGAGAAGAACATAGGCCTGCTGGCCTTCTTCATGGTCATCGCCGTGAGCGTCGGTGGCCTGACCCAGATCGTCCCGCTGTTTTTCCAGGACGTCACCAACAAGCCGGTCGAGGGCATGAAGCCGCGCACCGCGCTGGAGCTGGAAGGCCGTGATATCTACATCCGCGAAGGCTGCGTGGGCTGCCACTCGCAGATGATCCGCCCGTTCCGTGCCGAAACCGAGCGTTACGGCCATTATTCGGTAGCCGGCGAGAGCGTGTGGGACCATCCGTTCCTGTGGGGCTCCAAGCGTACCGGGCCGGACCTGGCCCGCGTCGGTGGCCGCTACTCCGACGACTGGCACCGTGCGCACCTGTACAACCCGCGCAACGTGGTACCGGAATCGAAGATGCCTTCCTACCCGTGGCTGGTCGAGAACAAGCTCGACGGCAAAGACACCGCGAAGAAGATGGAAGTGCTGCGCACACTCGGCACCCCGTACACCGACGCCGACATTGCCGGCGCACGTGACGCGGTCAAGGGCAAGACCGAAATGGACGCCATCGTCGCGTACCTGCAGGGTCTTGGCACCATCATCAAGAGCAAACGGTGACGCTGATGGATATCGGGATGATTCGCGGCCTGGGCACCGTCGTGGTGATGGTGGCCTTCGTGGGCCTGGCACTGTGGGTATTCAACCCACGGCGTAAAAAGGACTTCGACGAAGCGACCCAACTGCCCTTCGCGGATGACCCCGAGGCCACTCGGCACGTCGAGCAAGCAAAAGCTTCTGGGAGCAAACAACAATGACAACCTTCTGGAGTCTGTACGTTACCGTCCTGACCCTGGGCACCATCTTCTCGTTGACCTGGCTGCTGCTGTCGACCCGCAAGGGCCAGCGCGAAGAGGTTACCGACGAAACCGTCGGGCATGCCTTCGATGGCATCGAGGAATACGACAACCCGCTGCCGCAATGGTGGTTCTGGCTGTTCGTCGGCACCATCATCTTCGCCCTCGGCTATCTGGTGCTGTACCCGGGCCTGGGCAACTGGAAAGGCGTCCTGCCGGGCTATTCATACCTGGATAACGACAAGCGGACCGAGTTTTCCAACGGCCAGCCGGGCTGGACCGGCGTGCACGAGTGGGAAAAGGAAATGGCCAAGGCCGACGCCCGCTTCGGGCCGATTTTCGCCAAGTTCGCAGCCATGCCCATCGAGGAGGTGGCCAAGGACCCACAGGCATTGAAAATGGGCGCGCGGCTGTTCGCCTCCAACTGCTCGGTGTGCCACGGTTCCGACGCCAAGGGCGCCTTCGGCTTCCCCAACCTCACCGACAATGACTGGCGCTGGGGTGGCGAGCCGGAAACCATCAAGACCAGCATCATGGGTGGTCGCCATGGCGTGATGCCGGCCTGGGCCGAAGTGATCGGTGACCAGGGCGTGGCCGATGTGGCTGCATTCGTGGTCAGCAAACTCGATGGCCGCACACTGCCTGAGGGCGCGAAAGCCGATGTCGAGAACGGGCAGAAGATCTTTGCTGCCAACTGCGTGGCCTGCCACGGGCCGGAAGGCAAAGGTACGCCCGCCATGGGCGCACCGAACCTGACCCACCCGCAGGCGTTCATCTACGGTTCGAGCTTTGCCCAATTGCAGCAGACCATTCGTTATGGTCGCCAGGGGCAGATGCCGGCCCAGGAACAGCTGCAGGGCAACGACAAGGTGCACTTGCTGGCGGCTTATGTTTACAGCCTGTCGCACCAGGCTGAACCGGCCAAGGCTGAGTAAGGCAGGCCTCTTCGCGGGTAAACCCGCTCCTACACAGGATCCTTGTAGGAGCGGGTTTACCCGCGAAGAGGCCGGTACTGGCACAGCATTTCTCGCAGGCAAGTGACCTGGATCAATTGACACCCGCCATAACACGTTTCATACCACGAACCCAACGCGACTAAAGGTCGCAGTGCGAACCCATACTGCCATCAGCGGCGTATCATGGTCCGCAGAGCGCTAGCAGATTGCGCGAGACTGCGGCCCGCACGCACTGGCCGCGGCGTTTCTCCACTGCCGTGGGACTTGATGATGAGCAAGCAAATTCCGGTACATGATGTAACCCCGCCCGCCAACAAAGGGAAGGATTCCGTCGACCTCTATGCCTCCCGCGAAAAAATCTACACTCGCGCCTTCACCGGCCTGTTCCGTCGCCTGCGCATGGTCGGTGGTGCCGCACTGTTCCTGCTGTACTTCGGCACCGTGTGGCTGAACTGGGGCGGTCACCAGGCCGTGTGGTGGAACCTGCCCGAGCGCAAGTTCTACATCTTCGGCGCCACCATCTGGCCGCAAGACTTCATCCTGCTCTCGGGCATTCTCATCGTCGCCGCCTTCGGCCTGTTCTTCATCACGGTGTTCGCCGGCCGGGTGTGGTGCGGCTACACCTGCCCGCAAAGCGTGTGGACCTGGATTTTCATGTGGTGCGAAAAGGTCACCGAGGGTGACCGCAACCAGCGCATGAAGCTCGACAAAGCCCCCATGAGCGGCAACAAGTTCCTGCGCAAATTCGCCAAGCACAGCCTGTGGCTGCTGATCGGCTTTGTCACCGGCATGACCTTTGTCGGCTACTTCTCGCCGATCCGTGAACTGGCAATCGAATTCTTCACGGGCCAGGCCGATGGCTGGGCCTACTTCTGGGTCGGTTTCTTCACCCTCGCCACTTACGGCAACGCCGGCTGGCTGCGCGAACAGGTGTGCGTGTACATGTGCCCCTATGCACGCTTCCAGAGCGTGATGTTCGACAAGGACACGCTGATCGTGTCCTACGACCCACGCCGCGGCGAAACCCGCGGGCCGCGAAAAAAAGACGCTGACTACAAGGCCCAAGGCTTGGGTGACTGCATCGACTGCACCATGTGCGTGCAGGTCTGCCCTACCGGCATCGATATCCGTGACGGCCTGCAGATCGAGTGCATCGGCTGCGCCGCCTGTATTGATGCCTGCGACAGCATCATGGACAAGATGAACTACCCCAAAGGGCTGATCAGCTACACCACCGAACACAACCTGTCCGGGCAGAAGACCCACATGCTGCGCCCGCGCCTGATCGGCTATGCCGTGGTACTGCTGGTGATGATGGTCGGGCTGGCGACGGCCTTCGCTACCCGTTCGCTGGTCGGCTTCGACGTCAGCAAAGACCGCGTGCTGTACCGCGAAAACGCCCAGGGGCGGATCGAGAACGTGTATAGCCTGAAGGTGATGAACAAGGACCAGCGCGATCACGTCTACGTGCTGGACGCCGCCGGCCTGCCGGACCTCAAGCTCGAAGGCCAACGCGAAATCCGCGTGGCAGCCGGTGATATCGTCAGCCTTCCCGTGCAGCTGTCGGTCGCCCCCGAGAAACTGCCATCAACCACCAACGAAATCACCTTCATCCTCAAGAGCGCCGACGACAGTGACGCCCAGGTTGAAGCCAAGAGCCGTTTCATCGGCCCACAGATCCGCTAAGAGAGATAACGCACAATGCCTGCCGCCACCGCCGCCAGCCCCTGGTACAAACACCTCTGGCCCTGGATCATCATCGGCATCCTTACCACCTCGGTGTGCCTGAGCCTGACCATGGTCAGCATCGCTGTGCACAACCCGGACAACCTGGTGAACGACAACTACTACGAGGCCGGCAAGGGCATCAACCGCTCGCTGGACCGCGAGCTGCTGGCGCAGCAGCTGGGCCTGAAAGCCAGCGTGCATCTGGACGAACTGACCGGCGAAGCAGACCTGCGCCTGACCGGTAACAGCGACCCGCAAAGCCTGGAGCTGAACCTGATTTCGCCAACCCAGCCAGAGAAGGACCGCAAGGTGCTACTGAGCCGGGTCGAAGCAGGGCGCTATGTGGGGCAGTTGGAAGACAAGGTCGACGGGCGCCGCTTTGTCGAACTGCTGGGTAGCGAAGGGGGCCAGGTGTGGCGCTTGTTCGAAGAGGAAAAAGTGGCGCATGGTGTGACCTTGCAGCTGGGTGATGAAGCACTGCAAGGCGCCGAACACCAACAGTAGCAACACCGCAAATCCCTGTGGGAGCGGGCACGCCCGCGAATGCGATAGCTCAGGCAAAGGTATTTCCAGGTCTGACGCATTCGCGGGCGCGCCCGCTCCCACAGGGTTTCCTATCTGCCTGAGCAGTGTCTGCCCTATGACCCAACCCACCCCCTGCTACCACTGCGCCCTGCCCGTCCCCACCGGTAGCCGCTTCACCGCCGTGGTCCTCGGCCAGCCCCGGCAGTTCTGCTGCCCAGGCTGTCAGGCGGTGGCCGAGTCGATCGTCGCTGGAGGCCTGGAACATTACTACCAGCACCGTAGCGACAACAGCGCCAACCCCGAAGCCCTGCCCAAGCAACTGCAGGACGAACTGGCCCTCTACGACCGCAGCGACGTGCAACAAACCTTCGTCCGCCACCAGGGCGAGCTGGCCGAAACCACCCTGCTGGTCGAAGGCATCAGTTGTGCCGCCTGCGGCTGGCTGATCGAAAAGCACTTGCGCAACCTGCCCGGTGTCGCCGAAGCGCGCCTGAATCTGTCCAATCACCGCCTGCTGCTGAACTGGGACGACAACCAGCTACCGCTGTCGCGCCTGCTCACCGAGCTACGACAGATCGGCTACGCCGCCCATCCCTATCAGCCCGACCAGGCTACCGAACAGCTGGCCCGGGAGAACCGTAGCGCCTTGCGCCGCCTGGGCGTGGCCGGGCTGCTGTGGTTCCAGGCGATGATGGCAACCATGGCCACCTGGCCGGAGTTCAACATCGACCTGTCGCCCGAACTGCACACCATTCTGCGCTGGGTGGCACTGTTCCTCACCATCCCCATCGTGTTCTACAGCTGCGCGCCGTTCTTCAAAGGCGCGGCACGCGACCTGCGCACCCGCCACCTGACCATGGACGTTTCAGTGTCGCTGGCCATTGGCCTGGCCTTCGGCGCCGGCATCTGGACGGCCATCACCGGCAGCGGCGAGCTGTATTTCGACACGGTGGGCATGTTCGCCCTGTTTCTGCTCACCGGCCGCTACCTGGAACGCCGAGCCCGAGAACGCACGGCTGCGGCCACTGCCCAGCTGGTCAACCTGCTGCCGGCCTCGTGCCTGCGCCTGGACGCCATCGGCCGCAGCGAGCGCATCCTCCTTGGCGAACTGCGCTGCGGTGACACCGTGCAAGTGCTGCCAGGCGCGGTAATCCCGGCCGACGGGCGTATCGTAGAAGGCCGCTCCAGCGTCGACGAATCACTGCTGACCGGCGAATACCTGCCACAACCCCGCCAGGTGGGCGAGCGGGTCACCGGCGGCACGTTGAATGTCGAAAGCACCCTGAACGTGGAAGTCGAAGCCCTCGGTCACGATTCACGGTTGTCGGCCATCGTCCGCCTGCTGGAGCGTGCACAGACCGAAAAACCGCGCCTGGCGGAAATTGCCGACCGTGCCTCGCAGTGGTTCCTGCTGTTTTCGCTGCTGGCCGCCGTTGCCATCGGCCTGTGGTGGTGGCACCTGGACCCGACGCGGGCGTTCTGGATCGTGCTGGCCATGCTCGTGGCCACCTGCCCTTGTGCCCTGTCTTTGGCTACGCCAACCGCACTGACCGCCGCCACCGGAACTCTGCACAAGCTCGGCCTCCTGGTGACCCGCGGTCATGTGCTGGAAGGCCTGAACCAGATCGACACGGTAATCTTCGACAAGACCGGCACACTGACCGAAGGCCGCCTGACCTTGCGCAGCATTCGCCCGCTCGGCAACCAGGCAGCCGACCGCTGCCTGGCCCTTGCCGCCGCGTTGGAAAACCGCTCCGAACACCCCATCGCCCGCGCCTTCGGCCGTACCGCCACGCCTGCCGATGATGTGCAGACCGTACCTGGCCTGGGCCTGGAAGGGCTGGTGGACGGGCAGCGCCTGCGCATTGGTCAGGCCACCTTCGTCTGCGCCTTGAGCGGCGCGCAGCCCCCCGCCGTGCCGGAGCCTCGCGGCCAATGGCTGCTGCTGGGCGACCGCCAGGGGCCATTGGCCTGGTTTGGCCTGGACGACCGTCTGCGCGACGATGCCCCTGCCCTGCTCGCTGCCTGCAAGGCACGTGGCTGGCGCACGCTGCTGCTGTCGGGCGACAGCTCGCCGATGGTTGCCGAAGTGGCCGCACAACTGGGCATCGACCAGGCCATTGGCGGCCTGCGGCCAGACGACAAACTTGACCGGCTGAAAGCCCTGCAGGCGCAGGGGCGCAAGGTGCTGATGCTTGGCGACGGTGTCAACGATGTGCCGGTGCTGGCCGCTGCCGACATCAGCATCGCCATGGGTAGCGCCACCGACCTTGCCAAGACCAGCGCCGATGCCGTACTGCTGTCCAACCGCCTGCAAGCGCTGGTGCAGGCCTTCGACCTGGCCCGTCGAACGCGGCGCAACATCCTCGAGAACCTGCTGTGGGCGACCCTGTATAATGGCCTGATGTTGCCGTTTGCCGCGCTCGGCTGGATCACGCCGGTGTGGGCCGCCATCGGCATGTCGGTCAGCTCGCTGATCGTGGTGCTCAATGCCCTGCGCCTGACCCGTATGCCAGTGGCCTTGGGCCCGCTGCCCCACGAAGCCCCTTTATCCGGGAGGAAGTCGCCATGCCCGCCCTCTATGTCATGATTCCGGCAGCCCTGCTGCTGGTCGGCGTGGCCGTGTACATCTTCTTCTGGGCGGTAGACAGCGGCCAGTACGACGACCTTGAAGGCCCCGCCCACAGCATCCTGTTCGACGATCAGGACCCGCGCCACCAGGCTGCCGTGAAGCCCGACGACGCCCCAACCGACACCGACAAGGAACCACCTCCACGTGCCTGACCTGCTTCCCCTTGGCTCGGCGCTGGTCCTTGGCCTGCTGGGTGGCGGCCACTGCATGGGCATGTGTGGCGGCCTGATGGGGGCCCTGACCCTGGCAATACCGCCCGAACAACGTGGCAGGCGCCTGCGCCTGCTGCTGGCCTACAACCTCGGGCGCGTTCTCAGTTATGCCTGCGCCGGCCTGCTGCTGGGCCTGGCAGGCTGGGCCGTGGCCAGCAGCCCGGCAGCGCTGGCGCTGCGGGTGGCTGCGGCGCTGCTGCTGATTGCCATGGGCCTGTACCTGGCCGGCTGGTGGAGCGGGCTGACCCGCATCGAGGCGCTTGGCCGCGGGTTGTGGCGGCATATCCAGCCGCTGACGTCGCGCTTGCTGCCGGTGTCCAGCCTGCCCCGGGCATTGCTGCTGGGCGCCCTATGGGGCTGGTTGCCGTGCGGGCTGGTGTACAGCACCCTGCTGTGGGCGGCCAGCCAGGGCAATGCCGGCTACAGCGCAGCGTTGATGCTGGCGTTCGGGGTGGGCACCTGGCCAGTGTTGCTGGCAACCGGGCTGGCTGCCGAACGGGTAAACGCCCTGTTGCGACGACGCAGCGTGCGTGTGGCGGGCGGTGTGCTGGTGATGCTGTTCGGTGTCTGGACCCTGCCGGGCCCACACCAGCACTGGCTGATGGGGCATTGACGGGGCCGCTCTGCGGACCCAATGCCCTTGATACAAATCAACACAGTTTCCTACAGACGGCCATAGACTCCGGTGCACTGCTGCTCTTTCCGGGGACTACCCTCATGCTCGACGAACTACGTTGGGATACCGACCTGATCCGCCGCTACGATCTCGCCGGGCCACGCTACACCTCTTACCCAACCGCCGTGCAACTGCACAGCGAGGTGGGTTCGTTCGACCTGCTCAACGCCCTGCGCGAGAGCCGACGGGCCGTGCGCTCGCTGTCGCTGTACGTGCATGTGCCGTTCTGCGCCAACATCTGCTACTACTGCGCCTGCAACAAGGTCATCACCAAGGACCGCGCGCGCGCCGCGCCCTACCTGCAGCGCCTGGAGCAGGAAATCCAGTTGATCGCCTGCCACCTGGACCCTAAACAACGTGTGGAACAGCTGCATTTTGGCGGCGGCACACCAACCTTCCTCAGCCATGTGGAACTGCGCCAGCTGATGGCCACCCTGCGCCAGCACTTCCACCTGCTGGACGACGATTCCGGCGACTACGGCATCGAGATCGACCCCCGCGAAGCCGACTGGTCGACCATGGGCCTGCTTCGCGAACTGGGCTTCAACCGCGTCAGCCTGGGCGTGCAGGACCTCGACCCGGCCGTGCAGCGCGCGATCAACCGCCTGCAGAGCCTGGAGCAGACCCGCACCCTGATCGAGGCTGCCCGCACGCTACAGTTTCGCTCGGTCAACCTCGACCTGATCTACGGCCTGCCCAAGCAAACCCCGGAAGGCTTTGCCCGTACCGTCGAAGAGGTGATCCGCCTGCAGCCCGACCGCCTGTCGGTGTTCAACTATGCCCACCTTCCAGAGCGCTTCATGCCGCAACGCCGCATCGACAGCAACGACCTGCCCAGCGCCGCCGCCAAGCTGGAGATGCTGCACGCCACCATCGACCAACTGACCGCCGCCGGTTACCGCTACATCGGCATGGACCATTTCGCCCTGCCCGACGACGAACTGGCCATTGCCCAGGAAGAAGGCACCTTGCAGCGCAACTTCCAGGGCTACACCACCCACGGGCATTGCGACCTGATTGGCCTGGGCGTGTCGGCGATCAGCCAGATCGGCGACCTGTACTGCCAGAACAGCAGTGACCTCAGCACCTATCAGGACAGCCTGTCCAACGCCCAACTGGCCACCCAGCGCGGCTTGCTGTGCAACCACGACGATCGCATACGCCGGGCGGTGATCCAGCAACTGATCTGCCATTTCGAGCTGGATTTCGAACCCATCGAACAGGCTTTCACCCTGGATTTTCGCGGTTACTTCAACGACCTCTGGCCCGAGCTGCTGACCTTGCAGCGCGACGGCCTGATCAGCCTGGACGACAAGGGCATTCGCATCCTGCCCGCCGGCCGGCTGCTGGCGCGCTCGGTATGCATGGTGTTCGACGCCTACCTGACGATGCACAACCGCCAGCGCTTCTCGCGAGTGATCTGAAAAACAAGGCGTTCAACCGCATGGACAAGCTTCCTTGTCAGGCACACTATGAGCACACATGGACTCCCGGCAGGCCACCTGCCGGGGTTTCGCCAGCGCGCACCATCATCGCGCACACTGGCCTACACCCTGTGTCGTGAGTTACCCTTACGACTTATGTGTGCTTTCCCACAAGGATCGATTCAAATGTCCGAGCCAGTCAAACTGCGCCCACACAACCAGGCCCATTGCAAGGATTGCAGCCTGGCCCCCCTGTGCCTGCCTCTTTCGCTGAACCTGGAAGACATGGACGCACTGGATGAAATCGTCAAACGCGGGCGGCCGCTCAAGAAAGGCGAGTTTCTGTTCCGCCAGGGTGACAGTTTTGGCTCGGTCTACGCAGTACGGTCCGGGGCCCTGAAAACCTTCAGCCTCAGCGACAGCGGCGAAGAGCAGATCACGGGCTTTCACCTGCCCAGCGAGCTGGTCGGCCTGTCGGGCATGGATACCGAGGCCTACCCGGTATCGGCCCAGGCTCAGGAAACCACTTCGGTGTGTGAAATCCCCTTCGAGCGGCTGGACGAGCTGTCGGTGCAACTGCCACAGCTACGCCGCCAGCTGATGCGGGTAATGAGCCGCGAAATCCGCGACGACCAGCAAATGATGCTGCTGCTCTCGAAAAAGACCGCCGACGAGCGCATTGCCACCTTCCTGGTCAACCTGTCGGCGCGCTTCCGCGCTCGCGGCTATTCGGCCAATCAGTTCCGCCTGAGCATGTCGCGCAACGAAATCGGCAACTACCTTGGCCTGGCGGTAGAAACCGTGTCGCGGGTGTTCACCCGCTTCCAGCAGAATGGCCTGCTGCGCGCCGAGGGCAAGGAAGTGCACATCCTCGACCCGATCCAGCTGTGCGCGCTGGCCGGTGGTGCAATCGAGGCCTGAGGCCAGTCTTTAGCGGGTATACTTGGGCATTCGTTTTCCCAGGATACCCGCAACAATGCACAGCGACGCCTTCGACCTCAAAGCCCTGATCCGCCCGGTAGTGGACTTCCCCAAACCGGGTGTGATCTTCCGCGACATTACCCCGTTATTCCAGTCGCCACGCGGGCTGCGCTATGTGGCCGACCAGTTCATCGAGCGCTATGTCGAGGCGGAATTCAGCCACATCGGCGCCATGGACGCGCGGGGTTTCCTGATCGGCTCGATCATCGCCCACCAGTTGAACAAGCCGCTGATCCTGTTCCGCAAGCAGGGCAAGCTGCCGGCTGACGTGTTGAGCGAGGGTTACCAGACCGAGTACGGCGAGGCCTTCCTGGAAGTGCATGCCGACAGCCTGTGTGAAGGCGACTCGGTGCTGATCTTCGATGACCTGATTGCTACTGGCGGTACGCTGCTGGCGGCGGCCAACCTGGTGCGTCGTACCGGGGCGCAGGTGTTCGAGGCGGCGGCGATCATCGACCTGCCGGAACTGGACGGCTCGCGTCGACTGCAGGCGGCCGGGGTACCTACCTTCTGCCTGACCGAGTTTTCCCTCAGCGAGTACTGAGTGGGCTTTTGGGGCTGCTTTGCAGCCCATTCGCGGGTAAACCCGCTCCTACAAAGGCCGCGCATTTTTGTAGGCGCGGGTTTACCCACGAATGGGCCGCCAAGCGGCCCCAATGAATCAGAGCGAAATGGGCCGGCGCCCTGCAAAGGCATGGGCCAAGGTACCGCCGTCCACCATCTCCAGCTCACCGCCCAGCGGCACACCATGGGCAATGCGAGACGCCACCAAGCCCTTCTCGCTCAGCAACTGGGCAATGTAATGCGCCGTCGCCTCCCCCTCCACCGTCGGGTTGGTCGCCAGGATCACCTCGGTAAAAGTGCCCTGCTCTTCGATCCGCGCCATCAGCTGCGGAATACCGATCGCCTCAGGCCCCAGGCCATCCAGCGGCGACAGGTGCCCCTTGAGCACGAAGTAACGGCCACGGTAGCCAGTCTGCTCCACCGCATACACATCGGTCGGCCCCTCGACCACGCACAGCTGTGTGTCGTCACGGCGCGGGTCGGCACACTGCGGGCACAGCTCCTGCTCGGTGAGGGTGCGACACTGGCGGCAATGCCCTACCCCTTCCATGGCCTGGGTCAAGGCCTGAGCCAGGCGCAGCCCGCCACTGCGGTCGCGCTCGAGCAGTTGCAGGGCCATGCGCTGGGCGGTTTTCTGGCCAACGCCTGGCAAGATGCGCAGGCCATCGATCAGTTGGCGGATGAGGGGGCTGAAGCTCATGGGAAAGGCCTGACAATTCAATAAGAGGCGGTTTATACCCAGCGGGGGCGGTGGCGTCAAATCAGGTCACCCCAAGTCTACGCGGCCTGCAGTTATATGAGCGCAATTACCTTGCACAAAACTGGAAAGCCAGTGTGATCACTGTGGGAGCGGGCATGCCCGCGAAGCAGGCTGCACAGTGGATGGCACGGGCTTCGCCCGTGTTCGCGGGCATGCCCGCTCCCACAGTGATCGTGCAAAATTTCAAAGTTCGAGCACAACAGTTGCACCCGACATAAAAAAGCAGACCGCAGTTGGGTGAAATCTACGCAAAAAAACGCCGCTGATATCAGCGGCGTTTTTGAGTACCTCAATGCCTTAGAACGGCATCTTGAAGCCCGGCGGCAGCTGCATGCCGGCGGTCATGCCGCCCATCTTTTCCTGGCTGCTTTGCTCAACCTTGCGCACTGCGTCGTTCAGCGCAGCGGCAATAAGGTCTTCCAGCACTTCCTTGTCGTCTTCATCAGTCGACATCAGGCTCTGGTCGATGCTGACGCGCTTGACGTCGTGACGACCGGTCATCACCACGCTCACCAGGCCGCCACCGGACTGGCCAGTGACTTCGGCGTTGGCCAGTTCTTCCTGCATCTTCTGCATTTTTTCCTGCATCTGCTGGGCCTGCTTCATCAGGCCGGCCATGCCACCTTTCATCATGGGGTATACCTCGATTGGGTCATGTGATGCGGCCCGGCACCGGGCCGGCCGCATGGTTATCCGTTACTGGCCCTGACTGGCCAGGGCTTCTACAGGCTCAATAGTATCCTGCCGCACCTTGGCGCCGAACAACTTGATCATCTGCTGGATCAACGGATCCTGCTCGATCGAAGCGACTGCATCCTGCTGGCGCTCGGCGCGCTTGCGTGCCGCGGCCTGAGCCGGGGTTTCCTGCTCGGGCAGGATCAGCTCGATGCGCAGGTTCAGCGTACGCCCCAGGTGCTGGTTGAGCGCTTCGTTCAGGCGCCGCTGCTGGGTTGCGTTGAACAGCGCCCCCTGGCCTGGATCCAGATGCAGCAGCCAGTCGTCGCCCTCGGCGGCAATCAGCGTACAGTTTGCCGCGATGTTGCCTGTCATCCCGGACACAGGCAACTGTGGGAATAATTCCAGCCATTGCAGGGCCAGGCCGGTAGCCGGTTTGGCTGCCGGCAACGGTTCGGCAGCCGGTTTGGAGACGTCTTCCTGAACATGTTCGGCCAACTCGTCCAGGTAGCTGAAACCTGCCGGATCGCTTTCGCCGCCGTAATAGTCTTCGTCCAGCGGTGGCTCATCGTCGCGGTCCATCCCCACGGCAGCGTAGGCGGACGGGTCGAAGGGCGGCTCGTCGTGCGCTGGGGTAGCCTGTGCGGGCGCCACCGGGGCAACAGGCTCGGGCGCAGGAGCCGGGGCAGGCGCAGGTTCAGCCGCTAAAGGCGCAGGTGCAACTGCAGGTTCTTCCCACGGCAGGTCGACCACTTCGGCGACAGGCTCAGGTACGGAGATGGCCTCGGCTTCGGCCTTCAGCTCAACGTCTGGCTCGGCCTCCGGCTCATGGTCAACCGTCGCGGGGGCAGGCACCTCCAGTTGCGGCACTTGCGCTACCGGTTCCGCCGGCACGGCGGCGACAGGCGATGAAAGCGCGACCGACGCCGGGGCTGCCACCTGCGCTGCAGGATCAGCTGTGGCCTGGCTGATCCCCACTGGCTTTAGCACCGGCTTCGGCGCGTCGTCCGTGTCGGCCGGGCGGAACGCCAGCATGCGCAGCAGCACCATCTCGAAGCCGCCGCGCGGGTCCGGCGCAAGGGGCAGATCACGGCGGCCAATCAGGCCCATCTGATAATAGAACTGCACATCCTCGGCCGGCAGCGCCGAAGCCAGTGCCAACACCCGCTCGCGATCACCCTGGCCGTTGTCTACCGCGTCGGGCAGCGCCTGGGCAATGGCTACACGGTGCAGCACATTGAGCATTTCGGCCAGAACACCCGACCAGTCCGGCCCTTGCTCGGCCAGGTTACGCACGGCCTCCAGCAAAGCCCTGGCATCGCCTTCGAGCAGTGCCTGCAAGACACCATACACCTGGCCATGGTCGAGGCTACCCAACATGGCACGCACATCGGCGGCCAGTACCTTGCCTTCACCAAAAGCAATGGCCTGATCGGTCAGGCTCATGGCATCACGCATGGAGCCATCGGCCGCACGACCCAGCAGCCACAGGGCATCTTCCTCGAACGGCACGTTCTCGGCGGCCAGTACATGGCTGAGGTGCTCCACCACCCGCTCCGGGCTCATGTTCTTCAACGAGAACTGCAGGCAGCGCGACAGGATGGTGGCCGGCAGCTTCTGCGGGTCGGTGGTGGCGAGGATGAACTTGACGTAGGGCGGCGGCTCTTCCAGCGTCTTGAGCAAGGCGTTGAACGAGTGGGTCGAGAGCATGTGCACTTCGTCGATCAGGTAGACCTTGAAGCGCCCACGGCTGGGGGCGTACTGCACGTTATCGAGCAGTTCGCGGGTGTCCTCGACCTTGGTGCGGCTGGCGGCGTCGATCTCGATCAGGTCGACGAAGCGGCCTTCGTCGATTTCACGGCACACCGAACAGGTGCCACAGGGCGTGGAGGTGATGCCGGTTTCGCAGTTCAGGCACTTGGCGATGATACGGGCGATGGTCGTCTTGCCCACGCCGCGGGTACCGGTGAACAGGTAGGCATGGTGCAGGCGCTGGTTGTCCAAGGCATTGATCAAGGCCTTGAGCACATGGGTCTGGCCGACCATTTCGCGGAACGAGCGCGGACGCCATTTTCGTGCAAGAACCTGATAACTCATCGAAAAACCATCGTAGCCTGATCGAGCGGAAGATCGCTAATGCTAGCGGAGCGGGGGCAAAATTGCACCCTGCGCGAGTCGTCTAAGCTTGGAATGACGCATTGTCCAGGGAGGATTGCCTTTGCGAAGTCTGCTGGCCCTGTTACTGCTGTGGTCTACCCACAGCCTGGCTGACCAGCCGGTGCTACGCTTTTCCGTAGCCGAGAGCTGGAGCATGCCGCTGGTGCGCATCGAAGACGATCAGCCAGTGGAGGGATTGCTTCACGACCTGATGCAAGCCGTTGCCAGGGAGGTGGGCGTTCGCCCCGAGTTTCACGTCATGGCCCGCCTGCGTCTGGAGGAGGCGATGAGCAGCGGCGACATAGATGTCCGTTGCTACGTGAGTACCCAATGGCTCAACGACCGTCCAAGGGATTTTGTGTGGAGTATCCCGCTGATTCATCAGCGCGACGTGCTGGTTGGCCGCGCTGGCGACAGCACCCCGACACCCCCGGAGCGACTGCCACCCCAGGCGATCGGCACGGTGCTGGGCTACACCTATTCAACCCTGCAACCACTGCTGGACAACGGCCAGCTGCACCGTGAGGACAGCCGCAGCCAGTTGCTGGTGCTGCAAAAGCTGCAGGCCGGCCGGTACCGCCATGCGGTGAGCAACCAGTTGTCGTTGCAGTGGTTCAACCAGGGATTGCCAGCGGAGCAGCAGCTGCAAACACTGGCGGTGCTGGACGAACAGGATTTGGGGTGCATGGTGCGCAACGATCCGGCGATACCGACACAAGGGCTGTTGCGGGCGTTGGTAAGAATGAAGCAGTCGGGGGAGATCGAGCGGATTTTGCAGCGGTATGAAGGGAGGGGCGACCCGGACAGTATGTCTGTGGCCCGGCCCGAAATACCCAGCAAAATGCCGGCACACAGCCAGCGCAACTAACGGCCCTGCTCATTTCGCGAACGCTTGCGCAAACACTGTGGGAGCAACTGTCTTGCTCAATTTCTAAAAGCTGGCGCGATCCCTGGACTGCTCCCAAGGGTTGGATTGGTGTCCAACTTCTTGGGGGCAGTCCATCCCTGTGGGAGCGGGCTTGCCCGCGAACACGGGCGAAGCCCGTGCCATCCACCGCGCTATATTCTTCGCGGGCACGCCCGCTCCCACAGCGTTGTGCGGCACACTCACAATCTCTATCACAAACTCAACGTCACCGGCCTTTACGTTCAAACGCCACGCTGACAGCATCCGCCTGCCCCCAGGCAATCTGCATGGCCCGCAACCCATGCTCCAACAACTGCCTGGTTTCTTCGTCCTGAATACGCTCAAGCGCCCGCCGGCTATCGCTGTAGGCGAACATCAGGTAGTGGGACACATTCATCAACGCGAACTCCATCGGGACGATGCCTTCGCTGATCGCGCGGGAAAGGGATTTGCCTTGGGGAAGATCGAAGACGTGGGGCGGATCGGGGACCAGTTTTTTCATGAGTTCACCATACCGGGCTGAGAGCACCCTTTCGCTTCCACACTTAGGGTGACAGTTGTACGCGGGGTGGAAGACCAGGGGTATGGCAAACCCGGCAGGCCCGAAGGCCTCCCACGCACAACTGTCATATCGACAGCCGCCAAACCACCCAGGCTTCCACACCCGATCGCTGAACTGACAGCGACCGCGAAAGCCTAGTGGGCGAGGTTGACCGGGACAATCAGACGGGAGTCGACGGAACACGTAGGATAATTCGCTATGCCTGCCTGACGCGTAGGGGCTTTCCTAGACTGTTATCAGACCTATCTTAAAAGTGGGCACTCTGATCATGTGCTTACTGTAATCGGGATCCCTGTCTTCACACCAAAGCCCGTAAATACGCACTCAAGAACAACCCCACACCAAACACAAAATGCGTGGCCAGGCTCTTCAAACAGTTCCGCGCAGGTGTCGGCGTTCTGGACGCAAAGAACCCTGCCCCCATGGCCGGCTGCATGAAGCACAGCGGCGCCATGACTGTACCCACACCCACAACTACCGCAGGTAAAAGAGTAGGCGATCGCAACCAGCCCTCCCCTACGATCACAAGCAGCAGCATCGCGAAAAGCACGCCGGTGGCGTAGTGAATCACCCATCCCCACGCCAACTCATTTCGCACCGGTTCCGCTTTGGCAATCGCTTGGTGCGAAACACGCCCACCTAGCAGGTGCCCCGCCCAACGCCCGACCATGGCAAAGTTCAGCGTTGCCACACCCAACCGCCTCAGCAGCAGCCCCCACAGGTCCATCACTACAGTGGCACCGATGCCAATCGGCAACGCAGCTAAAAACATTGAAGTAAACGTCATTGAACAAGCCCTCGAAAGTTGACGGTCATTACCCATGCCGCGCAGCATAGAAGTTGAAGTCAACTTCAAGTCAAGGACCCGAAATGGACATTGCCGACGTCGCCAAACGCACAGGCGTACCTGCATCGACACTCCGCTACTACGAGAAGAAAGGCTTGCTCAAGTCCCTGGCCGGGCGCGGCCAGCGACGACAGTTTGCAGCCGATGTGGCGGACAGGCTGGCGCTGATCGCCCTGGGGCAGGCTGCAGGGTTTTCGCTGGATGAAGTGGGGGCGATGCTGGTGGACCTGCAGGTCGACCGGCAGAAGCTGAATGCCAAGGCAGACGAGCTTGACGCGCGGATCAGGCGCTTGCAGGCCATGAGCAAGGGGTTGCGCCATGCAGCGCAATGCCCTGAGAAAGATCATCTGGCATGCCCGAAATTTCAGCGGCTGATGAAGCTGTCGGCGGCGGGAGCACTGGGCGAAAAGCAGGAAAGAACGAAAGCGTTCGTTATAGATTGAGGTTTTCCGACCCCGAAAATGGAGGCGGCCCCACCAGCCACACCCCGGCACTCGATGTTCCCGCTATGGCTGCTCCCTTCCGGGCCTGACCAGGTACGCATGCAAGCATGCTCGGGAATCAATGCGGGCCTTATGGGGCAAGGGTTTCAGGCTGATGAGGTAGCACGCCATCTACACGTGCAGACACTCAGCACGGACTCGCAGAGCTTGGGGTGTGACCAGAATTGTTCCACTCAATTGGTCCACTCAATTGGTCCACTCTACTGGTCCACTCTGGTGTTCATTCATGGCCTACATCGTTCGCCGCCAGTCCGTTTACTACCTCAACCTTCGCTTGCCGAAGCACCTATTCCCCAACCGGCACACACTTCGCATTTCACTGCGGGTGCGTGAGCGTCAGGCAGCCCTCTTCCTTGCTACATCGCTGGCTCAGCAGGTGAATAGCCACTTGAGCGAGCATCCCCTTACAACCTCAGAAACCCTGCGTGCGTTATGTGAGCAATGGCGTGCTGCGACACCCCTGACTTCAATTCCGATTGCTCCACAGACGCTCTCAAAGACTACACCGACGTTGATCGGTGAAGGGCCGACCCTAGCGTCACTTTCCAAGCTGTATATAGAAGAAGGCAAACGCGGCGGCACATGGCGACAAACCAGTACCGATGACGTAGAGCGTGCCCTAGCTGACCTGTTCGAGCTAATGGGTGACATGCCTGCGGCAGCCTTCGACGCTCAGCAGTCTCGGCTACTGAAAGAACGGCTTAGCCGGTGCCCTCAGTACTTCGGCCTTCGCCCGGAATTCAAGGGCAAGACACTGAGACAGGTCGTTGAGTCGGACACCACCTACAAGACGATCACCGCCGTCACGGTAAACAACCGGCTACGTAAGCTCACCGCATTCTTCAACTGGTGCAAGGTAAACAAGTACGTCACTGAAAACCCTTTGGCGGGCATGAAGGTGATGACGGGCTCGGCAAAGGAAGCTCGACTGTCATTTGATCGCCACGATTTAGTGGCCCTGCTGGACCAAGAAGCATTGCGAAAGGAAGCCCGCAAGCATCAGTGGCGATTCTGGATACCACTGCTGGGTCGATACACCGGGGCACGACTGGAAGAACTGTGCCAATTGCGTGTTGACGACTTCATTGAGCAACAAGGTTTCTACTGCTTCCGTATTGATGACAGCAGTGAAAGCCAGAGCCTCAAGAACTCGGGTAGTCGGCGTGTACTCCCTATCCACCCTACCCTGATCGAACTGGGTTTGTTACAGCACGTTGAGACAGTCAAAGCATCCGGGTTTGATCGACTGTTCCCTGATCTGGAAGCAGTGCGTGGGAAACTTGGTCACGCTCCATCGAAATGGTTTGGCAGGTACAAGACGAAGCTGGGTATCACTGACACCCGAAAGACATTCCATAGCTTCAGGCACACATTCATTGATGATCTTCGTGAGGCAGCAGTACAGGATTCGTTAATCAAGCGCATGGTCGGGCATGAGGACAGTTCCGTCACCTTTGGTATCTATGGAAGTCGGACGCCGATAGCGGCTATGCGAGAAGCATTGCTATGTATTCAATGACCCAACGATTTCGCACAAAAGTTCGTAAAAAACACGAACAGATATTGACAATCATTCTCATTTAAGGTATAATGAGCAGGTCAATAAAGATAAAGTAAACGTACTTGCGGTAGTAGGTATTGAAACTTTCCTTATTGACTCGAATCCTTCAACGTCAAACCCTAGACGTTGTTCCAGTGAATGACTTACCCTTGCCTCCTTCTCGGGTAACTCATTCACAGCCAGTTAACTACCCTCTATAAGTTAACTGGCAACTTATTCTCCCCTTTTGCTCTCATCATCTAATCGGGTGATGGGACTTCTTTTTGCTTCAAATAATATCTGTTCAATCCAAAAAACAAATCACATACCTATTGGAGGTAACAATGGTAGAAATTCGCTTGTGTAAAATTTGTAATAACTCAATTAATAACCGGCGTCGTGATGCAATCACATGCAGTAGTAGCTGTCGCGGTAGGCTCTTTCGATCAAACAAAATAAAGCATGTGCTTGTGCAGTTCAAGGTGCCAACTAGTACGTACACTGATCTAGCAATCAAGGCCTTCAGTGCTAAACAAGGGATCAACGAGTACCTGACCAATCTAGTAGTAGCTTCACAATGATTGGCAATTATCTTCTAATCCACAAGGCCTCCAATTTAATTGTCAGCTCATTTGAAGCTGACAAGCCAGAGCAGCCTAGCAACCAGTACAAGTTGATTCCGGTAAGTAACTTCGTACTTGATAAATACTACGCTATCCTAGCTAAGCACCAAGACGGTACTTGTGTGGATGCAGGTGAGTTTTCCTTGATTAGTCCAAGCTTTCTGGAAGCACTTAAGGTATCTTAATTCTATATCTTCCCTGAAATTCTATATACCTCTAGAACGCTCTGTTTTGCGTTTTGAGAGGTTTTATTTTTGGCTATATAACCCTACAGACCCCCTACTTTTGTACCGCTGCAGGCCACGGAATACGCGGTCTGTATTTGCGAAAACGAGCATGTCAGCGACATATTTTAGAAGGAACCAATAATGAGTAATAAAGAAATTTATCAACATATGAAATATTACAAGTCAATGAGGGCCGCAGCGGTATGCACTGGCAATAGGAGTGAGCATGAGCGGTGTAATGAAATCCTAGAGCTATTATCTGAATGCCTAGTAGGTGGTGCAGCACGATGAACGTTGATCTATTTACTAAAGGGCTTCAGCGAGCTAATGCTAATCGTAAGCAGCGACAAGTAAAGCAGCAAGATACAAACGCTAAACTCTCACCAGTGTTAACTAAACCAATACTCGCTAGCTCGACAGTGTTCGACTTGGAAGTATACCGCATCGGTATTATTGCCAAGGCAATTGCACATATTATTAACAACAAACAAAGGAAATGAAAAATGACAGAGAAGATTACAATCAAGGGAATTCCTCCTCAATACGATGACGCCGAATTGGAAAGCCGAGTAGCTAATTGGGTGCACGCATACAAGAACACCACGCAATCAATGGAGCTTGTACGTTCTCCGTTACCTCATGATCTACTTCAGCAAGTGATTGATAAAGCCAGTGATGGTTACACACTGGCACGCAGCCAACCGGTAAGCCTCGCTCCACTAAATAATTCAGCGTGGATGGTTAAGCCCGTTGCAATGCAGGAAGACGACATTGCCAATATCCGAGTGGAGCAAAAGGAAAAATACATTGCAGACCTCCAAGCAGAGCGTGAACGTTATCAAGGGCTACTACGTCAGCAGTTGATTCAAGCGAAGAACGAGAAAGAAGCTAGGGCTGCTGAGCTAGCAGAAGCAAAGAAATTGGAAGAAATTGAGCGTGAAGTGCAGGCCTGTTACAAGCCTTTGGTAATTCCTAAATAAAACCTTCGACGTAGCTGAGCGTTAAAAAGTGAAAAATAACAGGATAGGGTTGTGGTGGTTAAATACTACCACAGCCTTTTTTTGTGCCTGGAAGAAAGTGGAACAGCTGGTTTCACTCCGATAAACATTGGGGTAGTGGGTATTGGTGCTTAGCACATTAGAGGCTTTCGCCAAAAAACTCGTCATTTCTCTACGGTTACAACACTTAAATTCAGTTCTCTACGGAATCCCGTGGGCAATACGGTAGGAGCGCTCGCTGATGGGGCTAGCAGAGCTTTTCTTTTGTTTTCCATTCTAGGGTGGCGGGTAATGATGGTCATCGCTGTAATAGCTTGGTTTGAAATCATGGACTGTTGGAATGTCAGCGTGAATGGAAAATAGTTGTTGACTTTACACCACGACTAGCGTATAAGGCACATCTTAAATCCAAAACGCCAACCTCCACGCGACCACGTTCGTCAGACGAATTGTGCATCGTAGGGGACTCTGTCGTGCCTGCGATTTGAGAAGTTACACCCACACTGATACGGCACCACCGAGAGGAATGCCTATGAACTGAACTTGAGAAGGAGAATCAAAAATGTCGTACCCACTTGCCTCGAATTCCCCAAGCAATACCGAATTCCACCCCACCACTGTCCACTCGACCATCCTTCTTTCCCATGCGGAGTTGGAAGCACCGAATGCACACAAGGGGAAGGCTTACGTTGCCCCCAACCTTAACGTCGACGGACTGTTGATCAGTCCAACAACCGGCGAAATCTTTGACTACGATGACAAGCCTTCTGCTTTCAGCGAACGCCCTGACTACCGGCCAGAACTGAGCAAGTGCCGCAGTGCTGACGACCTGCACGCGCATCTGAAGCACGTCGATCGCCGAAAGCTGCCAACACATACGCTGCACTCACTGACCGACGCACAGGACTACGCCCATGGCCTATGGCGCCGGACAGGCGTGGACTGCCGTATCACTGTCCCGATGATGAACACCCTGAGCAAACTGCACGGGCTGGTTCAGTACCGGAACATGATCATCATGCCTCAAGCCGAACTGGCGAAGGCATTGGGCACGACGGAGTCAAACCTGATGAAGAAGCTGGGCACGTTGATCAACAGCAATATGGTGCGCGTGAGCACCTCAAGGCAGGGTGGCATTCGCACGGGTGAAATCAAGCTGACAGTAAATCCACGGCTGATCTTCCGGGGTGATGACGCCACACGGGATGAGTACATCGAGCATTGGTATCGTGAATGGACAACTCGCCACCCTCAATCGGCATCGAGCATGAATAAAAATGGGTGGGATGACAGTACCATTTACGCAGCAGCACTTGCCGCTTGACCCTAAATGCTGGCTGGTGACCTTGCGTAGTTTCTCATCACTTTTTCAAATAAACTACGCAAGAAATGCTCTACAAGCCACGAAAATCAAGGGGTTGTGAAAAACCCTTATACATATAAAGCTTTTGTTTCTCAGGAGGTCATCCTGAGGGTAGTAATTGATTTAGGGTGAAACCCTACATTAATACTCTGAGAAATTGGAAAGGAGAGGATGGATAAACCATCCAAAACTAGAGATCATTATTCATAGCTCAGCTATGAATATTGCTTTCCTGTACTGAGTACAGAAAACAGATCAAGAGCTTGGTAGGCTGTCTGCCTCCCTATTGAAAAGCATTCGCCTTCGGCTCACCTGCGATCACTCAATGTATGAGAGTGATGATGTTCTGATTGTCAATCAGTGATCGCAAGGAAACCGTAGGTTGACGTTCTTGAGGATTCATCCTCGATAGTCATTCTTCAGCGTCAACGCTGAACAGGACATTCCTAGATCATTGAAAGGGAGGGGAAAGGAACGACCCCAAAACACCGCGTCATAATCTTCACCGTCGAACGGTGAAGAGCATTCACCAACACCTCTTGACGTACACCAATGTCGTCACACCTTCCCCTCCAATGCCGCTAGGGGGTGATTCGATTTTCCTCCAGTCTCATTTTTGATCACAGATAGTTCCAACATTCCAACCTCATGCTGGCGATGATCGCATTGTCACTATCAAAGAACTCTACTCAAACGGGAGTGCCGGTCCTATCTGATAGTGGCTATCAAAATACCTATTGATGATAGCTATATGATTACTTATCATAGACCCATAAAATAGATAGCTAAAGGATAGTTACCATGAAAGCCCATCTATATCTCCGTGCTTCAACCAAGGATCAGGACGCCAACCGTGCACGCCAGATGCTTGAGGCTTTCGCCAGTGACCACAACCTCACCATTGCAGGCGTATACGCTGAGAACATCTCAGGAACTAAGCTGGAGCGTCCAGAGCTTTCCCGTCTGCTTGATGCTGCTCAAGCTGGTGACTCCATCGTATGCGAATCGGTTGACCGCCTGTCTCGGTTGTCCAGTGTTGAATGGGACGTACTGAAATCGACAATCAAGGCTAAGGGCTTACGTCTGGTAGTGGTTGACCTGCCCACCTCTCACCAGTTGGTCAGCGATACAGGTATCACTGGTGCAATCATGGAAGTCATCAACAACATGCTCCTCGACCTGATGGCAACCATGGCTCGCTTGGATCAAGAGAAGCGTGTGGAGCGGATCAAACAAGGTATCGAAAACAAGAAGGCCGCTGATCCTGCTTGGAAACCAGCGGGCAAAGGTAAGAACGCTGCCATGTGGGAGAAGGTGATCAGCATCATGGCCAAGCACCCAACCATGAACGCCGACGATGTAGCCAAGCTGGCAGAGTGTGGAGTTGCCACGGTCTACAGGATCAAGAAGGAAGTGAAAGCAGCTGTTTAAAACCAGCCCCATACAGGGCAGTTCTAGTCTTACCCTGAGCCCCCAAGCCCCGCTATGAGCCTATTTGGAGCTTCTGCGGGGCATTCTTGTATGCATCCACCGGATTTCAGCAATGTCTAGGCCCCCCTACCTTGGCCAGTGGCTTGCAGTCAAGCAGCGGTGCTATGTCGCGGAGGATTTCTGACCATTGGGCTATTTAGGCCGTGCTCAAGAACCAGATTCAGAAACTGGGGGGTTGGGTTGATAGCCTAAACTCGATATACCTAACGCTAGCACACCCTTTCTTGATGAGCCTCGCACATGGACAAAGCCACCATCACCGCTGACACCCTAGAACTACTCCACCTGAACCAGATAGCCATACGGGCGGCAATTGAGGAAGTCAGTGCATGGATACGCCAACGTGGTTCAACCAACGTTCACGACAACGTGATGGTCGCATTGCAGGCGCTCGATACCAATGCCGAGGTCATCAGCTCAGCGATTGAGCGGCTACGCCAATAGCCGCTTAACCGAGAATTTTCCATGCTGTGATATTTTAAAAAATGCACCACCTAACAGCAATCTTGACCACACAAGGAAAGCAATATATGCCCGAAGCATACTACAAGTACATGAGCTATAGCACAGCAGAAATTGTACTAAAGAACCAAACACTTCGATGGACAACGCCAGCAACACTAAATGATCCATATGATATTCAATTCGACCTTCGGATTGACTTCGACCGCAAAGCAGCACTAGAACTAACGATCGAGAAGCTCTGGAACGTAATCAATGGAAAAATTCAGTGCAGCATAAACTCCCCCATGCACAAGATTGCCCCGCTATTGCAGCTCAGGTACAAAAAACACTCCAAGGAGGACTTCACCTTAGCCATGACCGATGGAATTCTTGAGTCTTTCGCATCTTTAGACAAGAACATTCAAAAAACAAGGGAGGACACCAGAGCAATACTTTCAAGCATAAAAGTATTATGCCTTACCGATTCACCAAAAAATCAACTAATGTGGGCATATTATGCTGATAGCAACAAAGGCGCAGTTCTTAGATTCGAAAACGTGGCGGAGCTCGATAGCCCTTACAAGACAGCGAGACCAATCAACTACAGAACAGAAGTACCTATGCTGTTTGATGAAGAAGGAATTTCCAACACCCTATCAGGATTAACCAAAACTGATCCACAAGAGATATTTGAAGCTCTAATATACACAAAGTCAGCAGCTTGGTCCCATGAGAGAGAATGGCGAATTTGCTCGGGTGACGGCCGCAACAAAGATGCACCGCACGAGGATATCCGCTTTGGAAGTAGAGAACTTACTGGCGTAATATTCGGATGCCGAATGCCCAACGACCAGAAGCACTCGCTTTCCGAAATAATAAAAAAATCATATCCGCATACACAACTATTACAAGCAACCCCGATCAACCACAGCTACGAGCTAGAAATTGCTAAACTTTGATGAACAGCACATGCCATCAAAAAAAGAAGCACCGACCACACACCTAAATGGTCGGCGCTTCTAGAGTCAAATCTCTTACTCGTAAAAAGAAATAGTACCCTTCAACTGTTCCGCAAATCCGTAGATATCATCTACAGATGCAACTGGATGACGCGTTTCGTTCTTCTCAGCGTCGAAGAGACCTATGTACTTCTGACTGCGATTGAAATGCAACCGGCAAATCGGTTTACGATTGTTATCGTCCAGCAGAATCCCGAAGTAACTTTGGGTATCACGGTGAACGATCCGCTTTGCATCCACAACCGCCCGCACAATTGCCTTGACGATATGGAAGCCCTCAAGCTCTTCAAGAGTAGTCTGGATACGGTCATCGTCGTCGGCTTCCTCAGCAGACTCAGGCGCCGTTGCCACTTGAACGGCCATCATCGCATAAGACGGCTCGACCGCACCGCTCATAGCCGACTTCAGCCTGTCGTTAATCTGATCTCCTAGGAACTGGATTGCCGCCTTCCTAGTCAAGGTGGTGAATTGCTCTCTCACCTTCTGGGTAATGATCCCGTCGTAGACCCGAGTAGCGAAGAACTTCACGAACTCGTCACTAGGCTGACTAAACTGCGAAGCCATCTCTTTCTTGATCTGACCAACGTACTTCAGTTCTCCAGCAGCACTGATGATCGAGTCAACATCGAACGCAGACTTGGTTAGTTTCTGAAGCTCCGGAAGGGCGTGCTCGTCCAGATCGAGAAGGTCTAGCTCCAAGAACGGTTTCTCATCCATCTTGTTAGGGGCATCGAGGTCGGTGAAGAACCGGTAGACCTGACCATTGGTAAGGATCGAGATACGGGCGGTGGTGACGTGGAAATACCGGAAGAGCTGGCTCGCGTGATTGATATGCAGCGGCTCGCCAATCTTCTTGCACTCGATCAGGATCTGAATCTCGCCATTCTTCATGATGGCGTAGTCGATCTTCTCGCCTTTCTTCGTCCCCACGTCGCAGACGTACTCTGGCGTAACCTCTGAGGGATCGAAGACGTCGTAACCTAGGACAGAGTTGATGAAGGGCATGACAAAGGCAATCTTGGTCGCCTCTTCAGTCTGGATAGCAGTGCCCTGCTGGCGGATCTTGGCAGATAATGCGTTCAGTCGCTCTACGAATTCCATGTCTCGCTCCTCGCTCAGATGCCACATCCTAGTAGCACAGCCACCGTACTGGCAATTACAAATCACTGCGAGAGACAGGGGGGAAACCGACACATGAGCGGATGACAAGATAGCGCCTAGATTGGCGTAACCAGAGAGGTATTGGAGAGGCAAGATCAGGAAGCTAGAATGCTCAGCACAGTGCACCACTCAGGTGTACTACGGCACTGGTCCACTTCGAGATTTTTGAGAGAGAAAGCCTTGAGAATTCAAGGGCTTACGTAATGGAGGCGGCCCCACCAGCCACACCCCGGCACTCGATGTTCCCGCTATGGCTGCTCCCTTCCGGGCCTGACCAGGTTAACGGGTAATCAATGCGGGGGGACCGATGGGGCCACCACTACATGCCTCGCTGAGCAGCGAGTGGCGCCATTGTACCGGTCTTTGGGGCAGATACAACCACTGCGGCAGAAAAAGTCATCATTTCTCAATGACTTGTCAGGGTCGAGGCGGCCTGGACGGGCCCATTCGCGGGTAAACCCGCTCCTACAGGTGACCGCGCAGGCTTTTCAAATTTTGAGCGAGACAGTTGCCCCCCACAGGGGGGGCGCGGATGCCTAGACCGCTATGCCCTGCTCGGCCAGGAATGTGACGAAGGCATCTTCGTCCAGTACCTTCACACCCAGTTCAGCAGCCTTGGCCAGCTTGGAACCTGCCCCCGGCCCTGCCACCACGCAGTGGGTCTTGCCGGAAACCGAACCCGCCACCTTGGCCCCCAGGCTTTCCAGCTTGTCCTTGGCAATGTCCCGGCTCATGCGCTCCAGGGTGCCGGTCAGCACCCAGGTCTGGCCAGCCAGTGGCAAGCCTTCAGCCACTTTCTTCTCGTTGCGCCAGTGCATGCCGAACGCCAGCAGCTGTGCCTCGATGTCCCGCGCCAGCTTCTGGTTCGCTTCATCCTTGAAGAACTCGCGCACCGCGTCTGCCTGCTTCGCCGCCAATGCCTGGCGCAGGTCGATGCCGTCGGCGGCGATGATCTTGTCCAGGCTGTCGAGCTTGGCCACCAACTTTTCGGCACCGGTCGGGCCGACGGAGGCGATGTCGAGCTTGGCGATCATCCCGGCCAAGGTGGTGCTGGCAGCGAACTCGGCGGCCAGCTCGCCTTCGTCCTGCAACTGCATACCGCTGTCGAGCAGTTGCTGGATAACCTTCTGGTTGTGCTCGTCTTCAAAGAAGTTGTGGATCTCGTAGGCAACCTCCAGGCCGATGTCCGGCAGGTAGGTGAGCACCTGCGGCAGCGCCTGCTGGACGCGGGCCAGGCTACCCAGCGAGCGGGCCAGCACCTTGGCGGTCTCTTCGCCTACATCAGGAATACCCAGGGCGTAGATGAAGCGCGCCAGGCTCGGGCGCTTGCTGGCTTCAATGGCATCGAGCAACTTCTTGCTGGACACCTCGGCGAAGCCTTCAAGGCCGACGATCTGCTCGAACTGCAGCTTGTACAGGTCAGCCGGCGAGCCGATCAGGCCTTCATCCACCAACTGCTCGACGCTCTTCTCGCCCAGGCCGTCGATGTCCATGGCACGGCGCGACACATAATGAATGATCGCCTGCTTGAGCTGGGCGCCACAGGCCAGGCGACCAACACAGCGGTACACCGCGCCTTCGCTGGTGGTTGCCTTGCCTTTGCTGCGCTTTACCAGCTGGGTACGCTCGACCTGCGAACCACACACCGGGCACTCGCTTGGTACGTCTACCGGGCGGGCGTCTTGCGGACGACGCTCCAGCACCACCTGCATCACCTGCGGGATCACGTCGCCGGCCCGGCGAATGATCACCGTATCGCCAATGCGCAGGCCAAGGCGGGCGATTTCGTCCATGTTGTGCAGGGTGGCGTTGGACACGGTCACACCGGCCACCTTGACCGGCCGCAGGCGCGCCACAGGCGTTACCGCCCCCGTACGGCCAACCTGAAACTCGACGTCCAGCACCTCGGTCAGCTCTTCCATGGCCGGGAACTTGTGGGCAATCGCCCAGCGCGGCTCACGGGCGCGGAAGCCCAGCTCGCGCTGGGCGGCCAGGCTGTTGACCTTGAACACTACACCGTCGATCTCATACGGCAGGCTGTTACGGCGCTCGCCAATGTCGCGGTAGTAGGCCAGGCATTCTTCGATGCCGGCCGCATGCTTGAGCTCGCGGCTGATCGGCAGGCCCCAGACTTTGAGTTGCTCGAGGATGCCGATGTGGCTGTCGCCGATACTCTCGGACACCTGGCCGACGCCATAGCAGCAGAACTCCAGCGGGCGGCTGGCGGTAATTTTCGAATCCAGCTGGCGCAGGCTGCCAGCGGCAGCGTTGCGCGGGTTGGCGAAGGTCTTGCCACCGGCCTCGGCCTGGGCGGCATTGAGCCGGTCGAAACCGGCCTTGCTCATGTACACCTCACCGCGCACCTCCAGCACTGCCGGCCAGCCCTTACCCTGCAACTTGAGCGGGATGTTGCGCACGGTGCGTACGTTGGCGCTGATGTCTTCGCCAGTGGTGCCGTCGCCACGGGTGGCGCCCTGCACCAACTGCCCGTCGCGGTACAGCAGGCTCACGGCCAGGCCATCGAGCTTGGGTTCGCAACTGTAGTCGACCGCGCCAGGCTGATCGAGGCCTTCTACCACGCGACGGCCGAACTCACGCAGGTCGGCTTCTTCGAAGGCGTTGCCCAGGCTGAGCATGGGCACTTCGTGGCGTACCTGGCTGAACGCCGCCAGGGCAGCTCCACCTACACGCTGCGTGGGCGAGTCAGGGGTTACCAGGTGAGGGTGTTCGGCTTCCAGCGCCTTGAGCTCGTTGAACAGGCGGTCGTATTCGGCATCGGGCACGCTGGGCTCGTCGAGCACGTAGTAGCGATAGTTGTGCTGGTCGAGCTCGGCACGCAGTTCGAGGATACGGGTTTCGGCGGTCATGGGATTTGTCTTCTCTTGCAAAGCAAAAGAGCAGCTTGGGGTGTGCGTGGGGTTCCAGGTGTCTATTGACTGTGCCGGCCTCTTCGCGGGTAAACCCGCTCCTACAAGGGCATCACATACCTCCAGGGCGGTGATGTACCTGTAGGAGCGGGTTTACCCGCGAAGAGGCCGGCACAGGCAACGACGATACCCGAACCGGCCAGCACGCCCTCAGGCTGCTCTTTCGTCTGGATCTGTCAGCGCTTCTGGGTCAGCGCACGGCGCTCGAACTCGACGATACGCTGGCGATAGTGCTCGATGGTCTGGGCGGTCAGCACGCTGCGCTGGTCGTCCTTGAGCTCACCGTTCAGTTCGTGGGCCAGCTTGCGCGCCGCGGCAACCATCACGTCGAAAGCCTGTTTCGGATGACGTGGGCCCGGCAAGCCGAGGAAGAAGCTCACAGCGCGGGTGCTGAAGTGATCGATGTCGTCCAGGTCGAACACGCCAGGCTTGACTGCGTTGGCCATCGAGAACAGCACCTCGCCGTGACCGGCCATGCTCTCGTGGCGGTGGAAGATGTCCATTTCGCCGAAGCGCAAGCCACTTTCCAGGATGTTCTGCAGCAACGCCGGGCCCTTGAAGCCCCCCTCGTCGCGGGAGATCACGCTGATGACCAGCACCTCTTCGGCGGGTGGCAACTCCTTGACGCTGCTGCTGGCAGGCGCTGCGCCGCTACTACGGTTGTTGTCGGCGGCAAAGTCGTCATCGCTGTCGGCAAACAGGTCGGGCTCACGCTGCTCGGCGCTCAGGTTCAGGTCACCCTGCTGCACATCGGCAGCCGCACTGGCACGCTTGCCGCGCTTGCTGGCCTTGACCGGCTTGGGCTCACGCTCGCGATCACGCGCAGACGCGCTGAGCGACGGCAGGTCGCTTTCGTCAAGCTCAGGCTCCTTGTGGGTATCGAGCACTCGCGACGGGCCGAGCACCTCGGCACTGCCACCCTCTTCGTCCGGCAGGTTGGAATAACTGCGATCCAGACGGAATTTCAACTTGCCTTTGCCGCCGCGCATGCGGCGCCAGCCGTCGAAAAGAATCCCGGCAATAACAATGATGCCGATAACGATCAGCCACTCGCGCAGACCGATTTCCATGTAATCCCGTGCCTCTATAAAAATATGCTTGAAAACAAAGGGTTCAAAGCCCTTTAACACGTGGCGCCAACTCTATGTTCTGACAGGCGTTTTACCCACGCAAAAAACGAGTGACATTAAGCTAGCACGACCAAAGACAACTTTACACCGTCTGTCGCACACGGCGGGGGCATTTCGCTACAGAATGTGCCCCTATCGTCGTACATCAAGCGTCGACCATGGCCATGGCCGCCTCCACATCAACCGCAACAAGGCGTGAACAACCCGGCTCATGCATGGTCACCCCCATCAATTGATCCGCCATCTCCATCGCAATCTTGTTATGGGTGATGTAGATGAACTGCACGCTTTCACTCATTTCCTTGACCAGACGCGCATAGCGCCCGACGTTGGCATCGTCCAGCGGCGCATCGACCTCGTCGAGCATGCAGAACGGTGCGGGGTTCAACTTGAAGATGGCAAACACCAGCGCCAAAGCGGTCAGTGCCTTCTCGCCGCCGGACAGCAAATGGATGGTGCTGTTCTTCTTGCCCGGGGGGCGCGCCATGATCGTCACCCCTGTATCGAGTAGATCTTCGCCCGTCAGTTCCAGATAAGCGCTGCCACCACCGAAAACTTTTGGGAAAAGTGCCTGTAATCCGGCATTTATCTGATCAAAGGTATCCTTGAAGCGGTTGCGGGTCTCCTTGTCGATCTTGCGGATGACGTTTTCGAGGGTTTCCAGCGCTTCGACCAGGTCGGCGTCCTGGGCGTCCAGGTAACGTTTGCGCTCGGACTGCTGCTCGTATTCTTCGATGGCCGCCAGGTTGATCGCCCCCAGGCGCTGGATGCGCGCCTCAAGCTGCTCCAGTTCCTGTTCGGTACCCTGCTCGCTGGCCTCGGCTTCCAGGGTGGCGAGCACGCCTTGCAGGTCATAACCGTCGGCCAGCAACTGCTCTTGCAGGGTCTTGCGCCGCACATCCAGGCCCTGGCACTCCAGGCGCAGTTGCTCCAGTTGACCGCGCAGCAACTGGGCCTGCTGCTCGGCCTGGGTGCGGCGCTTTTCGGCATCGCGCAGTTCGCGGTCGGCTTCGTCCATGTGCAGGCGAGCCAGGCGCATTTCCTCGTCGACGCTCATGCGCCGCTCCAGCAGTTCCTCCAGCTTCAGGCGCAGTTCTTCCTGCGGGGCTTCCCCCTCCTCCAGGTTCAGGCTCAGTTGTTCCTGGCGCTCGGTCAGGCGCGCAGCTTGCAGCTCCAGGCGCTCCAGAGCCTGGCGGGTAGAATCGTACTGGGCGCGCAGCGAACCCAGGCGTACCGCCAACTGGTGAGCGTGATCCTTGTGCTGACGGGCCTCCTGACGCACCCGGTCAAGGCTTTCGCGCAGGGTATCGCGGCGGGCCATCAACTGTTCGCGCTGCTCGGTGTCCTGGGCCATGAGCTCCAGAGCCTCTTGCAGCAGCAGGCGTGCTTCGCCCAGTTGCTCGTGTTCCAGGGCGCGCTGTTCTTCCAGCTCGCCCAGCTCTTCATGCAGGCGGCGGCGGCGCAACTCGACCTGCTCGGCGCGCGCGCGGCTGGCCGAAAGACTGGCCTTCAGCTCGCCGTGCAGGCGGTTTTCATCCTGTGTACGGCGGCGCAACTGTTCGCGCTGCTCCTCCAGGTCCAGTTGCTGCTCGCGCAGGGCCTGCAACTGTTGATCGAGCTGTTCCAGCGCCGCTTCCTGTACCAGTTGCTCCTGGCCCAGGCGTTCGATTTCCTGGCCACGCGCCAGCACGCCGCCTTCGGCCTCGCCACCCCGGCGCACCCGCAGGAAGTGCCGGCCGACCCAATAGCCATCGCGACTGACCAGGCTCTGCCCTTCGCCGAGCGACCCGCGCTGCTCCAGTGCCTGGGCCAGGTCTTCCACAGGCCTGACCTGGCCCAGCCAGGGCGCCAGGTCGATACGGCCCTCGACCTTCTCCAGCAAGCTGCCGGGCAACGTCGCCCCCGCGCCGACGGCCAGCAGCAAGCGCAGTTCACCCTGCTCCAGGCCCGCAAAATCGAGGTCGTTGAAATCGTCCACCAGCACGGCCTGCAGATCGGCACCAAGCACGGTCTCTACCGCCAGCTCCCAACCCGGCTCCACCCGCAAGCCTTCGGCCAGCCGCGGCTGTTGCTCCAGCCCTTGGCCGTGCAGCCATTGCGCAGCACCTGCGCCCGGCTCCAGGGCGGCCTGCTGCAAGGCTTCAAGCGAGGCCAGGCGCCCGCCTAGGCGCTGCAAGTCGCCCTGTGCCTGCTGTTGCGCCTGGGTGGCCTGCTGCAGTTGCTCGCGTGCGTTTTCCAGGCGCTCGATCACCTGCTCTTCGCAGAGCTGCAGTTCTTCCAGCAGCATTTCGCTGCTGGCCAGCTGCTCGGCCAGTTCGAGCATGGCGGCATCCTGCGGGTCGCTGCCCAGCTGCTCGCGCTCCTCGACCAACTTGCGCTGGCGCTCGGCCTGGCGCTCAAGGCTGGTTTCCAGCTGCTGCAGGCGCGCCTGCTGCACTTCGGCCTGACGGCGCGGTTCGGCGGAACTGCTGTTGAAGCTGTCCCACTGCTCCTGCCAGCCGTGCATGCCCAGTTCGGCCTCTTCAAGCGCGGCAGCGGCTTCCTCGGCAGCCGCCAGAGTCATTTCCTGCTCGGGTTCGAGCATGGCCAGCTCTTCGCCCAGGGTCGCCAGCAAGGTGCGGTCGTGCCCCAGGTGCGATTCGGTTTCCAGGCGTGTGCGCTCGGCTTCCTTGAAGTCGTCCTGCAACTGCCGCAGGCGCTGCTGGCCGTGCTGGATGCTCTGCTCGACCCGGGCGATGTCACCGGCCACCGAGTAGAAACGGCCCTGCACCTGGTTGAAGCGTTCGGACAGTTCGTGATGACCGTCGCGCAGGCGTTCGATGCTGGCATCGGCATTGCGCTGCTCGGCCACCAGCGCCTCGTGAGAAACGCCCTGATCGCCGATCACCGACTCGCGCTGGCGGACTTGTTCGTCCAGGCCTCGCCAGCGCAAGGCAGACAGGCGCGCTTTCATCTGGCGCTCCTGAGCCTTGTACTCACGGTACTTCTCGGCAGCCTGGGCCTGGCGATGCAGACGCTCCAGCTGGCGCTCGAGCTCTTCGCGCAGGTCAGTCAGACGCGCCAGGTTTTCCTGGGTGCGACGGATGCGGTTCTCGGTTTCGCGGCGGCGCTCCTTGTATTTGGAAATGCCAGCTGCTTCCTCGATGAAGTTGCGCAACTCCTCGGGCTTGGCCTCGATCAGCTTGGAGATCATGCCCTGCTCGATGATCGAGTAGCTGCGCGGCCCCAGCCCCGTCCCGAGGAAGATATCGGTGATGTCACGCCGGCGGCACTTGGTGCCGTTGAGGTAATAGCTATTCTGCCCGTCGCGGGTAACCTTGCGGCGGATCGATATCTCGGCGTAGGCGGCATACTCGCCGACCAGGGTGGTTTCGCTGTTGTCGAACACCAGCTCGATACTGGCCTGGCTGACCGGCTTGCGCCCACTGGAGCCGTTGAAGATGACGTCGGTCATCGACTCGCCGCGCAGGTTCTTCGCCGAACTCTCGCCCATCACCCAACGCACCGCGTCGATGATATTGGACTTGCCGCAGCCGTTTGGGCCGACCACGGCCGCCATGTTGCTGGGGAAGTTGACCGTGGTCGGGTCGACGAACGACTTGAACCCGGCCAGGCGAATGCACTTCAGGCGCATCGGTCAGCCTCTGGCCAGTGCCGCCAGCACCAGTTCGCAGCTGCGCTGGCCATAGGCGGTGAGCACCTCGCGAATGCGCGGCAGGTCGCGGGAGACCACGGCTTCGAGCAGGCGGGCGAACAGGTCGAGATAGTCGCTCATGTTGGCCTGGCGCTGGTCCAGCGACAGGTAATAGGCACGGCTCATGGCCGGCTGCAGGTTTTCCACGGTTTCCTGCAGGAACGGGTTGTCGGCGAATGGATAGGCCGCACGCATGACCGCAAAACTGTCGGCGACGAAGGTCTTGATGTCGAGCTGGTCATGGGCACGCTGCAGCCGCTGCTGGATCTCCAGAAACGGGCGCAAGTCGGCTTCGGTGCGCCATTTTTGCGCAACCGCATTGCCCAGCAGGATGTAGAACTCGCCCATCAGCGAGCACAGGCTGCGAACGCTGCGCTCGTCCAGCTTGGTCACATGGGCACCCCGGCGCGGCAGGATCGCCACCAGATGGCGGCGTTCGAGGATCAGCAGTGCCTCGCGCACCGAGCCGCGGCTGACGTTGAGCGCCTGGGTAACCTTCTGCTCCTGGATACGTTCGCCTGGCGCCAGCTCGCCGCGGATGATGCGTTCGGCCAGGTAATCGGCAATCTGCTCGGAGAGGCTGTCCGGGGCCTTGAACGTCATGGTTTTCCTTCAAAATCATTGAACTGGGCACAAGGGGCGAATTGTAGCGTACTTGGGCGGTAGTCGCGCAGAGGGGCCAGGTGGTTTATTTGACCTGTCAGACAGCCACGCGCCCGGCGCGATCTATGCTTGGAATAGAGGCAGTGTGTTCGGCTGGGCATGGACATGTGCATTTTCTTGACCTTTGGGTCAGAAAAATATTGACCTGCTAGACAGGTCTTGCTTAGAGTCCGCCCAACAACAATAAAACCATTGCGAGGCCATCCCCGTGATCCAGTTTCTCGTCAACCAGGAGCTGCGTAGTGAGCACGCCCTGGACCCAAACATGACGGTGCTGCAGTACCTGCGCGAGCACCTGGGCAAAACCGGCACCAAGGAGGGCTGCGCCAGTGGAGACTGCGGTGCGTGCACCGTGGTGGTCGGCGAACTGAGCCAGGACGACCAAGGCAACGACAGCCTGCGCTACCGCAGCCTCAATTCGTGCCTGACCTTTGTGTCGTCGCTGCACGGCAAGCAACTGATCAGCGTCGAGGGTCTCAAACAACAGGGCCAACTGCACAGCGTTCAACAAGCGATGGCAGACTGCCACGGATCGCAATGCGGCTTCTGCACGCCCGGCTTCGTCATGTCACTGTTTGCCCTGCAAAAGAACAGCAGCGGCCCCGACCTGCACCAGGCCCAGGAAGCCCTGGCTGGCAACCTGTGCCGCTGCACCGGTTACCGACCGATCCTCGACGCTGCCGAGCAGAGCTGCCGCCAGCCCTGCCGCGACCAGTTCGATAGCCAGCAGGCGCAAACCATCAGCCGCCTCAAGGCCATTGCCCCGACCCAGACCGGCGAGCTGAACAGCGGCGACAAGCGCTGCCTGGTACCGCTGACCGTCTCCGACCTGGCCGACCTGTACAGCTCGCACCCTGAAGCGCGCCTGCTCGCGGGGGGGACCGACCTGGCGCTGGAAGTCACCCAGTTCCACAAGACCCTGCCAGTGATGATCTATGTCGGCCATGTGGCGGAGCTCAAGCGCATCGAGAAAACCGCCAGCCACCTGGAAATCGGCGCCGCCACGTCGCTGACTGACTGCTACGCCGCACTGAACGAAGAGTACCCTGACTTCGGGGCACTGCTTCACCGCTTCGCCTCGCTGCAAATCCGCAACCAGGGCACCCTCGGCGGCAACATCGGCAACGCCTCGCCGATCGGCGACTCGCCACCCTTGCTGATCGCACTGGATGCGCAGGTCGTCCTGCGCCAGGGCGAGCGCCAGCGGGTGATGCCACTGGAAGACTACTTCATCGATTACCGCATCACTGCCCGACAGGACAGCGAGTTCATCGAGAAGATCATTGTGCCGCGCGCCACCAGCGACTGGGCGTTCCGCGCCTATAAAGTGTCCAAGCGCCTGGACGATGACATCTCCGCCGTGTGCGGGGCGTTCAACCTCAGCATCGAAGACGGCGTAGTCAGCGGGGTACGCATCGCCTTCGGCGGCATGGCGGCGATCCCCAAACGCGCCCGCGCCTGTGAGGCGGCGCTACGTGGCAAGCCATGGGACCAGGCTGCCATCGAGCGCGCCTGCCAGGCCCTGGCCGAAGACTTCACCCCGCTCAGCGACTTCCGCGCCAGCAAGGAATACCGCCTGCTGACCGCGCAGAACCTGCTGCGCAAGTATTTCATCGAACAGCAAACACCGCACATCGAAACCCGGGTGACCGCTTATGTCTAACCATCACGTAGCCAAAAGCCAGGCCGAGATGGCCGAACTGTTCAGCCAGGACCTGACCACCGGGGTGGGCCGCAGCGTCAAGCACGACAGCGCCGACAAGCATGTGTCCGGCGAGGCGGTGTACATCGACGACCGCCTGGAATTCCCCAACCAGTTGCACGTCTATGCCCGCACCGCCGACCGCGCCCATGCGCGTATCCTGCGCATCGATACCACGCCGTGCTACGCCTTCGAGGGCGTGCGCATTGCCATCACCCACGAAGACATCCCCGGCCTGAAGGACATCGGCCCGGTGGTGGCCGGCGACCCGCTGCTGGCCATCGACAAGGTCGAGTTCTTCGGCCAGCCGGTGCTCGCTGTCGCTGCCCGCGATCTTGAAACCGCACGTAAAGCGGCCATGGCCGCCATCGTCGAGTACGAAGACCTGGAACCGGTGCTGGACGTGGTCGAGGCGCTGCGCAAGAAGCACTTCGTGCTCGATAGCCACACCCATCAGCGCGGCGATTCGGCTGCCGCCCTGGCCAGCGCCCCGCACCGCATTCAGGGCACCCTGCACATCGGCGGCCAGGAGCACTTCTACCTGGAAACGCAGATTTCCTCGGTAATGCCTACCGAAGACGGCGGCATGATCGTCTACTGCTCCACGCAGAACCCCACCGAAGTGCAGAAACTGGTCGCCGAAGTGCTCGACGTACCGATGAACAAGGTGGTGCTGGACATGCGCCGCATGGGTGGCGGTTTTGGCGGCAAGGAAACCCAGGCCGCCAGCCCGGCATGCCTGTGCGCGGTAGTTGCGCGCCTGACCGGCCAGCCAACCAAGATGCGCCTGCCGCGGGTCGAAGACATGACCATGACCGGCAAGCGCCACCCGTTCTACGTCGAGTATGACGTGGGCTTCGACGACAATGGCCGGCTGCACGGCATCAATTTCGACCTGGCCGGCAACTGCGGCTATTCGCCCGACCTGTCCGGCTCGATCGTCGACCGCGCCATGTTCCACTCCGACAACGCTTACTACCTGGGCGATGCCACCGTCCACGGCCACCGCTGCAAGACCAACACCGCCTCCAACACCGCCTACCGTGGCTTTGGCGGCCCACAGGGCATGGTCGCCATCGAGCAGGTGATGGACCATATCGCCCGTCATCTGGGCCGTGACCCGCTGGCCGTGCGCAAGGCCAACTATTACGGCAAGACCGAACGCAACGTCACCCACTACTACCAGACCGTCGAGCACAACATGCTCGAGGAGATGACCGCCGAGCTGGAAGCCAGCAGCGACTACGCCGAACGCCGCGAGTCGATCCGCCGCTTCAACGCCAACAGCCCGATCCTGAAGAAAGGCCTGGCGCTGACTCCGGTCAAGTTCGGCATTTCGTTCACCGCCACCTTCCTCAACCAGGCCGGTGCGCTGATCCACATCTATACAGACGGCAGCATCCACCTGAACCACGGCGGCACCGAGATGGGTCAGGGCCTGAACACCAAGGTAGCCCAGGTGGTGGCGCAGATCTTCCAGGTGGATTTCAGCCGCATTCAGATCACCGCCACCAACACCGACAAGGTGCCTAACACCTCGCCTACGGCTGCTTCCAGCGGCGCCGACCTGAACGGCAAGGCGGCGCAGAACGCGGCTGAAATCCTCAAGCGCCGCCTGACCGAGTTTGCCGCACGGCACTATCAGGTGACCGAGGAAGACGTCGAGTTCCGTAACGGCCATGTGCGCGTGCGCGACCAGATCGTCAGCTTCGAGCAACTGGTGCAGCAGGCTTACTTCGCTCAGGTGTCGCTGTCCAGCACAGGGTTCTACCGCACACCGAAGATCTTCTACGACCGCAGCCAGGCTCGCGGCCGGCCGTTCTACTACTTCGCCTTTGGCGCTGCCTGCGTGGAAGTGATCGTCGATACGCTGACCGGCGAATACAAGATGTTGCGCGCCGACATCCTGCACGACGTGGGCGATTCGCTGAACCCTGCGATCGACATCGGCCAGGTAGAGGGCGGTTTCATCCAGGGCATGGGCTGGCTGACTACCGAAGAGCTGGTGTGGAACGCCAAAGGCAAGCTGATGACCAACGGCCCGGCCAGCTACAAGATACCGGCCGTGGCCGACATGCCACTGGACTTGCGGGTAAAACTGGTGGAGAACCGCAAAAACCCGGAAGACACCGTGTTCCACTCCAAGGCCGTGGGCGAACCACCATTCATGCTCGGCATCGCTGCCTGGTGTGCAATCAAGGATGCCGTGGCCAGCCTCGCCGACTACCGCGTGCAGCCGCAGGTGGATGCGCCAGCCACACCTGAGCGGGTGCTGTGGGGCTGCGAGCAGATGCGCAAGGCAGTGGCTGAAACACAGTCGCGCGAACTGGAACTGGAAACCATCACCCCCTGACAACGCAAGGCCCTGGTAGGAGCGGGTTTACCCGCGAATGCGATATCAGCTTCACCGCTACATTCGCGGGTAATCCCGCTCCTACCCGGGTCGGCAGCATAGCTTAGAGAGGTTGCATCATGCACCAATGGATCAACGCCCTCGCCGACCACCAGTCACGTGGCGAAGCCTGCGTGCTGGTGACCATCATCGAGGAACGCGGCTCAACACCGCGCAATGCCGGCTCAAAGATGGTGGTCAGCGCCAGCGGCCTGTTCGACACCATCGGCGGCGGGCACCTCGAATACAAGGCCTTGCACATCGCCCGGCAAATGCTCGAAGAGCAGCGCACCACCCCGCACCTGGAGCGCTTCAGCCTCGGCGCCAGCCTGGGCCAGTGTTGCGGCGGCGCCACCGTGCTGCTGTTCGAGCCGATGGCCGCTGTGCAGGCGCAGATCGCCGTGTTCGGCGCGGGCCATGTCGGCAGGGCTCTGGTACCCTTGCTCGCCGCGCTCCCCTGCCGGGTGCGCTGGATCGACTCGCGTGAACAGGAATTCCCCGAACTCATCCCCAAAGGGGTGACCAAGGTCGTCAGTGAGGAACCGGTCGACGAAGTCGCGGACCTGCCGCCCGGCAGCTACTGCATCGTCATGACCCACAACCACCAGCTCGACCTGGAACTGACCGCCGCCATTCTCAAACGCAACGATTTCAACTGGTTCGGCCTGATCGGCTCGAAGACCAAGCGGGTCAAGTTCGAGCACCGCCTGCGCGAGCGAGGCTTCGACGAGGCCGTGATGGCACGCATGCGCTGCCCCATGGGCCTGACCGAGGTCAAGGGCAAGCTGCCCATCGAGATCGCCGTGTCTATCGCCGGTGAAATCATTGCCACTTACAACGCCTGCTTCGGCCAGCACGACGCTGCCGCCAATGCCGGCCCCATTGCCCAATTGCTGCCGCCCTCCCGCCGCAGCCAAGCCATTTGACGAGTGTGTTATGACCGTTACCCGCAAAGCCTACCGTGCCGCCATCCTGCACAGCATTGCCGACCCGGCCGAGGTAGGCCTGGAGGCTTCCCATGAATACTACGAAGACGGCCTGCTGGTGGTCGACGATGGCCGCATCAGCGCCGTTGGGCACGCCAGTGAACTGCTGCCGACGCTGGATGCCGGCATCCCGGTCGAGCACTATCAGGACGCGCTGATCACCCCGGGTTTCATCGATACCCACATCCACTTCCCGCAGACCGGCATGATCGGTTCCTACGGCGAGCAGTTGCTGGACTGGCTCAACACCTACACCTTCCCCTGCGAAAAGCAGTTCGCCGACAAAGACCACGCCGACCAGGTGGCGAAGATCTTCCTCAAGGAACTGCTGCGTAACGGCACCACCACTGCGCTGGTATTCGGCAGCGTGCACCCGGAGTCGGTCAACGCCCTGTTCGAAGAAGCCGAGCGCCTGGACCTGCGCCTGATCGCCGGCAAAGTGATGATGGACCGCAATGCCCCAGACTACCTGACCGACACCGCCGAGTCCGGCTATGCCGAAAGCAAGGCACTGATCGAGCGCTGGCACGGCAAAGGCCGCCTGCACTATGCCGTGACCCCGCGCTTCGCCCCAACCAGTACGCCGGAACAATTGACCCTGGCCGGCCAATTGCTCAAGGAGCACCCGGGCGTGTACATGCACACGCACCTGTCGGAAAACCTCAAGGAAATCGACTGGGTCAAGTCGCTGTTCCCCGAGCAGAAGGGTTATCTGGACGTCTACGATCACTTCGAGCTGCTGGGCGAACGCTCAGTGTTTGCCCACGGCGTGCACCTGTGCGACGAAGAGTGCCAACGCCTGGCCGAAACCGGCTCGGCCGTGGCCTTCTGCCCCACCTCCAACCTGTTCCTCGGCAGCGGCCTGTTCAACCTGCCCCAGGCCGAGCGGTTCAAGGTCAACGTGGGCCTGGGCACCGACGTTGGCGCCGGCACCAGCTTCTCTCTGCTTAACACCCTGAACGAGGCATACAAGGTGATGCAGCTGCAAGGCGCGCGCCTGCACCCGTACAAATCGCTGTACCTGGCCACCCTCGGCGGCGCCCGCGCGCTACGCCTGGACGACCGTATCGGCAGCCTGCGCCCAGGCAACGATGCCGACTTCGTGGTGCTGGACTACAAGGCCACGCCACTGCTGGACTACCGCATCCAGCAGTCCAACAGCATCGAAGAAACCTTGTTCGTGCTCACCACCCTGGGCGATGACCGTACCGTGCGTGAAACCTACGCCGCCGGGCGCTGCGTGCACCAGCGCTAAGGTTCTTTCGCCAAACCCCGATACAGCGCGCCGCCGATTGCAGCCCCGATCAGCGGCGCCACCCAGAACAGCCACAGCTGCTGCAGGGCCCAGCCCCCGACGAACAAGGCCGGCCCCGTGCTACGCGCGGGGTTGACCGAGGTATTGGTGATCGGGATCGAGATCAGGTGGATCAGGGTAAGGGCCAGGCCGATGGCGATGGGTGCAAAACCGGCCGGTGCGCGGGCGTCGGTCGCCCCCATGATCACCACCAGGAACATGGCGGTCATCACCACTTCACTGATGAAGCCGGCGCCCAGCGTGTAGCCACCGGGCGAGTGGTCGGCGTAGCCGTTTGAAGCCAACCCCGAAGACAGCTCGAAACCGGCCTTGCCGCTGGCGATGAGGTAGATCACCCCGGCCGCCAGGATGGCACCGATGACCTGAGCGATCACATAAGGCAGCAGCTCTTTGGCCGGGAAGCGCCCGCCTACCACCAGCCCGAACGACACGGCAGGGTTTAGATGGCAACCAGAGATATGGCCAATCGCGAAAGCCATGGTCAGTACAGTGAGGCCGAAGGCGAAGGCGACACCGAGTACACCGATGCCGAGAGGGGAACTGGCTGCGAGTACCGCACTGCCACAGCCACCAAGGACCAGCCAGAAGGTGCCGATCAGTTCGGCCCCCATGCGTTTACCCAGGGACATGCTCATGAATCCGTTCCTCAAGAAGTTGAACGCAACGAATGCGCAAGCCCAACTGCTTGATGAAGGTTTGCTCACAAGAATTTAGCAGACCTTTGGGTTATGGCCAGTAGTGCCTGGGGGCTGCCTTGCAGCCCCTCGATCACACCGGCAAACGATCAACCCTTGACGGAAACCTTGGGCTTTTTCAACAGGTGCGAGAAGACCGCATGCAAATCGTCCGAGGCGCTCTCCTCGTCCAGGTTCAGCTTGCTGTCGATGTGGTCCATGTGATGCATCATCAGGCTCACGGCCTGCTCGGCATCGCGCGCCTCGATAGCATCGATAAGCTGCATGTGCTCATCGTAAGAGCAGTGCGAGCGGTTGCCGCTTTCGTACTGGGCGATGATCAGCGAAGTCTGCGATACCAGGCTGCGCTGGAAACTCACCAGCGGTGCATTGCCCGCCGCTTCGGCCAGCTTGAGGTGGAACTCGCCGGAAAGGCGGATGCCGGCACCCCGGTCACCGCGCGAGAAGCTGTCGCGCTCCTCGCGCACCATCTGCCGCAGCTCGTTGAGCTGATCGGGGGTGGCATGCTGCACCGCCAACTCGGTGATGGCGCGTTCGACCATGCGCCGCGAGAAGAACACTTGGCGCGCCTCTTCCACGGTCGGGCTGGCCACCACCGCGCCGCGGTTCGGCCGCAGCAGCACCACGCTTTCGTGGGCCAGGCGCGACAAGGCGCGTCGGATGATGGTGCGACTGACGCCAAAGATCTCGCCCAGCGCTTCCTCGCTCAACTTGGTGCCCGGAGCCAGACGCTGCTCGAGGATCGCCTCGAAAATATGCGCGTAGACGATGTCGTCCTGGGTACCGCTGCGGCCGGCCTTGCCGACTCGTGCAGGTTTCTTCAGAGGTTGCAGCTGTTCGTTCATGGGCTCTCGAGGCACGAAGAGAAAGTATGGCGCCATTGTACACAGGCTGAGGCGATTCCGCAGGGGGCGTTTTACCTATATAGCCGTTGTACGACACATTGCGCATACAAAACATAAAACATTATTTGCTTTCTTTGTACACAAAAGCATAATCCATCGAGCGACTTCTTGACCCATGAGTCAACAAACCGGTCAGACGTCTGCCTTCCCTCGCGGAGCCGCCAAGTGCATTGCGCAGGAAACTGGCTCCATAACAACAAGAAAGACTTGAGGAGTACCCGCTGTGGAAAGCCGCAAATCCGAAGCCCCTACGCTGGATCTCGCCCCACCGCTCGAAACGAGCTGGCTGGAGCGGATTTTCAAACTCAAGCAACACGGCAGTACCGTCAGAACCGAAATGATCGCTGGGGTGACCACCTTCATCACCATGGCCTACATCATCTTCGTCAACCCCAACATCATGGCCGACGCCGGCATCGACCATGGTGCCGCTTTCGTCGCCACCTGCATCGCCGCCGCGCTGGGCTGCCTGCTGATGGGCCTGTACGCCAACTGGCCGGTGGGCCTGGCGCCGGGCATGGGGCTCAATGCCTTCTTTACCTACACCGTTGTCGGCACCATGGGCTACAACTGGGAAACGGCGCTGGGGGCGGTATTCGTCTCGGGCGTGCTGTTCATGTTCCTGACCTTGTCGAAAGTGCGCGAATGGCTGCTCAACAGCATCCCGGTCAGCCTGCGCCATGCCATGGGGGCCGGCGTCGGATTGTTTCTCGGGCTGATCGGCCTTAAGACCGCAGGCATCATCGTCGACAGCCCTGCCACCCTGATCAAGCTGGGCTCGCTGCATGAACCGGGGCCACTGCTGGCAGCCGTGTGCTTCCTGCTGATCGCCATCCTCAGCTACAAGCGGGTATTCGGCGCGATCCTGATCAGCATCATGGGTGTCACCCTGGCCGGCTGGGGCCTGGGCCTGGTCAAATTTGGCGGGGTGATGTCGATGCCGCCGAGCCTGGCGCCCACCTGGATGGCCATGGACGTGGCTGGCGTGTTCAACGTCAGCATGATCAGCGTGGTGCTGGCGTTCCTCTTCGTGCACATGTTCGACACTGCCGGCACCCTGATGGGCGTCGCGCAACGGGCCAACCTGGTGGCGCCGGACGGGCGTATCGAGAACCTGTCGAAGGCGTTGAAGGCTGACAGTGCCTCGAGTGTGTTCGGTGCGGTGGTAGGTGTACCGCCGGTGACCAGCTATGTGGAGAGTGCCGCGGGGGTTGCCGCAGGTGGCCGAACTGGCCTGACGGCTGTGGTGGTAGGCCTGCTGTTCATCGCCGCGATGTTCTTCGCGCCGCTGGCCGGGATGATTCCGGCCTATGCGACAGCAGGTGCACTGATCTATGTTGCAATGCTGATGATGGGCAGCATGGCGCATATCCATTGGGATGAGGCCACCGACAGCATTCCGGCGATCGTCACGGTGATCATGATGCCGCTGACGTTCTCGGTTGCCGATGGTATTGCCCTGGGCTTCATCAGCTATGTGGCCTTGAAGGCGGGTACAGGCAAGTACAAGGAAATCTCGGCCAGCCTGTGGGTGCTGTGCGCGATCTTCATCGCCAAGTTCGTATTCCTCTGATCAAGGGTGTCTGGCTTTAGATTTCCAGTGTTTTCGAAACCGAGCGCCGCCCGCGCGGCGCATCGCGACCAAGGTCGCTCCTACGCTTGTTTCGGGCCACTAATGCCTGCGAGGGACGTGCGCGACCGCCTTGTTGGTATGCCGCGATATGGCGCCCTTGCTCAACATTTGAAAGGCCTTCGCGGTCGCCCGTAGGAGCGGGTTCACCCGCGAAAGGGCCGGCCCTGCCTGCCAATCTCCACCCGCCGTTCACCGTTGCTGCTGCCACCGTATTCGCGGGTAAACCCGCTCCTACAACGGTGGCGGACAGTTGGACACAGCCCGCTGTAGGAGCGGGTTTACCCGCGAAAGGGCCGGCCCTGCCTGCCAATCTCCACCCGCCGTTCACCGTTGCTGCCGCCACCGTATTCGCGGGTAAACCCGCTCCTACCACGGTGGTGGACAGTTGGACACAGCCCGCTGTAGGAGCGGGTTCACCCGCGAAAGGGCCGGCCCTGCCTACCAATCTCCACCCGCCGTTCACCGTTGCTGCCGCCACCGTATTCGCGGGTAAACCCGCTCCTACCACGGTGGTGGACAGTTGGACACAGCCCGTCGTAGGAGCGGGTTCACCCGCGAAGAGGCCGGCACAGGCAACGCAAAAAACAGCAGACGAAAAAAAGCCCGCCAGTGTGAGAGCGGGCCAAAGGACCTACGAAGATTCTTCTAGCGACCAACTAGCTTCCACGATAGGTCGAATAGCTGTACGGCGAAATCAGCAGCGGCACGTGGTAATGCTCCTGCGACTCGTCGATGCCAAAGCGCAGCACAACAACATCCAGAAACGCCTGGGCCGGCAGTTGCACGCCACGGGCGCGGTAGTAATCCCCAGCGCTGAACTGCAACTGGTAAACGCCAGTGCGGTAATCGTCCCCCTGCAACAGCGGCGCATCGACGCGGCCATCGCTATTGGTCAGGGCGGTGTTCACCAGCTCCAGCTGCTGGCCTTCGACGCGGTACAGCTCGACCTTGATCGAGCTACCCGGGCAGCCATGCGCGGCATCCAGTACGTGTGTGGTCAAACGTCCCATTGCGTGTCGCCTCTTGTTCAATCTGTGGGCAAAAAATACTCAGCCATCGCACCAGCTTAGCGCCTGCGGCAGGCGGGAATGACGTTATTAAGACATTCCACCCATGAATTGTACACAATTTTTTGATCTCCCCTGTCGCACCCTCCCTTTGATGCCCATAAACGACCCATCGGTCGCAAATACGCGCACCATAACGATGCCAACTTTATTAGCTGACCAATCAGGCAGGTTTCTTGCACTGTATTTCCAAGTCGCTGTCAGGCGACAAAAGGGAAGAAATGCGGAAAAACAGGCTTACAAAAGATTTCAGAAGTTGTATACAATCAGCCCATCCGGTGGTGCGACATACCGACGCGGCCCGCCCACCCCCCCCGCACTAACGCACAAGAAGGAAGACTGCAGTGAGCGCTGATTACCCTCGCGACCTGATCGGTTACGGCAACAACCCTCCTCACCCGCAATGGCCGGGCAACGCCCGCATCGCGCTGTCTTTCGTCCTCAACTACGAGGAAGGTGGCGAACGCAACATCCTGCACGGTGACAAGGAATCCGAAGCCTTCCTGTCCGAGATGGTCGCTGCCCAACCACTGCAGGGCCAGCGCAACATGAGCATGGAGTCGCTGTATGAATACGGCAGCCGTGCCGGTGTATGGCGCCTGCTGAAGCTGTTCAAGGACAGCGGCGTACCACTCACCATCTTCGCCGTGGCCATGGCCGCCCAGCGCCACCCCGACGTGATCCGCGCCATGGTCGAAGCCGGCCACGAGATCTGCAGCCACGGCTACCGCTGGATCGACTACCAGAACATGGACGAGGCCCAGGAGCGCGAGCACATGCTCGAAGCCATCCGTATCCTCACCGAACTCACTGGCGAGCGCCCGCTGGGCTGGTACACCGGCCGAACCGGCCCGAACACCCGCCGCCTGGTGATGGAGGAAGGTGGTTTCCTCTATGACAGCGACACCTACGACGACGACCTGCCCTACTGGGAGCCAAACAACCCCACTGGCAAGCCGCACCTGGTGATCCCCTACACCCTGGACACCAACGACATGCGCTTCACCCAGGTACAGGGCTTCAACTGCGGCGAGCAGTTCTTCCAGTACCTGAAAGACGCCTTTGATGTGCTGTACGCCGAAGGCGCCGACGCACCGAAAATGCTTTCCATCGGCCTGCACTGCCGCCTGGTCGGTCGCCCGGCGCGCCTGGCAGCACTCAAGCGCTTCGTCGATTACGCAAAAAGTCATGACCAGGTCTGGTTCGCCCGTCGCGTGGATATCGCCCGCCACTGGCACACCACCCACCCGTACAAGAAAGAGAACGCCTGATGACCGCCTTCAATACCCTCAAACCATCCGCCCTGGACCGTGACACCTTCGTCAAGGCCTTCGCCGACATCTACGAGCACTCGCCGTGGGTTGCCGAAAAAGCCTACGACCTGGGCCAACTGGGCGAGCTGGACGAGATCGAGGCGCTGCACCAGCGCATGAGCGACATCCTGCTCAGCGCCAACCACGCCGACCAGCTGGCGCTGATCAACGCTCACCCGGACCTGGCCGGCAAGGCAGCCATCCAGGGCGAGCTGACAGAATCGAGCACCAACGAACAGGCCGGCGCCGGCATTCACCAGTGCACCGCCGAGGAGTTCGCCCGCTTCACCGAGCTGAATGATGCCTACAAAGCCAAGTTCCAGTTCCCGTTCATCATGGCAGTGAAGGGCAGCAACCGGCACCAGATTCTCGCCGCCTTTGAAAAGCGCATCCACAACGATGCCGATGCCGAATTCAAGGAAGCCCTGACGCAGATCAACCAGATCGCCCTGTTCCGCCTGCTGCAGCTGTAAGCAACAGCCGAACCTTATTCAGAAAACGAACAATAGAAGAGATAACCGCATGCGCACCCTGATGATCGAGCCCTTGACCAAAGAAGCCTTCGCCCAGTTCGGAGACGTGATCGAAACCGACGGCAGCGACCACTTCATGATCAACAACGGCTCGACCATGCGCTTTCACAAGCTCGCCACGGTCGAAACCGCCGAGCCTGAAGACAAGGCGATCATCAGCATCTTCCGCGCCGACGCGCAGGACATGCCGCTGACCGTGCGCATGCTGGAACGCCATCCGCTGGGCAGCCAGGCTTTCATCCCGCTGCTCGGCAACCCCTTTCTGATCGTGGTCGCGCCCGTTGGCGATGCACCTGTATCAGGCTTGGTCCGAGCCTTCCGCAGTAATGGCAGGCAGGGCGTTAATTACCATCGCGGCGTCTGGCACCACCCGGTGCTGACGATCGAAAAGCGGGATGATTTCCTGGTGGTTGATCGCAGTGGTTCTGGCAACAACTGCGATGAGCATTACTTCACCGAGGAACAGATGCTGATCCTCAATCCCCACCAATAAGAAAAGGTCAGTCATCTTCTCGGTGACTGGCAGAGGTACATACTGTGGAAGCACACCTTCACGAATGGCTGAACCTGAGCATTCGCTGGGTTCACATGATCACCGGCGTCGCCTGGATCGGTGCATCGTTCTACTTCGTCTGGCTGGAGAACCACCTGAACCGAAGCAACCCGCGCGATGGGTTGTCGGGTGATCTCTGGGCGATTCACGGCGGTGGTATCTACCACCTGGAGAAATACAAGCTCGCCCCCCCGAAAATGCCCGAGAACCTGCACTGGTTCAAATGGGAAGCCTACTTCACCTGGATGTCCGGTATCGCCCTGCTGTGCGTGGTGTTCTACTGGAACCCGACCCTGTACCTGCTGGCACCTGGCAGCACCCTGAGCGGTGCCGAAGGCGTGGCCATCGGTATCGGTTCGCTGATCGCGGGCTGGTTCATCTACGACTTCCTGTGCGACTCGCCCCTGGGCAAGAAGCCAGCGCTGCTCGGTGGTGTGCTGTTCGTGCTGATCATCGCAGCCTGCTGGGGCTTCAGCCTGGTGTTCAGCGGCCGTGGCGCCTACCTGCACACCGGCGCGATCATCGGCACCATCATGGTCGGTAACGTGTTCCGCATCATCATGCCGGCCCAACGCCAGCTGGTGGCGGCGATCGAGAACAACCAGACGCCCGACCCGGTACTGCCGGCCAAGGGCCTGCTGCGCTCGCGTCACAACAACTACTTCACCCTGCCGGTGCTGTTCATCATGATCAGCAACCATTTCCCGAGCACCTACGGTAGCCAGTACAACTGGCTGATCCTGGCCGGTATCGCAGTAGCCGCGGTTCTGATCCGCCACTACTTCAACACCCGCCACGACAGCAACAAGTACGCCTGGACCCTGCCCGTCGGCGCCCTGGCGATGATCTGCCTGGCTTACGTTACCGGCCCGAAACCGATGGCCGTAAGCCCTGAGCAAGCAGCAGCGAAGATCGAGTACCAACCGCTGCCGGCAACTGCGGTAGGCGGCAAGACCGCTGCCGAGCAGCGCGCCGAGGACGCCGCCAAGGCTGCCGAAACACCTGCGCAGGCACCGGCCCAGGCCGCTGCCCAGGCCGGTGGTGGCGACTTCGACAAGATCCACAATGTCATCCAGGAACGCTGCACCGTGTGCCACTCGTCCAAGCCGACCAGCCCACTGTTCAGCACCGCCCCTGCCGGCGTGATGTTCGACACTCCGCAGCAGATCCAGGCCCAGGCCGCGCGCATTCAGGCGCAAGCGGTTGCCAGCCAGATCATGCCGCTGGGCAACATCACCCAGATGACCACCGAAGAGCGCAAGCTCGTCGGGGACTGGATCGCCAAAGGCGCCCAGGTCAACTGACAGCACCTCGCCAGGCAACCCGCCCCCAAGGGAATCATCTTTCCCTGAAGGGGTGGGCTGACCCGCAAATCGGGGGATTGCACATCCCTTGTAGGAGCGGGCTTGCCCGCGAAGAGGCCGGTAACCCCAGCCTCAAGCTCCATGTGTTACGCAACAAGCAAGCATCGAGCGCGCAGGCATGAAGCCTGCCGCTTGGATCCGAGAATAAAAACAAAACTCGAGGTGCTGCATGTCCGAGTCACGCAAGGCGTATATCCCCATTGCGCCGCCGCGCGAACCCTTGCCCCTGTTCCAACTGTTCCTGGTTGGCCTGCAACACGTTCTGCTGATGTACGGTGGCGCGATCGCCGTGCCGTTGATCATCGGCCAGGCCGCCGGGTTGTCCCGTGAAGAAGTCGCTTTCCTGATCAACGCCGACCTGCTGGTCGCTGGCGTCGCTACCATCATCCAGTCGTTCGGTATCGGCCCGGTGGGCATCCGCATGCCGGTGATGATGGGTGCCAGTTTCGCCGCCGTCGGCAGCATGGTGGCCATGGCCGGCATGCCCGGCGTAGGCCTGCAGGGGATCTTCGGCGCGACCATCGCTGCCGGGTTCTTCGGCATGCTGATCGCGCCGTTCATGTCAAAGGTTGTCCGCTTCTTCCCACCGCTGGTCACCGGTACGGTGATCACCTCGATTGGCCTGTCGCTGTTCCCGGTGGCAGTCAACTGGGCCGGTGGCGGCCATGAAGCAGAAACGTTCGGCTCGCCGATCTACCTGCTGGTGGCCGGCCTGGTACTGGCCGTGATCCTGCTGATCAACCGTTTCATGCGCGGTTTCTGGGTCAACGTGTCGGTACTGGTGGGCATGGGCCTTGGCTACATCCTGGCCGGCTCCATCGGCATGGTCGACCTGTCGGGCCTGAATGAAGCACCGTGGTTGCAGGTGGTCACCCCGCTGCACTTCGGCATGCCGACCTTCAGCCTGGCGCCGATCCTGTCCATGTGCCTGGTAGTGGTGATCATCTTCGTCGAGTCCACCGGCATGTTCCTGGCCCTGGGCAAGGTGACTGATCGTGAAGTAACCCCTGGCATGCTGCGTCGCGGCCTGCTGTGCGATGCCGGTGCGTCGTTCATTGCGGGCTTCTTCAACACCTTCACCCACTCCTCGTTCGCCCAGAACATCGGCCTGGTGCAGATGACCGGGGTGCGCTGCCGCTATGTCACCATCGTGGCCGGTGCACTGCTGATCCTGCTCAGCCTGCTGCCCAAGGCGGCCTTCCTGATTGCCTCTATCCCGCCTGCGGTACTGGGCGGCGCGTCCATCGCCATGTTCGGCATGGTCACCGCCACCGGGATCAAGATTCTTCAGGAGGCGGACATCGGCGACCGCCGCAACCAGCTGTTGGTTGCCGTGAGCGTCGGCTTCGGGTTGATCCCCGTGGTACGTCCGGAGTTCTTTGCCCAGATGCCACAGTGGATGGAACCCATCACCCACAGTGGAATCGCCATGGCCACAGTCAGCGCCCTGGTGTTGAACGTACTGTTCAACATCCTTGGCGGTGCCGACCGCGCAATGCACAACGACGTCTGTCACCAGCATTGAGCCAAAGGGGGCGGCGCATGGCTGCCCCTCGTTCACCTCTGCAGTAACCGCTACGCCGTCGACCCGCCGGAATGGGTCGCCCGGGGCGCCTGCGCGCCAAAAACACCAACAAAAACAATAAGTCCGGGAATCACAACATGAAGCGCATCACCACGTCCCTGTTGTTGGGCAGCAGCCTGCTGGCCACCCTACCCTCGCACGCAGGCGAATGGCTGCAATGGCACGGCGAAAGCCTGACCTACCTGTACGGCAAGGACTTCAAGGTCAACCCTGATATCCAGCAGACCATCACCTTCGAGCACGCCAACAAATGGAAGTACGGCGACACCTTCATGTTCGTCGACAAGATCTTCTACAACGGCAAGGCCGACCCCGGCAAAGGTGTGACCACCTACTACGGCGAGTTCAGCCCACGCCTGTCATTGGGCAAGATCTTCGACCGCAAGCTTGCCTTCGGTCCGATCAAGGACGTGCTGCTGGCCATGACCTACGAGCGCGGTGAAGGCGACAACGAGGCCTACCTGATCGGCCCAGGCTTCGACTTGAACATCCCCGGCTTCAACTACTTCACCCTCAATTTCTACGTGCGTAACACCGAAGGCAGCCGCCCCGGTGACAACGTCTGGCAGATTACCCCCGGCTGGTCGTACACCCTCCCCGTGGGGCGGTCAGACATTCTGATCGACGGTTACATGGACTGGGTTACCGACAACGACCAGACCCGCCGTGGCACCTATCACGCCAACCTGCACTTCAACCCGCAGGTCAAATACGACCTGGGCAAGGCGCTGAACCTGGGCGCCAAGCAGCTCTACGTTGGCTTTGAATACAGCTACTGGAAAGACAAGTACGGCATTGACAGCCGCGGCAACCTGGACAGTAACCAGAGCGTCGCCAGCGCGCTGGTCAAGGTCCACTTCTGACAAGCTGACCAAACGCACAGGTTTGATCCACCCCGCTCCAGGACGGAGCACTTGAGGCGCGGCGCGCAAGCCAGTAATCTGCGCGCCCCCTCGATCAGGGCAGAACGGATTCTGCCTGCGTTTACTGACCGCTCAGTCAATGAATTCGGGCGGTTGGCCAACGTGTTGCCAGCCTGAAAGACCCTTTTCATCCGTTCAGAACGAAGTCGAGCAGGAAGGTTTTGCCAACCCGGAAAAGTTGGCCCAACCCTTGCCAAACAGCTGTGGCCTATCGAAAAAAGCTGACTCAAAAGACAAAAAAAGCGCCGACACCGAGCGCTGACAACAGATCAATCAAGGGAGCGACACTCGCAATGCGTACTATCAAGAGCCTGATCCTCGCTGGCGGCCTGCTGGCCTGCGGCACCACCTTCGGCGGCGACCTGCTGCAATGGCAGAACAACAGCCTGACCTACCTGTGGGGCAAGAACTTCAAGGTCAACCCGGCGATTCAGCAAACCGTCACCTTCGAGCACGCCGATGGCTGGAAGTACGGAGACAACTTCATTTTCGTCGACAAGATTTTCTACCAGGGCCAGAAAGACGCCGGCAACGGCCCGAACACCTACTACGGTGAGATCAGCCCACGCCTGTCGTTCGGCAAGATTTTCGATCAGAAGATCGAGTTTGGCCCGGTCAAGGACGTGCTGCTGGCGATGACCTACGAGTTTGGCGAAGGTGACACAGAGTCTTACCTGATCGGCCCAGGCTTCGACCTGGCCATTCCGGGCTTCGACTACTTCCAGCTAAACTTCTACAACCGCACCACCGACGGCAGCCGCGCTGGCGACAACGTGTGGCAGATCACCCCGGTGTGGTCGTACACCATTCCGGTCGGCGATTCCGACGTACTGATCGACGGCTTCATGGACTGGGTGGTGGACAACGACGAGAACCGCCGCGGCACCTACCAGGCCAACCTGCACTTCAACCCGCAGATCAAGTACGACCTGGGCAAGGCATTGCACCTGGGTGAGAAACAGCTGTATGTGGGTGTGGAGTATGACTACTGGAAAAACAAGTACGGCATCAAGGACAGCGATGCCTTCACTACCGACCAGAACACCATGAGCTTCCTGGTCAAGGTTCACTTCTGAACTGATCGCTCGGGGCCGCGCTGCGGCCCATTCGCGGGTAAACCCGCTCCTACAGGGGCCGCGCCGGGTTCAAGGCAAACGCGATACCTGGGGGGAGGGTTCACCCGCGAACCGGGGCAAAGCCCCGGACACACGCCTCAATTGGCTGGCCGAACTGCCCGCCACAATTTCCCCGCAACGCTTACCACCAGCAGCACCACAGCACCTGCGATGACTCCGACCCCGCCGTTGAGCAACGCACCGGTCAACGCCCCGCCACGCCCTTCGCTGAACGCCTCGATGGCATGATGCAGCGGCTCGATGCCATGCACCAGGATCCCACCGCCAACCAGGAACATCGCCGCGGTACCAATCACCGACAGGCTTTTCATCATGTACGGCGCCGCCCGCAGGATGCCGTTACCCACTGCCTGAGTCAGCCTGGAGGTTTTGCGGGCCATCCACAGCCCAAGGTCGTCAAGCTTGACGATCCCGCCTACCAACCCATACACACCAATGGTCATGACCACCGCAATGCCCGACAGCACGATGATCTGCTGGGTCAGCGGCGAGTCCGCGACGATACCCAAGGTAATGGCGATGATTTCCGCCGACAGGATGAAGTCGGTACGCACCGCCCCCTTGATCTTGGCTTTTTCAAAAGCCACCAGGTCAACGCTGGGATCGGCAACGGCCTCCTTGCGCGCCTCGTGCTGTGCCTCATCCTCTTCCTTGCTGTGCAAGAACTTGTGCGCCAGCTTCTCGAAACCCTCGAAGCACAGGTACGCACCGCCCAGCATCAGCAGTGGCGTTACCGCCCACGGGATGAAGGCACTGATCAGCAGGGCCGCCGGCACCAGAATGGCCTTGTTCAGCAGCGAGCCTTTGGCCACCGCCCACACCACCGGCAACTCGCGATCAGCGCGCACGCCGGTGACCTGCTGAGCATTCAGTGCCAGGTCGTCACCCAGCACACCCGCAGTCTTTTTCGCCGCAACTTTGGTCATTAGCGAGACGTCATCCAGCAGCGTGGCGATGTCGTCGATCAGTACCAGTAGACTGCTTCCTGCCATGTTTGCCTGTTTCCCCTGAATTGAATGTGCCGGAGTCTAGCCGAAAGTCGCTGCCTTGAGCGCCCGTCGAGCCCGGTGCTACCATGCCCGATCCCCCTTAGAGGTGGCCAGACACGAGGAAGATCCCTGACCATGAGCACCATTCGCGAGCGCAACAAGGAATTGATCCTGCGCGCGGCAAGCGAGGAATTCGCCGACAAGGGCTTCGCCGCCACCAAGACCAGCGATATCGCGGCCAAGGCCGGCCTGCCCAAGCCGAACGTGTATTACTACTTCAAGTCCAAGGACAACCTTTACCGCGAGGTCCTGGAAAGCATCATCGCGCCAATCATGCAGGCATCCACGCCGTTCAATGCAGACGGCGACCCGAAGGAAGTGCTGAGCGCGTACATTCGTTCGAAGATTCGCATTTCGCGTGATCTGCCTTATGCGTCCAAGGTGTTCGCCAGCGAGATCATGCATGGCGCGCCGCACCTGTCACCGAACCAGGTAGAGCAGTTGAACGAGCAGGCCCGACACAACATCGAGTGTATCCAGCGCTGGATCGACCGCGGGCAGATCGCCCATGTGGACGCGCATCACCTGATGTTCAGCATCTGGGCGGCGACCCAGACCTATGCGGACTTCGACTGGCAGATTTCTGCAGTGACCGGCAAGGCCAAGCTGGCCGACAGTGATTATGACGCGGCAGCCGAAACCATCATTCGTATGGTCTTGAAAGGTTGTGAGCCTGAGGCAGCCTGAACCATCCCGAAGGGCCATTCGCGGGCAAGCCCGCTCCCACAGGATCACCACATGCCTGAAGATAGTGGAGTCCCTGTGGGAGCGGGCTTGCCCGCGAATGGGCCAGAACAGGCAATAGAGATTTAGGCCGCTACCCCGGCATCTGCCCGCAACCCCACCTCCTCGATCGCACTGATCGCACACTGCTCGTCGATATCCGAGGTATCGCCGCTGATCCCCACGGCACCCAGCACCTTGCCGTCCTGATCACGAATCAGCACCCCACCCGGCGCCGGCACCACCGGCCGCTCACCCATGCCGTTCAACGCGGCAAAAAAAGCCGGCCGCTGCTGCGCATCCAGCGCCAGCAAGCGCGATCCCTTGCCCAGGGCAATCGCGCCCCAGGCCTTGCCAGTGGCCACTTCAGGACGAATCAGGCTGGCGCCATCCTCGCGCTGCAGCGCCAGCAGGTGCCCGCCGGCATCCAGCACCGCCACGGTCAGCGGCGCGGCATTGATCTTGCGGCCCGCCACCAGCGCGGCATTCACCAGGCTGACGGCGACTTTCAGGTTCAGAACGTTCATGGAAAGGTCCTCTTCTTGTTGTGAGAAGCCCTGAGGGCAGTTGAAAACCGATCGAACAAATAGAACACAACGAGAGATGTTTTTGTATACAATATTTTTAAACGATCGTATGCGATGGCGCAAACCCTCGTTTTCACGGGCGCTCTGACGAAAGCCAGCTTAGTCGATGAAAACCCATTGACCTGAGCCGCCAGGCGTGAATACACTCTGTCGCAAAGCAAGTTGTATACAATTACAAAATCGATGAGGCACAAACCATGAGCAAAATGAGAGCAATCGATGCAGCCGTTCTGGTCATGCGCCGTGAAGGTGTAGATACCGCGTTCGGCATCCCGGGGGCTGCCATCAACCCGTTGTATTCGGCCCTGAAGAAAGTCGGTGGCATCGATCACGTCCTCGCTCGTCACGTCGAAGGTGCCTCGCACATGGCCGAGGGCTACACCCGCGCCAACCCGGGCAACATCGGTGTGTGCATCGGCACGTCCGGCCCTGCCGGCACCGACATGGTCACCGGCCTGTACAGTGCCTCGGCCGACTCCATCCCGATTCTGTGCATCACCGGCCAGGCGCCACGTGCCCGCCTGCACAAGGAAGACTTCCAGGCTGTCGACATCACCAACATCGTCAAGCCGGTGACCAAGTGGGCGACCACCGTTCTGGAGCCAGGCCAGGTGCCTTACGCCTTCCAGAAGGCCTTCTATGAAATGCGTACCGGCCGCCCAGGCCCGGTGCTGATCGACCTGCCGTTCGATGTGCAGATGGCCGAAATCGAATTCGACATCGACGCCTACGAACCGCTCCCCGTGCACAAGCCGTCCGCCACTCGCGTACAGGCCGAAAAAGCCCTGGCCCTGCTCAATGATGCCGAGCGCCCCCTGCTGGTAGCCGGTGGTGGCATCATCAACGCCGACGCCAGCGACAAGCTGGTCGAATTCGCCGAACTGACCGGCGTACCGGTGATCCCGACCCTGATGGGCTGGGGCACCATCCCGGACGACCACGCACAAATGGTCGGCATGGTCGGCCTGCAGACCTCGCACCGCTATGGCAACGCAACCCTGCTGAAATCCGACCTGGTATTCGGTATCGGTAACCGCTGGGCCAACCGCCACACCGGTTCCGTCGATGTCTACACCGAAGGCCGCAAGTTCGTGCACGTCGACATCGAACCGACCCAGATCGGCCGCGTGTTCACCCCGGACCTGGGCATCGTTTCCGATGCGGGCAAGGCACTGGACGTGTTCCTGGAAGTGGCCCGCGAGTGGAAAGCCGCCGGCAAGCTCAAGTGCCGCAAGGCCTGGCTCGAAGAGTGCCAGGAGCGCAAGTCGAGCCTGCAGCGCAAGACCCACTTCGACAACGTGCCGGTCAAGCCGCAGCGCGTCTACGAAGAAATGAACCAGGTATTCGGCAAGGACACCTGCTACGTCAGCACCATCGGTCTGTCGCAGATTGCCGGCGCCCAGTTCCTGCATGTGTACAAGCCTCGCCACTGGATCAACTGCGGCCAGGCCGGCCCGCTGGGCTGGACCATCCCTGCCGCGCTGGGTGTGGTCAAAGCCGACCCGAAGCGCAAGGTTGTGGCGCTGTCGGGTGACTACGACTTCCAGTTCATGATCGAAGAGCTGGCGGTAGGCGCACAGTTCAACCTGCCGTACGTCCACGTGCTGGTCAACAACGCCTACCTGGGCCTGATCCGTCAGGCGCAGCGTGGCTTCGACATGGATTACTGTGTACAACTGGCGTTCGAGAACATCAACTCGACCGACGCTGCCACCTACGGTGTCGATCACGTCGCTGTGGTCGAAGGCCTGGGTTGCAAGGCCATCCGTGTGTTCGAGCCAGCAGAAATCGCCCCTGCCCTGATCAAGGCACAGAAGATGGCCGAAGAGTTCCGCGTGCCGGTGGTGGTTGAAGTGATTCTCGAGCGTGTGACCAACATTTCCATGGGCACCGAGATCAACGCGGTCAACGAGTTCGAAGACCTGGCCCTGGTCGGCAACGACGCGCCAACCGCCATCTCGCTGCTGGACTGATCGCCTGACGCCCCCAGGCACGCCCTGGGGGCCTTCATCGCAAGGAGACAACTCATGCCTCGCTTCGCTGCCAACCTGTCCATGCTGTTCACCGAACAGGACTTCCTGGCCCGCTTCAAAGCTGCCGCTGACGCTGGCTTCAGCGGCGTCGAATACCTCTTCCCCTATGACTTCAGCGCAGCTGAAATCAAGCAGCAGTTGGAGGCCAACGGCCTGACCCAAGTGCTGTTCAACCTGCCGGCAGGCGACTGGGCCAAAGGTGAGCGCGGCATCACCTGCCACCCCGACCGCATCGAAGAATTCCGCGCAGGTGTCGACAAAGCCATCGAATACGCCAAGGTCCTTGGCAACACCCAGGTCAACGCCCTGGCCGGCATCCGCCCACAAGGCCCGGACTGCGCCACCGTGCGCAAGACCTTCGTCGAGAACCTGCGCTACGCCGCTGACAAGCTCAAGGCCGACGGGATCCGCCTGGTCATGGAAATGATCAACACCCGCGATATCCCCGGTTTCTACCTGAACACCACCCAACAGGCGCTGGAAATCCAGGCCGAGGTAGGCAGCGACAACCTGTTCCTGCAGTACGACATCTACCACATGCAGATCATGGAAGGTGACCTGGCTCGCACGATGGAAGCCAACCTGAAGCTGATCAACCACATCCAACTGGCCGACAACCCCGGCCGTAACGAACCAGGCACCGGCGAGATCAACTACCGCTTCCTGTTCGAGCACCTGGACCGCATTGGCTACCAGGGCTGGGTGGGCGCGGAGTACAAGCCGCTGACCACCACCGAAGCGGGCCTGGGCTGGCTGAAAACCCACAACGCAATCTGAGGAACAACTCGGGACCCTGTGGGAGCGGGCTCGCCCGCGAACACCGGCAAAGCCGGTGCCATCCACCGAGTTGTCTGCTTCGCGGGCGAGCCCGCTCCCACAGGGGGCCAAAGCTTGCTTGAGATATCACAATTACAAAGAGGTAATTTCTCATGGCTAAAATCGGTTTCATCGGCACCGGCATCATGGGCAAGCCCATGGCCCAGAACCTGCAAAAGGCAGGTCACAGCCTGTTCATTTCCACCCACCACGACGCCGCGCCAGCCGACCTGATCGCTGCCGGTGCCGTGGCCCTGGCCAACCCGAAAGAGGTTGCCCAGGAAGCCGAATTCATCATCGTCATGGTCCCCGACACCCCGCAGGTAGAAAGCGTTCTGTTCGGTGAAAACGGCGTGGCCGAAGGCGTCGGCCCGAACAAGGTGGTGATCGACATGAGTTCGATCTCGCCAACCGCGACCAAAGTGTTCGCAGAGAAAATCAAGGCAACCGGCGCTGCCTACCTGGACGCTCCTGTATCCGGTGGCGAAGTCGGTGCCAAGGCTGCGACCCTGAGCATCATGGTCGGTGGCTGCCCGAACGCCTTCGAGCGCACCCTGCCGCTGTTCGAAGCCATGGGCAAGAACATCACCCGCGTCGGTGGCAACGGTGACGGCCAGACCGCCAAGGTCGCCAACCAGATCATTGTCGCCCTGAACATCCAGGCCGTCAGCGAAGCATTGCTGTTCGCCGCCAAGAACGGTGCCGACCCGGCCAAGGTGCGTGAAGCACTGATGGGCGGCTTCGCCTCGTCGAAAATCCTCGAAGTGCACGCCGAGCGCATGATCAAGGGCACCTTCGACCCAGGCTTCCGCATCAACCTGCACCAGAAGGACCTGAACCTGGCCCTGCAAGGCGCCAAGGAACTGGGCATCAACCTGCCCAATACCTCCAATGCCCAGCAAGTGTTCAACACCTGCCAGGCCCTGGGCGGCGGCAACTGGGACCACTCGGCGCTGATCAAAGGCCTGGAGCACATGGCCAACTTCTCGATCCGCGGCGACAAATAAGTCGTTTTTAGCCTTCACTGGCCTCTTCGCGGGTAAACCCGCTCCTACCAAAGACCGCACAATCGCTCAGAGCTGTGCATTTAGGAGCGGGGCTTGTCCGCGAAGAAGCCAACGCCGTTGAACCTGCGACCACAGGCCCAATGGTGGCATCGAGCAACACCCGCCCCTGGTTCGGCCTGCACGGAGGCAGTTCCAGGGGCGTCTTTGATTCTGCAGAACAACAATAACTGGGAGCCTGCCATGTCGGTCGATCCGCAAAAACTTCTCCGCGAGCTGTTCGACACAGCCATCGCCGCCGCCCACCCCCGTCAAGTCCTCGAACCCTACCTGCCCGCCGATCGCAGCGGCCGGGTTATCGTCATCGGCGCCGGCAAGGCCGCAGCCGCCATGGCCGAAGTGGTCGAGAAAAGCTGGCAGGGCGAAGTCTCCGGCCTGGTCGTCACCCGCTACGGCCATGGTGCCAACTGCCAGAAGATCGAGGTGGTCGAAGCCGCCCACCCGGTCCCGGACGCTGCCGGCCTGGCTGTGGCCAAGCGCGTGCTGGACCTGGTCAGCAACCTCAACGAAAACGACCGCGTCATCTTCCTGCTGTCTGGCGGTGGCTCGGCGCTGCTGGCCCTGCCTGCCGAGGGCCTGACCCTGGCCGACAAGCAGCAGATCAACAAGGCGCTGCTGAAATCCGGCGCCACCATCGGCGAGATGAACTGCGTGCGCAAGCACCTCTCGGCGATCAAGGGCGGGCGCCTGGCCAAGGCCTGCTGGCCGGCCACGGTCTACACCTATGCCATTTCCGATGTACCGGGCGACCTCGCCACGGTAATCGCCTCCGGCCCCACAGTGGCCGACCCGAGCACCTCGGCCGACGCCCTGGCCATCCTCAAACGCTACAACATCGAAGCGCCCAAAGCGGTCATCGACTGGTTGAACAACCCGGCCTCGGAAACCGTCAAGGCCGACGACCCGGCCTTGGCCCGCAGCCACTTCCAGTTGATCGCCAAACCCCAGCAGTCGCTCGAGGCCGCCGCCGTCAAAGCCCGCCAGGCCGGTTTCAGCCCGCTGATCCTCGGCGACCTTGAAGGCGAATCGCGCGAAGTGGCCAAGGTGCATGCCGGTATCGCCCGGCAAATCGTTCAGCACGGCCAACCGCTCAAAGCGCCCTGCGTGATCCTGTCGGGTGGCGAAACCACCGTGACCGTACGCGGCAATGGCCGTGGCGGGCGCAACGCCGAGTTCCTGCTCAGCCTCACCGAAAGCCTGAAAGGCCTGCCGGGTGTTTACGCCCTGGCCGGTGACACCGACGGCATCGATGGCTCGGAAGATAACGCCGGTGCCTTCATGACCCCCGCCAGCTACGACCGCGCCGAAGCGTTGGGCCTGTCGGCCAGCGACGAATTGGACAACAACAACGGCTACGGCTACTTCGCCGCGCTGGATGCGCTGATCGTCACCGAACCGACTCGCACCAACGTCAACGACTTCCGCGCCATCCTGATCCTCGAGACTGCCCAATCATGACGCCTGATAAAAAAGTAAAGATCCTCGCCACCCTTGGCCCTGCGATCAACGGCATCGACGATATCCGCCAGCTGGTCGAAGCCGGGGTGAACATCTTCCGCCTCAACTTCAGCCATGGCGAGCATGCCGACCACGCCCTGCGCTACCAGTGGATCCGCGAAGTCGAGCAGCAACTGAACTACCCGCTGGGTATCCTCATGGACCTGCAAGGGCCGAAGCTGCGCGTTGGCCGCTTTGCCGAAGGCAAGGTGCAGCTGCAACGCGGCCAGGCCCTGCGCCTGGACCTGGACAAAACCCCGGGCGACAGCCGCCGGGTCAACCTGCCGCACCCCGAAATCATCGCCGCCCTTGAGCCCGGCATGGACCTGCTGCTGGACGACGGCAAGCTGCGTCTGCGCGTTACCGCCAAGCACAGCGACGCCATCGACACCGAGGTACTGAACGGTGGCGAGCTTTCCGACCGCAAGGGCGTCAACGTACCGCAAGCGGTGCTCGACCTCTCCCCGCTCACCGAAAAAGACCGCCGCGACCTGGCCTTTGGCCTGGAGCTGGGTGTGGACTGGGTCGCCCTGTCGTTCGTGCAGCGCCCTGAAGACATCGTCGAAGCGCGCCAGCTGATTGGCGACCGCGCCTACCTGATGGCCAAGATCGAGAAGCCATCGGCGGTGGAGCAACTGCAAGCCATCGCCGAACTGGCAGACGCGATCATGGTGGCCCGTGGTGACCTGGGCGTGGAAGTACCGGCCGAAAGCGTGCCGCAGATCCAGAAGCGCATCATCGGTACCTGCCGCCAGCTGGGCAAGCCGGTGGTGGTGGCCACGCAGATGCTCGAGTCGATGCGTTTCTCGCCAGCACCAACCCGTGCCGAAGTCACCGACGTGGCCAACGCGGTGGCCGAAGGTGCCGACGCTGTGATGCTGTCGGCCGAGACGGCCTCGGGCGACTACCCGCTGGAAGCTGTGCAGATGATGAGCAAGATCATCCGCCAGGTGGAGAACGGCCCGGACTACCAGGCCCAGCTCGACGTCGGCCGGCCAAAGGCCGAAGCGACCGTATCGGATGCCATCAGCTGCGCCATCCGCCGCATCAGCGGCATTCTGCCGGTGGCGGTGCTGGTCAACTACAGCGAGTCGGGTGCCTCGACCCTGCGCGCGGCACGTGAGCGGCCACGGGCACCGATCCTCAACCTGACGCCGAACCTGAACACCGCGCGCCGCCTGAGCGTGGCCTGGGGCGTGCATTCGGTGGTCAACGACCGCCTGCGTCAGGTCGACGAGGTGGTTTCCACCGCCCTGGAGATTGCCCAGGCGCAAGGCATGGCCAGCCGTGGCGACACGTTGCTGATCACCGCTGGCGTGCCTTTCGGCAAGCCGGGTACGACCAACACGCTGCGGATCGAGACTTTGATCTGAGATTGCCGGGGGCGCGTTGCGCCCCTTTCGCGACACAAGGCCGCTCCCACAGGGCCGCGCTGGCACAAGGGAATGCGATCCCTGTGTGAGCGGCCTTGTGTCGCGATTGGAGGGCAAAGCCCTCCCCGAATACCGCTCTACCTGACCGCGGAAAACCGAGGCCCAAAGAGGCCCACCGCTCCCCCATCAACCTCACTGACTGCCCCATGTACACCAAAAATTTCGTCAACCCGTGCCCCGACTGGGCCACGGCGTTACTCAACGGCTTCAGCCAGGTGCTGCTGCTGCGCAACCCCCTGTGCGGCCTGTGCTGCCTGCTGGCCATCCTGCTGACCGCACCCAACCTGGTCGGCGGCGCGCTGCTTGGTGCCTTGGCCGGCCTGCTCACCGCCCAGGCACGCGGCTATGACCGTGCCGACCGCCAAGCGGGGCTGTACTGCTACAACGGCGTGCTGATCGGCATCCTGATCAGCGCGGTGCTGCCCTGGTCGGCGATCCTGCCGCCACTGATCATCGCCGCCGGCGGCCTGTCCAGCATCATCACCCACCAGTGGCGCAAGCGCGGCGGCAAGTTGCTGATTGCCTACACCTCCCCTTTCGTATTGCTGGGCTGGGCCACACTGCTGGTCGCCAGCCCCTCGCCCAACGGCTTCGTCGAAGCCGACCCGCTGTATGCGTTGGCCCGCGGCGTGGGCCAGATTTTCCTGCTCGACCAGCCCTTGGCCGGGTTGCTGATCATCGTCGGCATGTTCATCGCCAATCCCTATGCGGCGATGTGGGCGGTGATCGGCTCGGCCATTGGTGGCGGCGTGGCGTTGCTCACCGATCAGGCGCAAGCCGCCTGGTTAGGCCTGTACGGCTTCAATGGCGCACTGGCGGCACTGGCCTTTAGCCGGCAAGGTGAAAAGCCCTGGGTGACGGTGCTGGCCATTGCCCTGGCGCTGTTGCTACAACCGCTGCTCAACTTGATGCCCATTGCAGGGCTGACAGCGCCGTTCGTACTGGCCTGCTGGCTGATGCATTCGGGCAACCACTTCTGGCAGCTTCTGCTGCGTCGGAATATATGGCGCCTACATAACTGAAGGCCAGAACACATCGGATGTGCAGGACTCTGTCAGCCACGCTGTGCCACTTACCCATGACCAAAGGATGCCAGCGCCTGGATATCCAATACCTGGCGTGCGCCCTGCTCCCTGATAAACGCCATGGAGTGCTCGATATCGGCAATCTGAGTGTTCTGGGCCCGCTGATGATTGGGAATCATCTGGTCCAGACTCATTGGCTGAGTGCCCGGCCTGTGTTCCCAGTGCCAATGGTTATGCCAAGACGCTCCAAGCTCATCGATAGTTGGCCCTTGTGACGGAACGCCTGCTACTGTCGCTACGGGACGTATCTTCACAGGCGCGCCACTGAAATCTTCGGTAGTGCCAGAGCCGCTAAAGTCAACGACTTCACTCAAAACAGTGCGCGCAAGCTGATACTTGCCGGGACCATTTTTGAAAACCGGTGAAACTCGATCATCTGTCGCTTTTACAGGACTGACCACGGCCACTCGCCTTGCCCGCCCCGGCAAACGTTTCAAAATGCCTGTTCCACCAGTCGGGTCCAAGCGATTGACCGGATCACCTTGGCAATAGGAATACGTGTTGACCCCACCCTTACCGAACGGACTCAACATGTCAGGGCTGAAAAAGCGCATAAGTGCAGGGCAATAGAATCGATACCCGTTGCCCAGAGCATAGCCTTGAAGCACCTCTTCCTTCCTCTCGCCATTGAACCCCAACGCAGCGCCCGGCCCCTTCTGCAAAAAGCCGTAAGCGTTATATGACAGTGTTCGCCGAGCCAAGCCCCGTGGTTCAGTTACCCTTTTCATGACCGTCTCACACACTTGCCCGTGCCTGACGCTATTCTGCGCCCACCACTCAGATACCTAAAACTGGCATTTTTGCCAGTTCAGCCTGTTGCAGGCCCGGACACTGACCTTTTAGGCTTGTTGCTTACGCACCCGGATCACAAGCCATGCAAACCCCGCAATCAATACGCGAGCGGCTCTTCGTCATCGTCTTCCAGACCGACACCGTAGCCGGTCGCCGCTTCGACAAGATCCTGCTACTGATCATCCTGGCCAGCCTGGTCACGGTGATCCTCGACAGCATCGACGAAGTGCACCAAGGCTACGCTGGCCTACTGGCCGGCATCGAGTGGGGCTTTACCGCGATCTTCCTGGCCGAATACATCACCCGCCTGTACTGCTCGCCGAAGCCGTTGCGCTATGCCTTCAGTTTCTATGGCCTGGTCGATTTACTGGCGGTCGTGCCGGGGATCCTCGCGCTGTACTACAGCGACGCCCAGTACCTGTTGATCATTCGTGTGATACGGATGCTGCGGATCTTCCGTGTACTCAAGCTCAGCCCGTACCTCAAGCAGGCCCATTACCTGATGGAGGCGCTGCGCGGCAGCAAACAGAAGATCATCGTGTTCCTAGTGACGGTATCGACGCTGGTGACCGTGTTCGGCACGCTGATGTACGTGATCGAAGGGCCTGAGAATGGTTTTACCAGCATCCCCAAAGGCATCTACTGGGCCATCGTTACCCTGACCACCGTGGGCTTTGGCGACATCGTGCCGAAGACTCCGCTGGGGCAGGTGCTTTCGTCGCTGGTGATGATCACCGGTTATTCGATCATTGCCGTGCCGACCGGCATCTTTACCGCCGAGCTGGCCAATGCCATGCGCGGGGAGCAGTTGCAGCATGATTGCCCGACCTGCCACAAGAAGACCCACGAGCATGGGGCAGCGTTCTGTTCTCGCTGTGGGAATGGGTTGTTTCCCAAAGCGTGATAGCGCCTGTGCCGGCCTCTTCGCGGGTAAACCCGCTCCTACAACAGGCGCGGACCGTGCGCGGTCCCCCGTAGGAGCGGGTTTACCCGCGAAGAGGCCGGCACAGGCAGAAGCATAACCAAAGCATTTTTTGTTCTTTAACCCGTATAAACCCACCCGCTATAGTCGCTGGCAATCTGCCCCAACACCCTTCAAGAACAAGGAAGCATCGTGAAAAAGCTCTTCACCGCCTCGCTGCTCGCCGCAGGCCTGGCCTTGGGTAACCTCGCCCAAGCCGCCCCCACCTTGCTCAACGTTTCCTACGACGTGATGCGCGACTTCTACAAGGACTACAACCCGGCCTTCCAGAAGCACTGGGAAGCCGAACACAACGAGAAGGTCAACGTGCAGATGTCCTTCGGCGGCTCGAGCAAGCAGGCGCGTGCGGTGATCGATGGTCTGCCGGCCGATGTCATCACCATGAACATGGCCACCGACATCAACGCCCTGGCAGACAAGGGCAAGCTGGTGCCCGACAACTGGGTAAGCCGCCTGCCGAACAACAGCGCGCCATTCACCTCGGCCACGGTGTTCATCGTGCGCAAGGGCAACCCAAAAGCCCTCAAAGACTGGCCCGACCTGCTCAAGGACGGTGTGCAGGTGATCGTGCCCAACCCGAAAACCTCGGGTAATGGCCGCTATACCTACCTGTCGGCCTGGGGCTACGTACTCAAGCAAGGCGGCGATGAAAGCAAAGCCCGCGACTTCGTCGGCAAGCTGTTCAAGCAGGCCCCCGTGCTGGACACCGGTGGCCGTGCCGCCACCACCACGTTCATGACCAACCAGATCGGTGACGTACTGGTCACCTTCGAGAACGAAGCCGAGATGATCGCCCGCGAGTTCGGCCGCGACCAGTTCGAAGTGGTCTACCCAAGCGTATCGGCCGAAGCCGAGCCACCGGTGACGGTGGTCGACAGGGTAGTGGCCCGGAAAGGCACCCAGGCCGTGGCCGAGGAATACCTGAAGTACCTGTGGTCACCAGCAGCCCAGGAGATCGCCGCCAACAACTACCTGCGCCCGCGTGATGCGACGGTACTGGCCAAGTACACCGACCGCTTCCCGAAAGTGGACTTCCTGTCGGTGGAGAAAACCTTCGGTGACTGGCGTACCGTGCAGAAGACCCACTTCAATGATGGTGGGGTGTTTGACCAGATCTATACCAATCAATAGCCGTAAGGGGGCATCTGGCCTAATGCCAGTCAGTTAAGACAGACTCATTGACCTTTAGCCTGTAGGCCGCAAAATCCGACGCTTGGAAACGAGCATCGGATTTTTTATGCGCCTGTCAAAAGCCCTCTCTCTGAAACACCACATTAGATGCTCCTGCGGTATCAGGACTTCGCCGACATAACGCTGTTCCAGATGCAAGGCCGCACGCTGATCATACAATTGCCCCAATAGTAGGCGCATGCCACCTCTCCAAATTTAAAGCAGCACAAATCCAGACCCGAAACTATTCAACTGAACAGTTCCGGGCCGAGCATTATTTGACTAAATTAAGAAGAAACTTGCTGTTCGGCAGAAACTGTCGAATACCTTCGAAAGTTCACAAACACCAACAGTGCGATGACCACGAGTAACCCCACGGTGGCCATCATTACCGAGGACACCGCTTGGTCGAACGCCAATCGCGCATTCACAGCGATTTCCTGCCCCAGCGGGGCGGGCATTTGCGCGGCAGCGGCTAGCGCGCTGTCGATCCCGTCCTGCAGGTGCGCCGCGTCGGTGGCCTGCTCGGGCACGACCAGCGAGCGGCTGTACACCACCGACATCAGGCTACCCATGAAGGCGATGCCCAACCCTCCTCCCAGCTCGTAGGAAATTTCCTCGGCCGAAGCGGCCATCCCCGCTCGCTCCGGCGGCGCGCTGGCCATGATGGTGGTGGACGCCCCGGTCATACTCGCCCCTACGCAAGCACCCATGACGAACAGCAGCAGCAGTCGCAGGGCGACCGACTGGCTGAAGCTGTACATGAACAGGCCAATGGCACCGGCGTAGATCAACAGTGCGAGCACCAGGAACCGATCACAACGGACCTTGGGCAGCAACCAGCCGCTTAACGGACCGGCCACGATCGCTCCCACGGAAAGGGGCAGGAAATAAAGGCCGGTCTCGAGCGGGGATAGCCCGACAACCAGTTGCAGGCGCTGGCTCAGTACCAGGTTGATGCCCATCAGGCAGCCGGCCGCGGCCAGGCTGGCGATGACCGCAGAGGAGAACGCGGGGCTGCGGAAAATCTGCAGGTCGATCAACGGAAAACCACGCTTGCGCTGCCCGCGCACGAACATCCAACCGAAGCCCGCGCAGATGGCCAACGCCCCCAGCGCCGCCACCAGCGAGGGCTCGGGCTTGGCGAATTCCTTGATCAGGTACGCCAGGCTGATGAGCCCTACCATCGCCTGAAGGGAGCCAAGCAAGTCCCATCGCCCGGCGTTGGCCTGTTGCATGTTCCTGATCAGCAGCAAGGACAACACCAGGGCCACCAGCACGATGGGCACGTTGATCAGAAACACGGAACCCCACCAGAAATGCTCGAGCAGCGCCCCCCCTATCAGCGGACCAATCGCTGCACCACCGGAAGCCACGGCCGTCCAGACGCCGATGGCAAAACCACGCTCACGCTCATCCTCGAAGGTCAGACTGATGATCGCCAGCGTGGCCGGCATCATGGCCGCCGCACCGACGCCCAGCGCGCCCCTAGCCAGGATTAGCAGCGCGGAAGATGGCGCGAATGCAGCCAGAAGCGACGCCGCACCGAACAGCACAAGGCCGATCACGAACAATCGCTGGTGGCCGATGCGATCACCCAAGGTGCCAGCACCCAGCAACAGGCCGGCGACGACCAGGGGATACATGTTGATGATCCACAGCTTTTCGGAGGTAGATGCCCCGAGCGCATGGGTAAGTGTGGGCAAGGCGATGTAAAGGACCGTCATGTCGATCGCAACCAATAGCAAGGCGAAGGACAGGACGGCCAATACGAGCCATCGCTGGTAAGTGTTGAACATTGGCATTCTCCCTGCCTTGATCAAGCCGATCACTAATTGTCGGCGCCGTATCCAAATAGGAACTCGGATCCTAGTAGACGGCCAACTTCATTGCAAATATTAAAAATTGTAAAAACAATTAATCTCCACGCAATGAATATAAATAAATCATGCCCGTAAGATAAATCCTACATTAACAGAGGAATAATGACGTATTTAAAATAGAACTCCATCACCTTGAGTGCTCCTCCACGCCCGCATCCGAAAAATCGGCGAATTCGCCAGCCGCTCGGCGAACGCCAGCGCCGGGGCATGCAAGGACAACTCTTCGATAAGGAACTGCAGCCCGATGCCTGGGTCGTTGGCACAGGCCAGTAAGGTGCCGAACAACTGGTAACCCGCCTGCCGGACAACAGCGTGCCGTTCACCTCGGCTCATACAAGGGATGCGCGGGTACGCCCCTGTAAGGAGCTGCTGTGCAGCCTCGCCCACGCGCTACTGCGCATCGACATGGCCGTCACCTTCATCGAGCTGCTGGGGCGCATCTGGGGCTTCTCGGTGGTCGATTTCGCCCTGAGCAACAGCCTGGGCCAGGCGATCAGCAACTCGCTGTCGAGCATTGGCTTGATCCTGCTGGTCACCTGGCTGCTGTGGGTGGTACTCGATACGGCCATCCAGGAAGCACTCAAGCCCCCCGTCGGCCGCCGCAGCGCGCGTCAGCCGAGCACCCGGGTGCGGACCATCCTGCCGATGCTGCACAATGCGACCAAAGTGGTCCTGATCGTCATCTGCACCATCACCACCATGGCCAACCTGGGCACCAACGTCGCGCCGTTCCTGGCCGGTGCCGGGGTGATCGGCCTGGCCATCGGCTTCGGCTCGCAGCAGCGGGTGCACGATGTGATTACCGGGTTGTTCATCCTCATCGAGGATTCCATTTCCATCGGCGACTGGGTAGTGCTCGATTCCGGCCATACCGGTACAGTCGAAAGCCTGACGATCCGTAGCGGCTGCGCGATGGCAAAGGCTTCGTGCACTCCGTGCCGTTTCGCCAGATCAAGGCGGTTACCAACCAGTCGCGGCAGTTCGCCTATGCGTTCTTCTCGGTGCAGTTCACTTACGACAGTGATGTGGATGCGTCACTCGCGCTGATCCATGAGGTGGACAAGTCGATCAGCGAAGACCCGCTGCTGCGCATCAACCTGCAAGGGCCGTTACAGGTATCCGGGGTGGACCGCTTTGCCCAGGTGTACCCGCTGCCGCTGCAGGCCCTGGGGGCTTGAATTCGCCTGCACCGGCCCTTTCGCGGGCTCGCTCGCGAAGCTTCCAGCAAGGGCAGCATCAAACCTGACGGAATACCAATGCCTTCAGCCCCCCCGCCGGGTCAACGTCCGGAAACTCCGGCGGGTTTTCCAGACGCTCGACATAAGCCAGCGAAGGCGCCTGCGCTGCCATGCCTTCGATCAGAAACTCAGGCCCGATCCCCGGGTCGTTGACACACGCCAGCACCGTCCCTCCCGCATTCAACAACTCCGGCAAACGCCGCAGGATCTTTGCGTAATCCTGGGTCAGCACAAAGCTGCCACGCTGGAAGGTAGGCGGGTCGATGATGATCAGGTCATAAGGCCCGTACTTGCGCACCTTGCCCCACGACTTGAACAGTTCATGCCCCAGGTATGCCACCCGTGATGCATCGTGGCCATTGAGGCGATGGTTGTCCCGGCCCCGCGACAGGGCCGACTTGGCCATGTCCAGGTTCACCACCTGCTCGGCGCCACCGGCAATCGCTGCCACGGAAAAGCCGCAGGTATAAGCAAAAAGGTTCAACACGCGCTTGCCCGCGGCCTGCTCGCGCACCCAGCGGCGGCCATAGCGCATGTCGAGGAACAGGCCATTGTTTTGCCGCACGCCCAAGTCCAGCAGGTAGGTCAGGCCGTCCTCGATCACTTCGCGTTGCTGGCACGGCTCGCCCAGCAGCCACTGGCCCGGGCTGTCGGGCAGGTAGCGGTGCTGGATGATGACTGCCTGCCCAGTCCACTGCGGGCGCTCGGCCAAGCTGCGCAGCATGGCTTCCAGTTCGGCGAGCTGGCCCTCGGGCGGCTCACGGAACAAGGCGACCGACAGCACGCCCTGCAGCCAGTCGACGGTGACCTGCTCCAGGCCCTGCCAGCAGCGGCCGCGGCCGTGAAACAGGCGGCGGGTTTCCCGTGGTGCAGGGTCGAGGGCGGCAAGCAGGTGTTGCTCGAGGGTGTCGATGGGCGAGGTCATGGCGGATCGCAGGCTGGCAAAAAGCGGCATTCTACCTTGCGGGCCTCTTCGCGGGTAAACCCGCGCCTACAGGATGCCGCGCCGAGCGGAACCACCACCCCTGCTGCATGCCCGCTGCCGCCAGCAGGATCAACCCCACGCCCAGCCACTGCAGCGGCGCCAGGCGGTGCCCGAACGCCACCCAGTCCACCAGAATTGCCGCAATCGGGTAAATGAACGACAGCGCACCGGTCAACGCCGTGGGCAAACGCTGGATGGCGCTGTACAACAGCACATACATCAGGCCGGTGTGCACCATGCCCAGTGTCAACAAGCTGGCCAACGCCGGCACTTCAACCGGCAACCCGCCAAGCGTGACCCACGGCGCCAGCAGCAGTACACCCGTGGTTACCTGAATCAGCGCTATCAGGTGCGGGGGCGTGCCACTCAGGCGCTTGATGATCAACGCCGCGATTGCATACAAGAATGCCGCCCCCAGCGCCAGGGCAATCCCCAGCAGATAGTCCTCGCCATTACTTTGCCCAGCGCCATGGGCACTGACGATGGCCAGCATGCCGAGGAACGCCACACTCAGCCAGGTCACCTTGGCCAAGGTAATCTTTTCGCCCAGAAACAGCGCCGCCAGCCCCACCAGAATGAATGGCTGCACGTTGTAAACCGCCGTGCCGATGGCAATCGACGCCCGTGCGTACGAAGCGAACAACATCAGCCAGTTGCCGACAATGGCCACCCCACTGGCAATCGCCAGCAAAAATGCCGTGCGGCTGATCACGCCCGGTCGCAGAAAGCCAAACGCGGCGCAAATCGCCAGCAAGGTCACGGCACCGAACACGCAGCGCCAGAACACCACATCCAGCACCGGCTGGCCGGACACCAGCACGAACCAGCCAATGGTCCCGGAAATCAGCATGGCGGCCACCATTTCCAGCGAGCCACGGCGCAATGAACTGTCCATCTCAAATCTCCCGTTGATGATGGTCACAGTATGCAAAGGCGACAGCCTGGCCATCCAGCGGATAACCAAGGCATATTTGTGGCTCTGCCTTTACTATCAAGGCAAATAACACGAATTACCTGATGAGGTGGGTATGACCGATGCCATCGACCAACTATTGATCAATGCCCTGATGGAGGACTCGCGCCGCTCGCTCAAGGCTCTGGCGCAGGTCAGCGGGCTGTCCGCACCCAGCGTCAGCGAGCGCCTGCGCCGGCTCGAAGAGCGCGGCGTGCTGCGCGGCTACACCGTGGAGGTCGACCCTCGCGCCTTTGGCTACCAGTTGCAGGCGATCGTGCGTATCCGTCCGCTGCCGGGGAAGCTGCAAGAAGTGGAGCGCCAGATCATTGCGATTCCTGAGTTCACCGAATGCGACAAGGTCATTGGCGAGGACTGCTTCATAGCCCGACTGCATGTGCGCTCGATGGAGCAGCTGGACACGCTGCTCGATCTCATGAATGTGCTGGCTGAGACCAATACCGCGATCATCAAGAAGACCCCGGTCAAGCGGCGGTTGCCGCCAATGGATTGATGGGCGCCTGTGCTGGCCTCTTTGCAGGCGTGCCCGCGAAGAGGTCAGCACCGGAAAAGCTGACTATTTTTTGTACACAAATACGTAACCATAAGTGCCATTTTTGTGTGCACTTTCTTCAGTAGCGCCCCAATTCGTTACACACTTCCCACCCGTTATTTTGACCAAATGATCAACTAATCAATCTTTCGAAAATTTAAACTTGTTCAATCGGTCAACTTATATTCTCTTTATTTCATTAACTTACCTTTCAACAAGATAAGTTCGAAATGATCGCCTATTGAAACCTGCTCTTCCTTTGGCATGGAACTCGCTTTTGTGTGTCCGTGTTTTGTATACAACTTAGACAAAACATAAATACACAAGAACCCGCGACGCCGCCCCAACGTCGGCCGCCGCGCCCACAACCCTGTGATGCCAACGCTGCACCGACGAGATGGCGAGCCCGTGCGCATGCCCGCTCATCGCAGTCCATGTGCATCAGGAGCCCGCCGGAATGAGTAGCAGCCTCGACCTTGCCCCTGAACAATCCGTCGCCAGCACACACCCGAGTTCCACGCTTGCCGGTCACCAGCCGGACCTTGTTCTCAGCCCGCGCCTGCATAACCGCGACCTGGCGCCAACGCGTATGGAAGGCCGTCGCTGGGGCGGCTACAGCATCTTCGCGCTGTGGACAAACGATGTGCACAATATCGCCAACTACTCGTTCGCCATGGGCTTGTTCGCCCTCGGCCTGGGTGGCTGGCAAATTCTGTTGTCGCTGGCCATCGGCGCGGCACTGGTGTACTTCTTCATGAACCTGTCGGGTTACATGGGGCAGAAAACCGGGGTGCCGTTTCCGGTCATCAGCCGCATTGCCTTCGGCATCCACGGCGCGCAGATACCGGCGCTGATCCGAGCCATCATCGCCATCGCCTGGTTCGGCATCCAGACCTACCTGGCATCGGTGGTGCTGCGGGTGCTGCTCACCGCCGTGTGGCCGCAACTGGCAGCCTACGACCACGACAGCATCCTCGGCCTGTCGAGCCTGGGCTGGGTGTGTTTCGTGTCGATCTGGCTGGTGCAACTGGTGATCCTGGCCTACGGCATGGAGATGGTGCGCCGTTACGAGGCCTTTGCCGGGCCGGTGATCCTGCTGACCGTCGCCGCACTGGCGGTGTTCATGTACTTCAAGGCCGACGCGCGCATTGCCTGGTCGGTGGCTACGCCGCTGACCGGCTACGAGATGTGGCGCAACATCTTCGCCGGCGGCGCACTGTGGCTGGCGATCTACGGCACCCTGGTGCTGAACTTCTGTGACTTCGCCCGCTCCTCGCCTTGCCGCAAGACCATCCGCGTGGGCAACTTCTGGGGCCTGCCGGTGAACATCCTGGTGTTCGCCGTGATCACCGTGGTGCTGTGCGGCGCGCAGTTCCAGATCAACGGCCAGATCATCGACAGCCCGACGCAGATCGTCGCCGCCATACCCAGCACGCCATTCCTGGTGCTCGGCTGCCTGGCCTTCCTGATCGTCACCGTGGCGGTGAACATCATGGCCAACTTCGTCGCCCCGGCCTTCGTACTCAGCAACCTGGCACCGCGCCACCTGAACTTCCGCCGTGCCGGGCTGATCAGTGCCACCCTCGCGGTGCTGATCCTGCCGTGGAACCTGTACAACAGCCCGCTGGTGATCGTGTACTTCCTGTCGGGCCTGGGCGCCCTGCTCGGCCCGCTGTACGGCGTGATCATGTCCGACTACTGGTTGCTGCGCAAAGGCTGCATCAACGTGCCAGAGCTGTATACCGAGCACCCGGCCGGTGCCTATCACTACAGCAAGGGCATCAACCTGCGCGCCGTGGCCGCCTTCGTGCCGGCCGCACTGCTGGCCATCGTGCTGGCCCTGGTGCCCAACTTCCACGGTATCGCGCCGTTCTCCTGGCTGATCGGTGCCGGCATCGCCGCCGCCCTGTACCTGCTGATCGCGCCACGTAACCACCATTACCACGACGTCAGCGGCGAGTGCATCGCCGTCGACCACAGCGGCCATTGATCAAGGAGGACTGCCCATGCGTATTCTGATCGCCAACGTCAACACCACCGAAGCCATTACCCAAGCCATTGCCGAGCAGGCCCGTGCGGTGGCCGCACCCGGTACCGAAATCGTCGGCCTCACACCCTGGTTCGGCGCCGAGTCGGTGGAGGGCAACTTCGAGAGCTACCTGGCGGCCATCGCGGTGATGGACCGGGTACTGGCCTTTGAAGGGCCTTACGATGCCGTGATCCAGGCCGGTTATGGCGAACACGGCCGCGAAGGCCTGCAGGAACTGCTTAACGTGCCTGTGGTGGACATTACTGACGCCGCCGCCAGCACAGCAATGTACCTGGGCCACGCCTATTCCGTAGTAACCACGCTTGACCGCACCGTGCCATTGATCGAGGACCGCCTGAAGCTCTCGGGCCTGTATGACCGCTGCGCCTCGGTGCGAGCCAGCGGGCTGGCGGTGCTGGAACTGGAAGCCGACCCGCAGCGGGCCGTGGAGGCGATTGTTGGCCAGGCCGAGCGCGCCGTGCGTGACGACAAGGCCGAAGTGATCTGCCTGGGTTGTGGCGGCATGGCCGGGCTGGACGAGCAGATTCGCCAACGTACCGGCGTGCCGGTGGTGGATGGTGTGAGTGCAGCGGTGACCATTGCCGAATCGCTGGTGCGCATGGGCTTGAGCACGTCCAAAGTGCGCACCTATGCTACGCCGCGGACAAAGAAAGTGGTGGGTTGGCCGATGCGCTTCGGCCGCTAGATATCCTTCGCCTGTACCGGCCTCTTCGCGGCTAAAGCCGCTACAGGACCACCACAAGCCTGAATACCGTGGGGTCCTCGTAGGAGCGGCTTTAGCCGCGAAGAGGCCGGTCCGGTTAACGCATCATCCGGGCCAAACGCTGCGCACTGCCACAGGCCAAGGTGAACCCCAACGCCCCATGCCCCAGGTTCAGCCACAGGTTGCGGTACACCGTCCCACCGATGATCGGCACCCCGGTCGGTGTCGCCGGCCGCATCCCCGCCCACTCCACCGCCTGGCCATAATCCGCCGCCCTCGGCAGCGTCTCCAGCGCCAGCCGCCGCATGCTCTGCAAACGGCGCATGTCCACCGACTCATCGAACCCGACAATGTCCACCATCGCCGCTACCCGCAGCTGCTGCCCCAGGCGGGCGTAGACGATCTTGCGCTCATAGTCGGTAAGGCTCACCTCCGGGGGCAGGTGCGCGGCGCTGATCGGTGCCGTCAGGCTATAGCCCTTCAGCGGGTAGACTGGTATCTGCACCTCCGGTAATGCCAAGCCTGGGCCGCGATGCCCGGCACACAGCACCAACTGCTCCACGTCCAGCTGCTGATCGCCCAGTTGCAGTGCCACGACCTGGCCCTGGCGCTGAAGCAATTGCGTCACCGGCCGGCCAAGCAGGAAATGGCACTGGCCCGACGCGCGCAACAGCGCCTCCAGCCGCAAGCAAAACACGTGACAATCGCCAACCTCTTCGCCCGCCGTGAACACGCCACCCACAAACGGTGCGCCATCCAGGGCAGGCTCCAGCCCGCGCAGCTCGGCAGCCGCCAGCACCTGCTGACTGGACGGGTCCGCCAACTGTTCCCGGCCTTGGGCAAAGGCCCGTTCACTGCGAAATGCCACCAGCTTGCCATTGCGCCGCCAGGCAAAATCCCCCAGGTTCTGGTCCTCGCGCCATTGCGCCAGAACGGCCTGACTGTAAAGCGCCAGCTCAAGCAATTGCCCGGCATTACGGCGATTGACGCTTCGCCGGCAAGCCAGGGTGAATGCCAGCAGCCAGCGCCACTGGGCCGGGTCCATGCGCAAGCGCAATCGCAATGGCGACTCGCCCTGCAACAGCCAGCCCAGCGCCTGCCACGGCACCCCGGCATCAGCCAGCGGCGCCACATAGCGATAGGACAATTGCCCGCCATTGGCAAAGCTGGTGGCCGACGCCAGGCTGTCGCGGGCCTCGATCAGGTCAACCGACCACCCTTCCCGAACCAGCGCGTAAGCCGTCGCCAGGCCCACCACTCCACCACCGATCACCGTTACCCGCTGTTTCATCGCTCATCCCTGTTCCAGCTTCCTTGCCAAACAGTACCAGCGGATCAGGTCGGGCAGCTATGCGCACCGTCATTCAGGCCCTGGCGCACATTACGGCTCAGCAGGCTGGCTTTGCCGTTTTGCCAGGTCAGGGTCAGTACATAGAGCGTGTCGAAGTCTTCGCCGCTCCAATCCTCGGTGATCACCCGCTCCTCCCCCAGGGCCTTGCCGGCCACGGTGTTGATCAGTTCCGGCAGGTAGCCGTGGGACCAGGCAGTGTAGATGGTCGCATTGCGGTACTTGTCGCTCAGCAACTCATCGGCCAGTTCAGCAGTGTCGTTGGCGCCGTAGTCGATATTCACCGGCAAGCCGAGGCGGATGGCACTGGGGGTGATGGTCATCAATGGGCGGATATAGCTGTAGCTTTCGTCCCGGCTGCCTTCCTCGACATGCCGCGTGGGGTTGGCGGCAAACACGTAGTCGGCCTTGCCGAAGCGCTCGGGCAGTACAGTGGCCAGGTCCAGTGCACGGTTGAGGCCCTGGCAGTTCAACTGCCCGAGCCCCTCGCCCGGCTTCTCGCCATGACGCAGAAACACCAGGGTCTGGGTGCCATCCACCGGTCGTGCCCGGCTTTCGACAGCCTCCAGCGCCAACGGTACGGCGATGGCTGTGAGCAACAGACTCAGCAGCAAGTGACGGCGACGGCGGAAGAGTGTTGGCAACTTCATCAAGGCAGGCTCGTGTGGCAGAGAAAATCGGGTTTACCCGCCACATCGCCCGGCCAGTTGCAGGGCGCCCATGTAGTGAATGCCATCCCTGGCAACGCGTGAGGGTCAGAGTGCCCCGAACCCGTTTGGTTCCTCCCTGGAGGTGGATGCCGTTCCCTAGGCAAGGCCTAGATTAGGGGCTGGGTGTTGCGCAATTGTGTAAGGTGCAAGAATTTCGGGTTGCAACGTGCCCACTCAATCATCCCGCGTGAGCACTTCCAGCAGTTCGATCTCGAAGGTCAGGTCCGAATTCGGTGGGATCGCCCCTACGCTGCGTTCGCCATAGCCCAGGTGCGCCGGTACCAGCAGCTTGCGCTTACCGCCAACGCGCATACCCATCAGGCCTTGGTCCCAGCCTTTGATTACCCTGCCGGTACCGATTACGCACTGAAACGGCTTACCGCGCGACCAGGACGAGTCGAACTCGCTGCCATCGGCCAGCCAGCCGGTGTACTGGGTGGTGATCAGGGCACCTTTGACGGCGGCTTTGCCGTCTCCCTCGACCAGGTCGATGATCTGCAGTTCTTGGCTCATGGGTACACTCCAAACGCTGAAAAACAAAACCGCCCTTTTCTCAGGAATGCACCGGTTTGGCAAGTTCACGCAGAATTGTATGGAGGCATTCGCCGACGGAACGCCCCCGTACAACATGACGTTGAATCAGCTGTTCTGCTCGAACACCTCTTGGCCGGACAGCTCCTTGGTCTGATTGGCGAAGCAGTACCACGCGGGTTTCTGTTCGACGAAGATCTGCAGGTCGAAATCCCAGGCTTGGTCGCCATCGAGCAGGCCGACCGGCACGGCGTGGAAGTCGTTGGCCTTGAGCCGGTAGTACAGGTGCGTACCACAGCGGCCACAGAAAGCACGCTGGGCCCAGTCGGACGAATCATAGACGCTCGGCGCACGCCCTTCGATCAGCGGAGGCTTGCTGCAGTGCACCACCAACAGCGGGCCACCGGTCCACTTGCGGCACATGCTGCAATGACAAGCGCTGATATGGGTATTGTCGACGCTGACCGTCAGCCGCGTGTCGCCGCACAGGCAGGTGCCGTGTTTTTCCAGGTCCATGGGTGGCTCCTTGAACGGAAAGATGGGCCTGCAATTATAGAAGCCCCCCAGGGCATCACACGCCATACTAGATGTACACATTGCCCCGCAGGTACAACGCCGCCCGCCCACTGATGATTACGCGGCCATTGCCCGGCACTTCACACTGCAATTGCCCTTTGCGTGCCCCGCCCTGCTCGCAGTTCAGCACCTTCTTGCCCAGCCTCTGGGCCCATACCGGCGCCAGCGAAGTGTGCGCCGAGCCGGTTACCGGGTCTTCATTCACACCAACCCGCGGGCCGAACCAGCGGGTGACGAAGTCAAAGCCACGCCCTGCCGCGGTCACGGCAATGCCACGGACGTCGAAGGCCGACAGTGCAACAAAGTCTGGTTTCAACGTATCGAGCAGCAAGGCGTCATCGATCACCACCACATAATCGTCGCTACGGTACACCACCTGTGCCTGGCTCAAGCCCAACGCCTGCAGCAGGCCCGCCGGCATGTCCACCGCTACGGGTTGCTTGGCCGGGAAGTCCATGGCCAGCAGGCCATCAGTGCCACGGCTGACGCGCAACTCGCCACTGCGGGTATTGAAGCGCAGCACTTGCGCCTGCTCACCCAGTTGCTCGAACAGCACGTAAGCCGAGGCCAAGGTAGCATGGCCGCACAGGTCGACCTCCACGGCGGGGGTAAACCAACGCAAGTCAAACGTTTCGCCGTTGCGCACGAAGTAGGCTGTTTCTGACAGGTTGTTTTCTTCGGCAATGCGCTGCAGCACATCGTCCGGCAGCCAGCTGTCCAGCGGGATCACTGCGGCCGGGTTGCCACCGAACGGTTCAGTGGAAAAGGCATCGACCTGGAATATTTCGAGTTGCATGCACACACTCCTTGTTGCCCGGGCGCTGCCAGGCAGATATCTGGAAAAGGGTTACGGGCGTACCGGGGTCAAAACTGGCTCACCGGCAAAGAACGCCTGCAGGTTGCGTAGCACCAAGGCCACCGTGTCGCGCGCGGCTTCTGGCGATTGGCCAGCCACGTGGGGTGTGAGCACGGTGTTGGGCAAGGCCTTGAGTGCATCGGGCACTGCCGGCTCGTCATCGAATACATCCAGCGCGGCGCCAGCCAGCTGGCCACGCTGCAATGCAGCAATCAGGGCTTGCGTGTCGACCACGCTGGCACGGGCGATGTTCACCAGATAGCCGTCAGCCCCCAGGGCCTGAAGGACGTGGGCATCGACCAGATGCCGGGTGTTGGCGCCACCGGGGGTAGCCACCACCAGGATGTCGACGGCTTCAGCCAAGTGTCGTGGGCTGTCGTACCAGGTATAGGGCACCCCCTGGCGTGCTGTGCGGCTGTGGTAGCTGACGTGCATGTCGAAGCCCAAGTGGGCCCGCTTGGCAATCGCCAGCCCTACTGCGCCGAGGCCGAGAATGCCCAGGCGCTTGCCACTCACCGAGGGGCTGATCACCCGGTTCCATTCACCGCGCCGCGTGCTGGCATCGGCACGGGGGATGTCGCGCAGCAGCGCCAGCAGCAGGGCCAGGGTGTGGTCGGCGACGGCCGCGGCATTGGCCCCTGCGCCATTGGTGACGGTTATGCCGCGGGCAGCGGCGGCGGCCAGGTCGACCTGCTCGTAGCCGGCGCCGATCACGCAGATGATCTGCAATCTGGGTAATGCGTCAATTTCGGCGGCGGATAGCCCCAGCGGCCCACGGGTGAGGACCGCATCGATTTCTTCGGCGTGGCGATGAATGGCATCGGCGCGCATTTTCGGCGAAGGGGCACGGATCAGGTGGTAACCGGCCTGCTCCAGCATGGGCAGGTAATCGTCGACGGTTTCCACCAGTACCAGGACTGTCTTGCGCATGCCACCTCCGGGTGAATTCGAGGCGTCATTATGCGGAGTCACCGACCGGTACAGTCAATGGAAATAACAAGGCAAAACTGTACTGTACTGTACTGTGCTGTTGCTGTTGCTGTTGCTGTTGCTGTTGCTGTTGCTGTTGCTGTTGCTGTTGCTGTTGCTGTTGCTGTTGCTGTTGCTGTTGATCTTGATCTTGATCTTGATCTTGATCTTGATCTTGATCTTCGCGACTTCAGGAGGCCGAACGCAGGCCTTGCGGAGGCAGGTGACGGGCATGGATGCCCGTCAAGCGCTGAGGCCCCAGGATGGGGCCTTCGGCGCGGTCCTGCCGGGAGCAAGGCCGGAGTGAGGGGACCCCGGAGCGCAGCGCAGGGGCCGGATGATGGGAGCGCAGCGTTTTTTGGTTACTTTTTGTCGCGTTTGACAAAAAGTGACTCGCCGTAAGGGCGAAAAGGTGAGTCAGTGTCGCCATCGCGAATGGACTGTTCGCTGAGTCAAAACAGACGAGTTCGCTTCTTGCTTCTTGCTTCTTGCTTCTTGGATGTGGGCATCCACATCGAGTAGGTATTCATTCACGCAGGTGGCGCATAGTCACCTTTCCGCCCTTACGGCGGGTCACTTTTTGTCAAACGCGACAAAAAGTAACCAAAAAACGCTGGCTCCTATCATCCGGCCCCTGCGCTACGCTCCGGGGTTCCCTCGCTACGGTCTTGCTCCCGGGAGGACCGCGCTGCAGGCCCCATCCTGGGGCCCAGCGCTTGACGGGCATCCATGCCCGTCACCTCCCTTCGCAAGCCCTGCGCTCGGCCTCCTGAAGTCGCAATCTGCGTCGCCTGAACTACCGCGCGCTTACAAGCAAAAGCAGAAGCAGAAGAAGAAGAAGAAGCAGATACAGAAACAGCGTTACTGTGCGAACGCCCGCCCTAACCCACCTGGTACACCACTGCTGTCAGTTTCCTGCCAAGGCCCATTCGGGCTCAACGACCAGCTCCAGCCGTTATCGAACCGATAGTAGGTACGCTGCCGGTAGAAGGTATTGGGCTGCTTCTCCAACACATATACACCCAGCCTGGGATCCCAGTGGCTTGCCCCGCCAGGCGGTGGCGCAAAGCTGGCCGAGGTACGCGGCATGGGCTTGGGTATCGCCGCCGGCTTGCTCGGCTGAGTGGCAGGCTGCCCGCCCGGCAAGGGCTTGACCACCGGCCCCGATGGCGGCACACGCTCGATCGGTGGCGCGGGCTGCTCGTACGGCTCGTGCACCGTACACGCAGACAAACCCAGGGCCAGGGTAATCAGGGTCAGGCGGACGGTGCTGTGCATGGCAGTGCTCTCTTACTGGTCTGGAGTGTCGATGGTCAGGCGCTGGGTAGCCTGGGTGGCGCTAGGCAACGGAGCACCCCGGCCAATCCACTCACCCTGGGTAGGCTGACCCGCGCGTGAAACACGTGCAACCAGTTGGACTTCGGCAAATTGCGACAGTTTCATCTGCGGCATCATCGCATCAGCGTCAGACAATTCCACCTCGATCGGCAACTGCGCCACAGTCACCCGCTTGGCCGCCAGTGGCATCGGCGGGCCATTGCTGGCGCGAGCGAAGATAAATACCGTGTCGTCCGGCTTGACCTTGTCCTTCAAGGCAGCCGCCAGTTCCACCCGCACTTTCAGGCGAGCCGCCACAGGTGCAGGCTCGGTCGCCTCTGCTGGCACCCCACCCAGGCGCTCGGCGGCGCGGTCGATACCACCCTGCAGGGCCGCTCGCGATGCATCACCTTCTGGCAACTGCGCCAGCAAGCGCTTCCAGTAGTCGATGGCTTCCTGATAACGCTCGCCTTCAAACGCAGCAATACCGCGCAGGCCCAGGCTGGTCACCTCGTTAGGGTCCGCCTTCAGCGCTTCGTCAGTCAGCGCCTGCAATTGCGGGCTCCACTGCTTGTTGGCGGCAAAGTACAGCGCCTGCGCCCACTGCCCCAGCAGCTCGGGCTGACGACCAGCCAGGGCCACGGCCCGTTCGAACGTGCGCGCGGCATCGGCCGGGCGCTGCTCGGCCATGTAGGCCCGGCCAAGGAAATACATGGCCTCGGCCGAATCCGGCTGGGCCTGCACCACGCGCTCAAGGCGCGTAGTCATTTCATCCATCGACTTGGGTGCCTCGGCAAATTCCTGGGTCAGCGCCACCTTGTCGGCCGCGCCAAAATGCAGGTACAGCCCCAGCGCCATCAGCGGTACCAGCACTGCCGCCAGCAGCGGCAGCGCCTTGCCCAAATGCCCCTGGCGCGGGGCCTCGGCGCCTTCGGTATCGGCCAGCAACTCGCGGGCAGCCTCGTCCCGGCCCTTGGCCATCTGCGCCTCATCGAGCACACCGGCGGCTTGCTGGGCCGCCAGTTCGGCGACGCGTTCCTGGTAAAGGGCCACGTTCAAGGCCGTGCGGTCTTCTTCCTGCTGGCGACGGCGGCCACGCAGGATCGGGAGCAGCAAAAAGCTGAGGGCAGCGAGCAGCAGAAGGCCCGCGCTAAGCCAGAATTCAATCATGGGTCTGTTCTTTTTCCAGCAGTTTGGCGAGACGCTCGCGTTCTTCGGCAGACAACTCATCGGTGCCTTGCACGGCCGTGGCACGGCGCCGGCGCACGATCACCGCCAGCACCACGAAGCCACCGGCCAGCAAGATCCCCGGGCCAAACCACAGCAGCCAGGTACGCGCGCTGAGCGCCGGCTTGTAGCGCACGAAGTCGCCATAGCGATCGACCATGAAGTCGATGATCTGCTGGTTGCTCTGGCCTTCGCCGAGCATGCGGAAGATTTCCCGGCGCAGGTCGGCAGCAATCGGCGCGTTGGAGTCGGCAATATCCTGGTTCTGGCACTTGGGGCAGCGCAGTTCCTTGGTCAACTGTTGGTAACGCTCGCGCTCGGCCTCGTCGCGAAACTGGTAGGTGTCGATAGCCGCCTTGGCCACACCGGCCAGGCTCATGCCCAGCACCGCAGCTGCCAGCCAGCGCTTCATGGCTTGGCCTCGTCGATCAGGCCCTGGTACAACGGCGCCAGTTGTTCACGCCAGACCGTGGCATCAACGATACCCACGTGCTTGTAGCGGATGATGCCCTTGGCGTCTATCAGGAAGGTTTCCGGCGCCCCATACACCCCAAGGTCCAGGCCCAGGCTGCCCTGCTCGTCACGAATATCCAGCTGGTAGGGGTTGTGGAACTCGGCCAGCCACCTCTGCGCGGCGGCGTTGTCATCCTTGTAGTTGACCCCATGGATCACCACACCCTGCCGTGCCAGCTGGTTCAGGTACGGATGCTCGACCTTGCATGATGGACACCAGGTGGCCCACACATTGACCAGTGCCGGGCGACCCTGCAAGTCAGCCTGAGTCAGGGTGCGGTCCCCCTGTGTCGAAGCCAGGGAAAACACCGGGAACGGTTTGCCGATCATTGCCGAAGGCAGCTCGTCGGGCTTGAGGAAAAGCCCCTTGTAGAGGAACACCGCCACCAGCAGGAACACTGCAAGGGGCACCACCATGATCCAACGCTTCATGCAGCTGCTCCAGACACGCCCAGGACATCACGCACCCGGGTCTTGACCTTGACGCGGTAGCGCCGGTCGAGGGCCGCCAGCAACCCGCCCAGGCCGGTCAGCAGACCGCCCAGCCAGATCCAGCGAACGTAAGGCTTAATATGTACGCGCACAGCCCAGGCGCCATTCTCCAGTGGCTCACCAAGCGCAACGTACAGGTCTCGGGTAAAGCCGGCGTCGATGCCCGCTTCGGTCATCATCGACTGTTGCACGGTGTACAGGCGCTTCTCCGGGTGCAGTGTGGTCACTTCACGACCCTCGCGGCTGACCACGATGGTGCCCTTGTCAGAGATGAAGTTCGGCCCCTCGAAGTGCTTGGCGCCCTGGAACAGGAAGTGGTAGCCACCCAGCTCCACACTTTCGCCCGGCGCCATGCGCAGGTCGCGTTCGGCGCTGTTGTTGCTGGACAGCACCACGCCCAGCGCGCACACCGCCAGGCCCAAGTGCGCCAGTTGCATGCCCCAGTAGCTGCGCCCCAGGCCCGGCAAGCCTTTGATCAGGCCCTTGTGGCGGGTCTTGTCGAAAATGTCACGCAGCCCGCCAAGCACTACCCAAGAAGCCAGGGCGAAGGCCGTCAGCGTCGGCCAATCGAAGTCGTCGACGATAAAGCCGGCAACCGGAGCAAGGATGGCACTGCCGATCAACACTGGGGTCATCATGCTGGCCAGCCATTTGCCCGGGGTGTCCTTCCAGCGCACCACCACGCCCACGCTCATCACCACCATCAGCAGCGCCATCAACGGCAGGAACAAGGCGTCGAAGTAGGGCGGGCCGACCGATAGCTTGGCACCGGTCAGGGCATCGAGCACCAGCGGGTACAGGGTACCGAGCAGAATCATCGAAGCCGCCACCACCAGCACCAGGTTGTTGGCCAGCAGCAGCGTTTCACGCGACCACAGGGCGAAACCGACCTGGCTCTTGACCACCGGTGCACGCAGTGCGAACAGCGTGAGCGACCCGCCGACCACGAACAGCAGGAAAAACAGGATGAAAATACCGCGCGACGGGTCGGCGGCAAACGCGTGCACCGAGGTCAGCACGCCGGAACGCACCAGGAAGGTACCCAGCAGGCTCAGCGAGAATGCGGCAATTGCCAGCAGCACGGTCCAGCTCTTGAACACCCCGCGTTTCTCGGTCACCGCCAGCGAGTGGATCAGTGCCGTGCCCACCAGCCAAGGCATGAACGAGGCGTTTTCCACCGGGTCCCAGAACCACCAGCCACCCCAGCCCAGTTCGTAATAGGCCCACCACGATCCCAAGGTGATGCCAATACCCAGAAAAGCCCAGGCGACGATGGTCCACGGCCGCGACCAGCGCGCCCAGGCAGCGTCCAGCCGGCCGCCCAGCAAGGCGGCGATGGCGAAGGCGAAGGCCACCGAAAAGCCCACGTAGCCCATGTAGAGCATGGGTGGGTGAACGATCAGGCCAAAGTCCTGCAGCAGCGGGTTGAGGTCACGGCCATCAGTCGGCACCTGCGGCAGCAGGCGCTGGAACGGGTTGGAAGTAATGATCAGGAAGCTCAGGAAGCCCACGCTGATCATGCCCATTACCGCCAGTACGCGGGCCAGCATCACCTGCGGCAACTGCCGGGAGAACACCGACACAGCAAAGGTCCAACCGCCGAGGATCAGCGCCCAAAGCAGCAGCGAACCCTCATGGGCGCCCCACACCGCACTGAACTTGTAGTACCAGGGCAAGGCGCTGTTGGAGTTGCTGGCCACATAGGCGACCGAGAAGTTGTCTGTCATGAAGGCATGGGTCAGGCAGGCAAAGGCAAACGCCAGGAAGACGAACTGCCCCCACGCTGCCGGCCGCGCCAGGCTCATCCACAGGCTGTCGCCACGCCACGCGCCAAGCAGCGGCACACTGGCCTGCACGACGGCAAAGCAGATCGCCAGAATCATCGCCAACTGGCCCAGTTCGGGAATTACCAGTGCGGCGTTCATGGCTTGGCCTCTACGCCGGTAGCGGCCTGGCCGCTTTCCTTCAACGCCTTGGTGACCTCGGGCGGCATGTATTTCTCGTCGTGCTTGGCCAGCACTTCATCGGCTACCACCACACCTTCGCCGTTGAGCTTGCCAAGGGCGACGATGCCCTGCCCTTCGCGGAATAGATCGGGGAGGATGCCGCGGTAGGTGATGGGTACCGACTTGTTGAAGTCGGTAACCACGAAACGCACGTCCAACGAGTCGGCCGAGCGCTGAACCGAGCCTTTCTCGACCATGCCGCCAGCGCGAATGCGCGTGTCCAGCGGCGCTTCGCCGTTGGCGATCTGGGTCGGTGTATAGAACAGGTTGATGTTCTGCTGCAATGCGCTCAAGGCAAAGCCGACGGCAACCCCGACGCCGACCAGCAGGCCGACGATGAGCAACAGGCGTTTCTTGCGCTGCGGATTCACTGGTTGTTCTCCCGGCGCAAACGGCGCGCCTCTTCTTGCAAATAGCGACGACGGGCCAGCAGTGGCGCACCAACGTTCAGCGCCAGCACCGCCAGGCAGATGCCATAGGCCGACCACACGTACAGGCCATGGTGGCCCATGGCGAGAAAGTCACCGAAAGTGGCAAAGCTCATTGTGCGGCCCTCCGCCCCAGGCTGTTCAATACTTCGTCCCTGACCCAACTGGCACGTGCTTCGCGCTTGAGCACTTCAAGGCGCATACGCAGCAACAGCACCGCACCGAAAAAGCAGTAGAAACCCAGCGCCGTGCACAACAGCGGCAGCCACATTTCGGCCGGCATCGCCGGCTTTTCGGTAAGGGTGAAGGTGGCGCCCTGGTGCAGGGTGTTCCACCACTCCACCGAATACTTGATGATCGGGATATTCACCACACCGACAATCGCAAGCACCGCACAGGCCTTGGCCGCACTGTCACGATTACTGATCGCCTGGCCCAGCGCAATAATGCCGAAGTACAGGAACAGCAGGATGAGCATGGACGTAAGGCGGGCATCCCACACCCACCAGCTGCCCCAGGTCGGCTTGCCCCAGATGGCGCCGGTAACCAGCGCCACGGCGGTCATCCAGGCGCCGATGGGTGCGGCACATTGCAGGGCGACGTCGGCCAGTTTCATCTTCCACACCAGCCCCACCACCCCGGCCACCGCCAGCAGCACATAGCAGGACTGCGCCAGCATCGCCGCCGGCACATGGATATAGATGATGCGGAAGCTGTTGCCCTGCTGGTAGTCCTGGGGGGCGAAGGCCAGGCCCCAGGTGATGCCGACCAGCAGCAGGAGCACGGCAGCACCGGCCAGCCACGGCAGCATGCGGCCGCTGATGGCATAGAACCATTTCGGGGAGCCCAGCTTGTGGAACCACGTCCAGCTTATTTTCATCAGGGTACATCCAGGGTATTTGCCGGGCTTGAGAGCCCGGGACTCGTTATTCGCCGACGCTGATCTTCAGGCCGGCCGCTATCGCAAAGGGTGCCAGGGTAACGGCCAGGGCCGTCAGACTGGCGAGCCAGAGCAGATGGCCGGTTGCCGGCATATTTTGCAACGCCGCTTGCAACGCACCACTGCCCAGGATCAATACAGGGATATACAACGGCAGAATCAGCAACGCCAGTAACAAACCTCCGCGTTTAAGGCCGACTGTCAGCGCCGCGCCCACCGCGCCCAGCAAGCTCAATACCGGCGTACCCAGCAGCAGCGAACCGAGTAGCACCGGCAGGCAATGGCTTGGCAGCCCCAGCATCAGTGCCAGCAGTGGCGCCAACAATACCAGCGCCAGCCCGGAAAAGATCCAGTGCGCCAGCACCTTGGCCAGCACCAGCAGCGCCAGTGGGTGCGGCGACAGCACCCACTGCTCCAGCGAGCCGTCTTCGAAATCGCTGCGGAACAGGCCGTCCAGCGACAACAACACGGCCAGCAACGCTGCCACCCAGACCAGGCCGGGCGACAAGGTTTGCAACAATTGGCTTTCCGGGCCGACCGCCAGCGGGAACATGGCCACGACGATGGCGAAGAACACCAACGGGTTGGCCAGTTCGGCGGGGCGACGGAACAGCAGGCGCGCTTCGCGGCGCAGCAACAAAATGAATACGCTCATGCAGCCCATTGCCCCAGGTTCAGTTCTCGATAACCGGAGGGCTTGCGTTCCAGTGTGTGGTGAGTCGTCAGCACCACCGTGCCGCCCTGCTCGCAGTGGGCTGCCAGGTGCGCTTCAAGCTGCGCCACGCCTTGCTTGTCGAGCGCGGTGAACGGCTCGTCGAGAATCCAGAGCGGCGGACTAGCCAGGTGCAGCCGGGCCAGGGCCACACGGCGCTGCTGACCGGCTGACAGGGTATGGCAGGGAACGTCTTCGAAACCGCGCAGGCCGACAGCCTCCAGCGCCGCCCAGATCGCCTCGCGGCTGGCCGGCTGGTGCAGGGCGCACAGCCAGGTGAGGTTTTCCTCGGCGGTGAGCAAGTCCTTGATACCAGCGGCGTGGCCGATCCACAGCAGTGCGCTGGCCAGGGCATGGCGCTGCTCGGCCAAGGGCTTGCCACCCAGCAGAATCTGCCCGGCCGTCGGCTGCATCAGCCCGGCCAGCAAGCGCAACAGGCTGGTCTTGCCACTGCCGTTGGGGCCACTGATCTGCAGCATGTCGCCGGCGCCCAGCTCGAAATCGAGCTGCTCGAACAGCAGGCGCCAGTCGCGCTCGCAGGCCAGGCCCGCGGCTTGGAGGTGAAGGGTCACGGTTTCGCCTTATCTTTAGTAGGGCTTTGGCGCGGCGTCGCCTGTTTCGCGGGTGAACCCGCTCCTACAGGTTCGGCGCAGTACTCGGATACCGCACAGAACCCTGTAGGAGCGGGTTCACCCGCGAAGCAGCCAACACCGCTCCAAAGCCCTTGTGTCTCAAGTCGCCCCGCGCGCTGCCGTTATACTGGCAACCACGGGCGCTCGGCATTATTACACGCGCCGCCGCGCTGCCAAGAGGCCGGGCTCGACAGGTTGTATACAATCATGACTGAAATCAATAGTCTCGGCGCACAAAACGCGATCAACAGCCAAGCCATGAAGGCAGGCATGACCGGCGAACTGCTGCGCCTGATCCAGGCGCAGCCCGGTCTACTGGCCCCTGGCGAAACCGCGCAAGCCGAGGTCGTATCGTTGCGCCAGACCGGCCAGGACTTTCAGTTGGTGCTACGGCTGATGCAGGCCAACGGCATACAGACCCAGCTACAGGCCAACGCCAGCCAGCCGCTGCCCCAAGGCAGCCAGATCACCGTCAGCCAGACCGAAAGCAATCGCCTGGCGATCATGCTGCAACAGGCCAGCGCCAGCCAGGTCGCCACCCTCACCCAGCTGGACACCAGCAAGGTGCCGGTCGGCACCTTGTTGCAAGGCAAGGTCCTGACCAACCAGCCGCTGGCCCAGGAACCCGGCCAACCGGCCGTGTACCGAGCGCTGGTCAGCTTGCTCAACAGCGCCCAGGCCGGTGCCACACTGAGCATCGACAGCCCGCGTCCACTGGCCATTGGCAGCCTGCTCAGCGCCCTGGTGCAGGGCGACCAGTCATTGCGCTTCGTGCCACTCAGCGGCAGGCAGGACCAACTCAGCATTGCCCAACAGCTGCTGACCCAGCAAAACCGCCAAGCCTCGCTACCCGGCCTGCTCAACGCCCTGCAACAGCTCACCCGCGACCCAGGCGTCGATGGCGACCTGCGCGCCAGCGCCGAACGCCTGCTGGCCGGCCTGCCGGACGCCCGACAACTGGGCGACGCCAAGGCAGTGGCCCAGGCCCTGAACAACAGCGGCAGCTTTCTCGAAGCGAAGCTGCTGAGTGGGTCCACCGCCAGCATCGCCACCGACCTCAAGGCGCATTTGCTGCGGCTGATGGACCAGGCCCCTGCCCTTCCGGCGGGCGCCACCAATCTCAACCCCGCCAGCCTGGCCGTGACCATGCCGGCACTGGCGCGCAGTGCACTGGGCATGCTCGAGCGGGTCAGCCCCAAGCCGCAGCCGGGGGCGTTCCCGTTACCGTCGCGCCTGCTCAAGGCCATGGAGGACGAAGGCGACCTGCAACAGTTGCTGCGCCTGGCTGCTGCTGCCGTTTCACGCTTGCAGAGCCACGCCATGAGCAGCCTGCAACAGACCGGCACGCTGGAGAACGGCAACCTGCAGACCACCTGGCAAACCGAAGTGCCGATCCGCCACGGCCAGGAGTTCATCCCGCTGCAAGTCAAACTGCAACGCGAAGAAACCCCGCAACAACAAGCCGACCGCCAATATAAAGCCCAAGACCCTCGGCAAGCCCTGTGGCGCATCGAGCTGGCCTTTGACCTGTCCCCGCTCGGCCCCCTGCAAGTACAGGCGCAACTGAGCCAGGGCCGTTTGAGTGGGCAGCTATGGGCGGAGCGCGAGCAGACCGCGCGCTTGATCGACACCCAGCTCGGCGCGCTGCGCGAGCGCCTGCTGGCCCGGGGCCTGGAAGTCGGCGACCTGGAGTGCTACCCGGGCATTCCGCCGCTGGGGCCACGCACACGAATGGAACAACGCTGGGTGGACGAAACCGCATGAGCCACACGACACCACGCCAAGCCATAGCGCTGAACTACGACGGCCATCAGGCACCGACCCTCACCGCCAAGGGCGACGGGGAACTGGCCGAGGCCATCCTTGCGCTCGCCCGCGAACACGAAGTGCCGATCTACGAAAACGCCGAGCTGGTGCGCCTGCTGGCGCGGCTGGAGCTGGGCGATCAAATACCCGAGGCGCTGTACCTGACCATTGCCGAGATCATCGCCTTCGCCTGGCAACTGCGCGGCAAGGTACCTGCGGGTTTCGATGATGCGCCTCCGGAAGAGCACGATATCACCCCGCCATTACCCCTCCTGCCCGGAACTGGCCGGTAACTATCTACCACCCCCTCCCCCACCATGCGCCCAACCTTGTCGGTCTCCCACGTACAAGGTGACCGTCATGATCGACAGCAGAATCAACGCCCAAGGTGTGCAGTTCGTAGTAGACCATCTGGCCAACATCCCACGCCCGGACCGCGAAGCCAATCGCTTGATCCGGCAGTGGCTCGCCGGGCAAGGTGTGCATATCGACCCCGATCGCGTCGATGTGGTCACCCTGCACTACCGGCTGGATGAGCAAGGCTATGTGGCAGCGGTCCAGCAGACCCAGAGCATGACCCAGGCGCTGCTGGGCAACTGGCAAGGGGAGTCCGATAACAACCTCATCGGAGCACTGTTCACCAACCCTTGGGCAGGCACCTTCCCCCAAGGGCCGTTGAAGCTGGTCGATCGCCTGCCAACGCTGGGCTTTGGCCATCAGGGCGCGGCCTTCGAGGTGTATAACGGCCTGTTCCAGCGATCGTCCCCCGCCCGCTACGATGCTTCGACCCACGTTCAGGTTCCGGCTGAAGCCTTCCAGCGGTTCATAGAAGCGCTGGACTTTCACCAGCCGTTCAAAGCCATGCTCGACGCTTACTGGCAGGAGCATCAGTACAGTCACCGCCTGGCCAGCAAGATCAATTTCATCGCCGCCTGCAACGCCCAGGTCAGCCGAGGCAGCCTGAGCGATGCCGCCAGAACGCTGGCATGGCAAGCCGCTGGCCTGATGCCGCGGCGGCGCAAGGTAAGGGTGAGCACACTGAGCATCTATGGCTACGCGGCCACCGACCTGCTGTACATCAATGCCCCCGACAGCGATCTGACCCTGCTGTACATGCCAGGCAACAGCTCACCCTTGCTCGAATTCGCCAGCGAAAACCTGCTCAAGGACTGGGTGGGCGATCAGTGCAAGGACCCCGCCCGACGCGAGGCACTCAAACAACATTTCAGGCTCGCCGACCGTCCTCAGGGCCTCGATTTCAGCGGCCTGGACACCGCGCTAGAGGGCCTTGGCGACTATCCAAACCGGCACCGGCTGCCGCCTGAACATGGTTATTTCAACGATGATGGTGTCTGGCCCCCTAGAACCTACGTGAACTACAAACCTGGCAAATACAACCCCAAACTGACCGGGGATATGTTCGCAGCCCTGACCGAGCGCCAGCGCCAGCGCAGCTACGACGATGCCGATTTTGTCATCACCACCGATAGCCAGGTTACCAAAGCCAGATGGCGAGGCTACCTCACCAACACGCTCAACCTGCTGGCGCCACTGTGCCTGGTGGTGCCGGGGCTGGCGCCATTGCTGGCAGTCGGTGGCATTGCCCAGTTGGGCCTGGGCCTGGATCAGGTGATCAACGGCCACAGCCTGAAAGCCAAACAGGACGGGGTTGGCGACATCGCCTGGGGGCTGTTCAACGCCGTACCGCTGGCAACGGAGGGCACGGCAGGCATCAAGGCCCTGTTCGAGTTCAAAAGCGATGGTTTTGTCATGCCGCGCGAGGTCAACGGGCAGCTCGGCTACCCGCTGAGCCCGATCCGTCCACCACGGCTTCCCGAGCCAGAAGGCGTGGAGTATTTCCACAACCACGAGCCGATTACACCGCTTGACGAAGGCGACCCGGCTGTTGCCGGCGCGGTGATTCGCTTGCCCCACTACGATGGCGAACTGGACGACCTGGAATGCAGCATCGAAACCTACAATGCACGCGTGGTCTATGACCTGGAGCGCGACGCATTCATCATCAAGGAAACCGTCAACGAGGTCGAGCCGCAAGCCTACATCGCAGTACCTGGCAGCCGTGACCTTGTCGCGCTCGACAGGCAGCGCCCAGTCACCGACGCCATGCGCACCCGCACCTTGCGCGCGCTGGGTGTGGACCTGCCACTGCCAGTAAACATTCCGACACCGGCGCCGGACAGCGCTCCCATCCCCAAACTTATCTCCAGCCTCTGGGTCGGCGACAAAGTCATAAGCGAGCCATTGCTGGCCAACCTTGCCGCCAACGCCGCGCGCCTGAGCGACAGTGAATACAGCATGCGCCTGTTTCTGTCGAAGGCTTCGCCTACCGCCTACGAACAGAACGCAAGACTATTGGCAGCCCGGGCGCCAGGGCTGCAGGTATTGCCGCTAGAAGAGCAAGGCTTCTTCCGGGCCTTCCGCCAGAGCCGCTATTACGCACAGTACGAGGCAGCGCTGGATGGCAACGGTGGCATCGCCACCAATTACGCGTCTGCGACCGATGTGCTGCGCTACCGGATGCTGCACCATGAGGGCGGGCTATACATGGACGTAGACGATTTCCTGCTGCCGGACGGCAAGGGCGAAACGATCGATCAGGTCGAGTTGCGCACCCCACCCGATGGGCTGCTGCTGCCTCCGCCGATGTCCAACGAGAAAATGAGCATGAATTGCCTGTACAACACCAGCCTCATGGGTAGCCACCCAGGCAACCCGCTGCTGGATGCAATCTCCGATGAAATGCTCGCACGTTTCCAGACCCATGCAGACTTCTACGAAAGCCGACCGAGCCTGGAACAGGACCCGAGCGGTTTCTACCGCTATGCCAATACGCTCAGCTATCTCACCGGGCCGGCGCTGCTCACCGAAGTGGTCGATCGCCATCTACCCGGGCTGCGGACCCTGCGCCAGATCATCAACCTGCACACCATGCCACGCGTCAACACCTATCCATTCATCGACCCTTCGCAAGCCAATACAGCCCTGAGGCAACTGCTGCCACTGAACCGATTCGCCGGCGTCGGCGGCAACCATTCCTGGGTTCGCAACTGAAATGAACAGCGGGTACCGAACGGGCCCGGCGGCACCTTTCAGATCGAGCGTCGCGTGGACGTCGCTCGATTTCCCAGGCGACGAACCTGCTGCCAAGGATACCTGCCAGCCCCACTCAAGGAGCCCGGTACACCTTGCTCATCAACTCCGCCTCGGCCTGGGTCAGGCCGCAGCTCTGGGTCAACTCATCGATACTCGCCCCCATCCCCACCAGCTTGGCCGCCTGGCTGAAGGTAACGTTGCTCGGGTCGCGCTGTTCGAGGCGCTCCAGCCGGTCCGGCAGGGTGGCCACCGCCGCACGCAGCTCATGGATGGCCTCCCCCATGCGCACAGTGCCGTTCTGGTAGTCATCCAGACGCTTGGCCAAGTCCTTGATGCGCTGGTCACGCAGCGCATCGCCCTCGGCCTGCTGCGCAGCCAGCTCGCGCTGGCGCTTGCTGTAGTTGAGAAAAAACCACAGGCTCAGCGCCCAGGCCAGCGCCAGGAAGATGACAGCAACCTCTAGGATCAACTCAGATGTTCTCCAGCTCGGACCACTCTTCCTCGGTCATCATCTTGTCCAGTTCGACCAGGATCAGCAGCTCGCCATTCTTGTTGCACACGCCCTGAATGAACTTGGCCGACTCTTCGTTACCCACGTTCGGCGCAGTCTCGATTTCGGACTGGCGCAGGTAAACCACTTCGGCCACGCTGTCGACCAGAATGCCGACCACTTGCTTGTCGGCTTCGATGATGACGATACGGGTGTTGTCGGTCACTTCGGTCGGCATCAGGCCAAAACGCTGACGCGTGTCGATCACCGTCACCACGTTACCGCGCAAGTTGATGATGCCCAGCACGTAGCTCGGCGCGCCCGGCACCGGGGCGATCTCGGTGTAGCGCAGTACTTCCTGCACCTGCATCACATTGATGCCGTAGGACTCGTTGTCCAGACGGAAGGTAACCCACTGCAGGATCGGATCTTCGGAACCTTGTGCAGACGACTTTTTCATTCCCCTACCCTCAAAATCCGCCGTTGGCGGTATGTTCTGTGTCATTTCTGGTTGGCGTGCATCTGCTTGACCGCACCGCTGGCGATCAGCTCGGCCAGTGCGGCGACGTCGAGCAGTGCACACATGTGTTCGATTACGGTACCGGCCAGCCACGGGCGCTGGCCACGCTGGCTGCGCCACTTGATCTCCGACGGGTCCAGGCGCAGCGAACGGCTGACCTGATGCACCGCCAGCCCCCATTCGTAGCCCTGCACCGAAATCACGTACTGCAGGCCCTGGCGAAAATCATCGCGGTAACGGTCGGGCATTACCCAACGCGCAGTGTCCAGCACCTTCAGGTTGCCAGCCTGGCAGGTCAGGATGCCGAGGAACCAGTCGGGCTGGCCGAACAGTGGCGTCAGTTCCTGGCCAGCCAGGGTGTAGATCGAGCCCAGGCACACCAACGGCACCGCCAGGGTCAAGCCGGCAACATCGAACAGCAGGCACTCGAACGGCTCGGCCGCCCACGCCGGACGACCCTCTACAGTGGCCGGAGGCACGGGCAGGTTGGGCGCCGGCAGATACACATCGACCAGCGGCACAGCCGGTTCCACGGTTTGCTCTTCGACCAGTACCGGAATGGTGGCTTCGGCCACGATCTCCTGCTCGACCACCGCCACCACCGGGGCTTGCACCGGCATCACGCTGGGCAGTACCGCCAGCCGGGGCTCGGCGAACGGCCGGGCAAGGCTGGCGGCGGCTTCGGCGGGCTCAGGCCGGGCCGGCTGCCGGGCATCGCGTGCCTGCTCCTCGCGCACCGCCTCGGCGAACTCATCCGCCACTGCCGGCGGCTCGCTCTGGTCTTCGGCCTCGGTGGCCTCCTGCAGCAGGCCGTCCAGGTACGATTGCAGGGCCATCTGGGGTCGGGTGCTGGTTTGCCGGGTTTGAGTCATCAGGCCACCTGCACTGCGTTCTTGTAGGTGAGCAGGTGCTTGAGCAACGCCCTGTAGGCGATCAACCCACGGCTCTTGCTGTCGAACTGCGAGGGCGTGACGCCCTTGCGACTGGCATCGCGCAGGCGCGTATCCACCGGAATGTAACCCTGCCATACATGCTGCCCGTAAGTGTCACGTAGCAGCTTGAGGGTGCCCAGCGACGCCTGGGTACGACGGTCGAACAGGGTTGGCACGATCTGGTACGGCAGCGCCTGCTTGCGCGAACGGTTGACCATGGCCAAGGTGCCGACCATGCGCTCCAGGCCCTTCACCGCGAGGAATTCGGTTTGTACCGGGATCACCAGCTGCTGGCTGGCGGCCAGGGCATTGACCATCAGCACACCCAGCAAGGGTGGGCTGTCGATCAAGGCATAGTCGAAATCCTGCCACAGTTGCGCCAGACTCTTGGCGATTACCAGGCCCAGGCCATTCTGCCCTGGTGACTGGCGCTCCAGCACCGCCAGCGCGGTACTCGACGGCAACAGCGAAATGCGCTCATCGCTGGTGGGCAGCAGCAGTTGCCCGGGCAAGCCTTCGGGCACCGCCCCCTTGTGCAGGAACAGGTCGTAGCAGCTGTGCTCCAGGGCATCCGGGTTATGCCCGAAGTAGCTGGTCATCGAGCCGTGCGGATCGAGGTCGACGACGACCACGCGCTTGCCGGCCTCGGCCAGCAGGCCGGCCAGGGCAATGGTAGTGGTGGTCTTGCCGACGCCACCTTTTTGATTGGCTACTGCCCAGACTCTCATCAAGCAAACTCTATCCATTGATTTGGCAGGGACACTGTAGATACAACTGTCATGCGCAAAACTTCAAAGCTTGCACGCCCCTCTGTGGGAGCGGGCAAGCCCGCGAATACCGGCGCAGCCGGTGCCATTCACCGAGTCGCTGGCTTCGCGGGCATGCCCGCCCCCACAGGGGACGGCGGCACATTCAAAATCGTGTTCGTATCAGCGACGGGGAATTGACGAATCACTGCCCCGCCACTGTTGCTGGCGTTGCTGGTGCACTTTGTGTGCCAGCCCGGCGCAATGCGGCATCCGGTGTGGCATTGGCGCTGCCCGAGCCTGTCAGGCTGCGACGCACTTCCAGGTTACGGGAAATCACCAGCACCACCCGACGATTGCGTGCGCGCCCTTCGGCGGTATCGTTGCTGGCCACCGGCTGGTACTCGCCGTAGCCCACCGAAGCCATGCGCGCCGGGTTGACGCCCTCCATGGCCAGCAGCCGCACGATGCTGGCCGCGCGCGCCGAGGACAACTCCCAGTTGGTGGGGTACTGCGCGGTGCGGATCGGCAGGTTGTCGGTGAAGCCTTCGACGTGCACCGGGTTGGCGAACGGCTTGAGGATGTTGGCCACCTTCTCGATGATCGCAAACGCCTTGTCACTGGGCATCGCATCACCACTGCCAAACAGCAGCGACGAATTGAGCTCGATCTCGACCCACAGCTCGTTACCGCGCACAGTCATCTGGTCGCTTTTGATCAGGTCGCCAAAGGCATCGCGCACGTCATTGCTGATGGTTTTCAACGGGTCGGCATTGGTCGCCGCCAGGCCCGCTTCGGTCTGCTCGCTGTCTTTGACCAGCGGTTCGGCCGGACGCACGCTCAGCGGCTGCTCATCGCCAATCGGGATCGGTTTCATACTGCGCTCGGGGTCGTTGAAGACCCCGAGCAAGGCCTGAGAAATAACCTTGTACTTACCCTCGTTGATCGAGGAAATCGAATACATCACCACGAAGAAGGCGAACAGCAACGTGATGAAGTCGGCGTACGACACCAGCCAGCGCTCGTGGTTTTCGTGTTCCTCGGTATGACGACGGCGACGCATGGGTTACTCCATGAAGCCTTGCAGCTTCAGCTCGATCGAGCGCGGGTTTTCACCTTCGGCAATCGACAGCAGGCCTTCGAGCAGCATTTCGCGGTAGCGCGACTGGCGCATGACGATGGCCTTGAGCTTGCTGGCAACCGGCAATAGCACAAGGTTGGCACTGGCCACACCGTAAATGGTGGCGACAAAGGCCACGGCAATGCCATTGCCCAGTTGCGACGGGTCGGCCAGATTGCCCATCACGTGGATAAGGCCCATGACCGCACCGATGATGCCGATGGTCGGCGCATAGCCGCCCATGCTTTCGAATACCTTGGCTGCCTGGATGTCACGGCCTTCCTGGGTAAGGAAGTCGACCTCTAGGATGCTGCGGATGGCTTCCGGCTCGGCGCCGTCCACCAGCAGTTGCAGGCCCTTGCGCGCATACGGGTCGGGTTCGCTGTCCGCTACCCCTTCCAGGCCGAGCAGGCCTTCTTTGCGAGCGGTCAGGCTCCAGTTCACCACGCGGTCGATGCCGCCCGCCAGGTCGACCCGTGGAGGAAACAGGATCCAACGCAAAATCTGCAAGGCACGCTTGAACGACGACAGCGGCGACTGCAACAGCGCCGCCGCCAGAGTGCCACCCAGTACAATCAGAGCCGCCGGGCCATTGACCAGAGCACCGACATGACCACCTTCAAGGAAGTTGCCACCGACGATGGCAACGAAAGCCAGGATCAAACCGATCAGGCTGAGGACGTCCATCAGACGCACGCCTCCACCAGGTGCTTGCCGATTTCGTCCAGGCTGTACACGGCATCAGCCAAATTGGCCTTGACGATGGCCATGGGCATGCCATAAATCACGCAGCTGGCTTCATCCTGGGCCCACACTGTGCTGCCCCCCTGCTTGAGCAGGCGCGCGCCTTCGCGGCCATCGGCGCCCATGCCGGTGAGCACTACCGACAACACCTTGTCACCATACGACTTGGCCGCCGAACCGAAGGTGATGTCCACGCAGGGTTTGTAGTTCAGACGCTCGTCGCCGGGCAGGATCTTCACCGTACCACGGCCATCGATCATCATCTGCTTGCCACCGGGGGCCAGCAGGGCCAGGCCCGGGCGCAGCATGTCGCCGTCTTCGGCTTCCTTGACGCTGATGCGGCACAGCTTGTCCAGGCGTTCGGCAAACGCTTTGGTGAAGGCCGCCGGCATGTGCTGGATCAGCACGATCGGCGCCGGGAAATTGGCTGGCAATTGGGTCAGTACCCGCTGCAACGCCACTGGCCCCCCCGTGGAGGTACCGATGGCCACCAGTTTATAGGGCTTGCGCTTGGGTGCCGGCGACTGCGAGGCCGCCGCTGTCGGGGCCGCTGCACGGGCAGGCGCAGCCGGGCGCGCCTGCGCCTGGCTGGTGAAGGTGCTGGCCGGCGCTGGCGCGGCGACCGGCGCCGTTCGCGCGTAGCTGCCGATCCGGCGGTTGCTGCGCGAAATGGTGTGCACCTTCTCGCACAGCAGTTGCTTGACCTTGTCAGGGTTGCGCGAGATGTCCTCGAAATTTTTCGGCAGGTAGTCCACTGCGCCGGCATCCAGCGCGTCGAGGGTGACCCGGGCGCCTTCGTGGGTCAGCGACGAGAACATCAACACGGGCGTCGGGCAGCGCTGCATGATGTGCCGCACTGCGGTAATGCCATCCATCATGGGCATTTCGTAGTCCATGGTGATGACATCGGGCTTGAGCGCCAGCGCCTGGTCGATTGCTTCCTTGCCGTTGGTCGCGGTTCCCACTACCTGGATCGTTGGATCCGCCGAGAGGATTTCCGAGACACGGCGGCGGAAGAAACCAGAATCATCCACCACCAGGACCTTGACTGCCATAAACACTCCATTAGGCGGCGCAACCCGCAGGGCGCGCCACCGAAATCAAATACGCCGCGCGGCGTAACGCTTGAGCATGCTCGGAACGTCGAGAATCAACGCGATGCGACCGTCGCCGGTAATGGTGGCCCCGGACATGCCCGGGGTGCCCTGCAGCATCTTGCCCAGTGGCTTGATGACCACTTCTTCCTGGCCAACCAGTTGGTCGACGACAAAGCCGATGCGCTGGGTGCCGACCGACAGAATCACCACGTGGCCCTCGTGCTGTTCTTCGTGCACCTGGCCCTGGACCAGCCAGCGCTTTAGGTAGAACAGCGGCAGCGCCTTGTCGCGCACGATCACCACTTCCTGGCCGTCGACCACGTTGGTGCGCGACAGGTCGAGGTGGAAGATCTCGTTGACGTTGACCAGCGGGAAGGCAAACGCCTGGTTGCCCAGCATCACCATCAGGGTGGGCATGATCGCCAAGGTCAGCGGCACCTTGATGACGATCTTGGAGCCCTGGCCCTTGGCCGAGAAAATGTTGATCGAGCCGTTGAGCTGGGAGATCTTGGTTTTCACCACGTCCATGCCCACGCCACGCCCGGACACATCGGAAATCTCGGTCTTGGTCGAGAAGCCCGGGGCGAAGATCAGGTTGTAGCAGTCCGACTCGCTCAGGCGCTCCGCGGCGTCCTTGTCCATCAGGCCCTTTTCCACGGCCTTGGCACGCAGGATGTTCGGGTCCATGCCCTTGCCGTCGTCCGAGATCGACAGCAGGATGTGGTCACCTTCCTGTTCGGCCGATAGCACTACGCGGCCGGTACGCGCCTTGCCAGAAGCTTCACGCTCGGCGGGCATCTCGATACCGTGGTCGACAGCATTGCGCACCAAGTGCACCAGCGGGTCGGCCAAGGCTTCTACGAGGTTCTTGTCAAGGTCGGTCTCTTCGCCGACCAGCTCCAGGTTGATCTCTTTCTTCAGCTGGCGCGCCAGGTCGCGCACCAGGCGCGGGAAGCGGCCGAAGACTTTCTTGATCGGCTGCATGCGGGTTTTCATCACCGCAGTCTGCAGGTCGGCGGTGACCACGTCGAGGTTGGACACGGCCTTGGACATGGCCTCGTCGCCGCTGTTCAGGCCCAGGCGCACCAGGCGGTTACGCACCAGCACCAGCTCGCCGACCATGTTCATGATCTCGTCCAGGCGCGCGGTATCGACGCGCACCGTGGTTTCTGCTTCGCTGGCGGCATGCTTTTCGGCGGCCGGGGCTGGCGCGCGAGGCGCCGCGGCAGGTTTGCTGGCCGGCGAAGGCGCTGGCGCGGCGGCTGGCTTGGCCACCGGCTGGCTTTCGGCCTTGGCGGCAGCCGGCGCTTGCGCCTGGGCAGCAGCCGGGGCTTCTACAGCGGCAACATCGCCACCGAACTTGCCCTTGCCGTGCAACTGGTCCAGCAGGGCTTCGAATTCGTGCTCGCTGATTTCATCGCTGGCTGCGCTGCTGTCTGGCACGGCAGGTGCTGGTGTCTGGGCGGCTGGCAAGGCATCGACCTGGAAGGTGCCCTTGCCATGCAGTTGGTCGAGCAGCGATTCGAATTCGGCGTCGGTGATCTCATCACTGGTCGCTTCGCTGCTGACGGCAACCGGCGGCGCCGCAACCTCGACACTGAACTGGCCCTTGCCGTGCAACTGGTCCAGCAGCGACTCGAACTCGGCGTCGGTGATTTCATCACCAGCGCCACTGACAGTCTCGCCCTGCATCTGCTCGTCGGCCGCTGCTTGCGCCTTGACCGCATCGAGCGAATCGAGCAACTGCTCAAACTCGCTGTCAGTGATGTCCTGGTGCTGCTCTTCGGCCTCGGCAGGAGCCGCAACCGCCACGTCGGCAACCGGGGCCGGCGGCGGCGCTGCAACAGCTTCGGCTGCGCCAGGTTCGGCCAGGCGCGCCAACGCTGCCAGCAGCTCGGGGGTGGCCGGCGTCACTTCAGCACGCTCGCGCACCTGGCCAAACATGCTGTTGACCGTATCCAGTGCCTCGAGCACCACATCCATCAGTTCCGCATCGACCCGGCGCTCACCTTTGCGCAGGACGTCGAACACGTTCTCGGCGATATGGCAGCACTCCACCAGCTCGTTCAGCTGAAGGAAGCCGGCGCCCCCTTTTACAGTGTGGAAACCGCGAAAGATCGCATTGAGCAGGTCGGCATCGTCAGGCCGGCTTTCCAGCTCGACCAGTTGCTCGGACAATTGCTCAAGAATTTCGCCGGCTTCTACCAGGAAATCCTGGAGGATTTCTTCATCGGCGCCGAAGCTCATCAAACGTGCTCCTTAAAAACCAAGGCTGGACAGCAGATCATCGACATCGTCCTGACCGGACACGACGTCTTCACGCTTATCGGCATGAATCTGCGGACCTTCACCCCGAGTCGGATGTTTTTCTCGATCTTTTTCTGCACGCAATTGATCGTGATCATGGTTTATACCGGCAAAGCGGTCGACCTGGCTGGCCATCAGCACCAGCTTGAGCAGGTTGCTTTCCACCTCGGTCACCAGTGTGGTGACGCGCTTGATCACCTGGCCGGTCAGGTCCTGATAGTCCTGGGCCAGCAAAATGTCATTGAGGTGCCCGGAAACCTTGCGGTTACCCTCAGCGCTATGCGTCAGGAAACTGTCGACTCGCTTGACCAGATCACGAAATTCCGGCGCAGCCACTTCGCGGCGCATGAAGCGCTGCCAGTCGGTGCTCAGGGCCTTGGCCTCGCTGGCCAGCTCATTGAGCACTGGTGTGCTTTCCTCGACCAGGTCCATGGTGCGGTTGGCCGCGCCTTCGGTGAGCTTGACCACGTAAGACAGGCGCTCGGTGGCGTCGGTGATCTGCGACACCTCTTCTGCCTGCGGCATGGTGGGGTCGATCTGGAAACTGACGATGGCGCTGTGCAACTCGCGAGTCAGCTTGCCGACTTCCTGATACAGGCCGCGGTCGCGGGTCTGGTTCAACTCGTGAATCAGTTGCACCGCCTCGCCGAAACGGCCCCGCTCCAGGCTTTCGACCAACTCCTGGGCATGCTTCTTCAGGGTCGATTCGAACTCGCCCAAAGACGTTTGTGATGAATCCATGACGCGCCCCCCGTAACGTGACTCAGCCGTTGACGCGTTCGAAGATCTTCTCGATCTTCTCTTTGAGCACCTGAGCGGTGAACGGCTTGACCACATAACCATTGACGCCGGCTTGGGCCGCTTCAATGATCTGGTCGCGCTTGGCTTCAGCGGTCACCATCAACACCGGCATGCTTTTCAGCTTGTCGCTGGCACGCACTTTACGCAGCAGGTCGATGCCGGACATGCCCGGCATGTTCCAGTCGGTCACCAGGAAGTCGTAGTGACCGTTTTCCAGCATTGGCAACGCCGTGGTGCCGTCATCGGCTTCATCGGTGTTGGTGAAACCCAGGTCACGCAACAGGTTCTTGATGATCCGCCGCATCGTCGAAAAGTCGTCAACGATGAGGATTTTCATGTTCTTGTCCAATTAGACCTCCAAGCAGTCTCAAACGCGCTCGGCCTACCGAGCACGCACTCATTCAATTCGGTACAACGTGGAAAACGACTGCAACGACAGCGGGCTCAACGCGCCCGCCATTCCCCCAGGCGGCTGCGCAGGCGCGCGGCACACTGACTGTGCAACTGGCTGACCCGCGACTCGCTGACCCCCAGCACCTCACCGATCTCCTTGAGGTTCAGCTCTTCGTCGTAGTACAGCGCCAGCACCAGACGCTCACGCTCCGGCAGGTTGGCGATAGCCTCGGTCAGGGCAGCCTGGAAGCGCTCCTCCTCCAGCCCGCGCGCAGGTTCGACCTGGCCACTGGCGCCATCCTCATGCAGCCCTTCGTGCTCGCCATCCTGCAACAGGTCGTCGAAGCTGAACAGGCGGCTGCCCAGGGTATCGTTCAAGATCCCGTAGTAATCATCGAGACTCAATTGGAGTTCGGCAGCAACTTCATGATCTTTAGCGTCACGGCCTGTTCTGGCTTCTACTGCACGCATGGCATCACTGACCATACGAGTGTTGCGGTGCACCGAACGCGGTGCCCAGTCACCTTTGCGCACTTCGTCCAGCATGGCGCCGCGGATGCGGATACCCGCGTAAGTCTCAAAGCTGGCGCCCTTGCTGGCGTCGTATTTGTTGGCCACTTCCAGCAGGCCGATCATGCCGGCCTGGATCAGGTCCTCGACCTGTACGTTGGCCGGCAAGCGGGCCAACAGGTGGTAGGCGATGCGCTTGACCAGCGGGGCGTAGCGTTCGATCAGCTCGTACTGGGCATCCTTCGCCGCCCGGCTGTACATCTTGAAACCGCTGGCGTTCATAGTACGGGTCCCGCGCTGGTGGGTTGCACCAAGCGCTCGACAAAGAACTCCAGATGACCGCGCGGGTTGGCCGGCAGCGGCCAGCTGTCGACCTTCTGCGCAATCGCCTTGAAGGCCAGTGCACACTTGGAGCGGGGGAAGGCTTCGTAGACGGCACGCTGCTTCTGCACCGCCTTGCGCACGCATTCGTCGTAAGGCACGGCACCCACGTACTGCAGGGCAACGTCAAGGAAGCGATCGGTGACCTTGGTCAGCTTGGCAAACAGGTTACGCCCTTCCTGCGGGCTCTGCGCCATGTTGGCCAAGACACGGAAACGGTTCATGCCGTAGTCGCGGTTGAGCAGCTTGATCAACGCGTAGGCATCGGTAATCGAGGTAGGTTCATCACACACCACCAACAGCACTTCCTGGGCGGCACGAACGAAGCTGACCACCGAGTCACCAATACCCGCAGCAGTATCGATCACCAACACATCGAGGTTGTCACCGATTTCGCTGAACGCCTGGATCAGCCCGGCGTGCTGGGCCGGGGCCAGGTGCACCATGCTCTGGGTGCCCGAGGCTGCCGGCACGATGCGCACACCACCAGGGCCCTGCAGCATCACGTCACGCAGCTCGCAACGCCCTTCGATGACATCGGCGAGGGTACGTTTGGGGGCAAGGCCCAGCAACACGTCGACATTGGCCAGGCCCAGGTCGGCGTCCAGTAACATGACCCTGCGGCCAAGCTCGGCCAGCGCCAGGGACAAGTTCACTGAAACGTTAGTCTTGCCGACGCCACCTTTGCCACCGGTCACGGCGATCACCTGTACGGGATGCATGCTACCCATGTCTGTTCTTTACCTTGTCTCGCTGGGACTCAGGCCACACGTAGGGCAATTCTGCGTGCCCCTTGGCATAGCGACTTTGCACACGCTTCATGGTCAACCCGCTCGCCGTGGGTTGTGATAGAGATCAGCGAACATGTCGGCCATGGCCTCTTCGCTGGGCTCGTCCTGCTGCTGCACATTCACGGCCCGCGTGACCAACTGGTGGCCCCGCGGCAGGTGCAGGTCGTCAGGAATGCGTGGGCCATCGGTAAGATAGGCCACTGGCAGTTCATGACTGATGGCAAGGCTCAACACATCGCCAAGGCTTGCCGTTTCATCGAGCTTGGTCAGGATGCAACCGGCCAGGCCACAGCGCTTGTAGCTGTGGTAGGCGGCGGTCAGCACCTGCTTCTGGCTGGTGGTGGCCAGCACCAGGTAGTTCTTCGCGGCAATGCCACGCCCGGCCAGGGTTTCCAGTTGCATGCGCAGCGCAGGGTCGCTGGCCTGCAGGCCGGCAGTATCGATCAGCACCACGCGCTTGCGCAGCAGCGGCTCCAGCGCTGCTGCCAGCGACTGGCCCGGGTCGACGTAAGTCACCGGCACGTTGAGGATGCGGCCCAGGGTCTTGAGCTGCTCCTGGGCGCCGATACGGAAGCTGTCCATGCTCACCAGCGCCAGGTTCTGCGCGCCGTACTTGAGCACGTAGCGCGCGGCCAGCTTGGCCAGGGTGGTGGTCTTGCCCATGCCCGCCGGGCCCACCACGGCGATCACGCCGCCCTCTTCGATCGGCTCGACTTCAGGTATTTCGATCATCCGCGCCAAGTGAGCCAGCAGCATGCGCCAGGCCTGGCGCGGCTCTTCGATCTCGGCGGTCAGGTCCAGCAACTCGCGGGCAATCGGCCCCGACAGGCCGATGCGCTGCAGGCGGCGCCAAAGGTTGGCCTGCTGCGGCTTGCTGCCCTGCAGCTGATTCCAGGCCAGTGAACCGAGTTGCACTTCCAGCAACTCGCGCAGGCCCGACAGTTCGGAACGCATGGCATCGAACAGGCGCGGATCAACCGGTGCAGCAACCGGTGCGGCGGCTGCCTCAGGGATATCGGCGTGCGGCTCGACCAACGGTTCGGCAGCGGTCAAAGATTGCCCGGCGAACAATTGGCGGTTGTTGTCGCTGCTGTCCTGACGCTGGTCCAGCTCGGCCTGGGCACTGGCAATGCGCGTATGGGTCTTGCGCAGCTCTTGTTCCAGCTCGGCGTTGGGCACACGCGGGGCCAGGGCGGACAGCTTGTAGTCCAGCGCGGCCGTCAGTTCGACACCACCGGCAATGCGGCGGTTGCCAATGATCGCGGCATCGGCGCCCAGCTCGTCACGAACCAGCTTCATGGCCTGACGCATATCGGCGGCGAAAAATCGCTTAACTTGCATTATCCCCTACCTCAGCCGTTAGGGCCCACGGTGGCAACGATGGTGACTTGCTTGTTGTCAGGTATTTCCTGATACGCCAGAACATGCAAATTCGGTACAGCCAGGCGACCGAAACGCGACAACATGGCGCGGATCGGGCCGGCGACCAGCAGAATGGCCGGCTGACCCTGCATTTCCTGGCGCTGGGCCGCCTCGATCAGCGAACGTTGCAGTTTCTCGGCCATGCTTGGCTCCAGAAGAACACCGTCTTCCTGACCCTGCCCAGCCCTTTGCAGACTATTCAGCAAAATCTGTTCCAACCTTGGCTCCAGGGTAATCACTGGCAGCTCCGACTCAACGCCGACAATGCTTTGCACGATGGCGCGACACAATCCGACGCGCACCGCCGCCACCAGCGCGGCGGTATCTTGACTCTTGCCGGCATTGTTCGCGATGGCCTCGGCAATACTGCGAATATCGCGCACTGGCACCTGTTCAGACAACAGTGCTTGCAGCACCTTGAGCAGCCCCGACAAGGAAATGACACCCGGCACCAGCTCTTCTGCAAGTTTAGGCGATGCCTTGGCAAGTACTTGCAACAGTTGCTGAACCTCTTCGTGGCCGATCAGTTCGTGGCAATGTTTCTGCAGGATCTGGTTGAGGTGGGTGGCCACCACGGTGCTTGCATCGACCACGGTGTAGCCCAGCGACTGCGCCTGCGAGCGCTGGCCAACGTCGATCCACACCGCCTCCAGGCCAAACGCCGGGTCGCGCGCGGCAATACCATTGAGGGTGCCGAACACCTGCCCCGGGTTGATCGCCAGCTCGCGGTCCGGATAGATCTCCGCCTCGGCCAGAATCACCCCCATCAGGGTCAGGCGATAGGCGCTGGGTTGCAGGTCGAGGTTGTCCCGAATGTGCACGGTGGGCATCAGGAAACCCAGGTCCTGCGACAGCTTCTTGCGCACGCCCTTGATCCGCGCCAGCAACTGGCCGCCCTGGTTGCGGTCGACCAGCGGGATCAGCCGATAGCCGACTTCCAGGCCGATCATGTCGATGGGGGTGACGTCGTCCCAACCCAGCTCCTTGGTTTCCAGCGCGCGCTGTGGCGAGGGCAGCAGGTCCTGCTGGCGCTGCGCCTCTTCCAGGGCCTTGACCTTGACCTGTTGCTGTTTCTTCCACACCAGGTAGGCGCCGCCACCGGCCAGCAGGCCGAGGCTTAGGAACGCCACGTGCGGCATGCCCGGCACCAGCCCCATGACAATCATCAACCCGCCAGACACCGCAAGAGCCTTGGGCGAATCGAACATCTGCCGATTGATCAGCTTGCCCATGTCCTCGGAGCCCGACGCGCGGGTCACCATGATCGCGGCGGCAGTGGACAACAGCAGTGATGGCAATTGCGCCACCAAACCGTCACCGATGGTCAGCAAGGCGTACACCTTGCCGGCCTCCGTGAAACTCATGCCGTGCTGCATCATGCCGATCAATATGCCGCCGATCAGGTTGATGAACAGGATCAGCAAGCCGGCGATGGCATCACCGCGCACGAACTTGCTGGCACCGTCCATAGAACCGTAGAACTCGGCCTCCTGCGCCACCTCGGCACGGCGGTGCTTGGCCTGGGCCTGGTCGATCAGGCCGGCATTGAGGTCGGCGTCGATGGCCATCTGCTTGCCAGGCATGGCGTCGAGGGTGAAACGCGCACTCACTTCCGAGATACGCCCGGCACCCTTGGTCACCACCACGAAGTTGATGATCATGAGGATGGCGAACACCACGGCACCGACCACGTAGTTACCACCGATCACCACCTCACCGAAGGCCTGGATCACTTTACCGGCAGCGCCATGGCCCTCCTGACCATGCAGCATGACCACACGGGTGGACGCCACGTTCAGGGCCAGGCGCAACAACGTGGCCACCAGCAAAATGGTCGGGAACGCAGCAAAGTCGAGGGGGCGCAGGGCGTATACACAGACCAGCAGCACCACGATCGACAGGGCGATGTTGAAGGTGAAGAACACGTCGAGCAGGAACGGCGGTATCGGCAACATCATCATTGCCAACATCACCAGCAGCAACAGCGGCACACCCAGGTTGCCCCGGCCGAGCCCGGCCAGGTTGTTACGGGCGTTGCTGATTAACTGAGTGCGATCCACCGCGAGTCCTCTTGATGCAAAACTTTGACGCCCAGGGGGCGCCTGGGCGTGGCTTTGCAAGAAGCTTTCCAACTTTGCATGGCGAGGGATTTATGTTGCTGGTACCGGCCCTTTCGCGGGTAAACCCGCTCCTACGACGGCCTGTGCCCAACCACCGACCTGCGCCCACCACCGTGGTAGGAGCGGGTTTACCCGCGAATACGGTGGCGGCGGCGACGGTGAACGGCGGGTGGAAATTGGCCAGCAGGAACGGCCCTTTCGCGGGTGAACCCGCTCCTACGACGGCCTGCGCCCAACCACCGACATGTGTCCACCACCGTGTAGGAACAGGTCCGCCCGCGAAATGGCCTGAAGCCGTGACACAAGGTCAACTGTCACGCCGCAAATCCGGCGGGATCGGCAGGTCGTCTTTCAGCGGCTCCGGCCGCTTGCCCTTGCCAGCCCGGTACTGCCGGATCTGGAACACATACGCCAACACCTGGGCCACCGCCAGGTACAAGCCCGCGGGGATTTCCTGCTCGAGTTCGGTGGAGTAATAAATCGCCCGCGCCAGCGCCGGCGATTCGAGGATCTGGATGTTGTGCTCTACGCCAATTTCACGAATTTTCAACGCCATGAAATCGCTACCCTTGGCCAGCAGCAACGGCGCCGCACCGCCCTTCTCCGGGTCGTACTGCAACGCCACCGCATAATGCGTCGGGTTGGTGATGATCACGTCGGCATCCGGCACCGCCGCCATCATGCGCCGCTGCGACACCTCGCGCTGCAGCTGGCGAATACGCTGCTTGACTTCGGGCTTGCCCTCGCTGTCCTTGTACTCGTCGCGCACTTCCTGCTTGGTCATCTTCATTTTCTTGTGCGTCTGGTACAGCTGGAACGGCACATCTGCTGCGGCAATCAGCAACAGCCCGGCTGACATCCACAAGGCACTCCAGCCCACCACCTGCAAGCTGTGGATGATCGCCTGCTCCAGCGGCTCATTGGCAATCGACAGCAAGGCCTGGCGGTCGCTGGACAGCACCAGCACCGCCACCACCAGAATCACGAAGAACTTGGCCAGCGCCTTGAGCAGTTCAGTCAAGGCATTCATCGAGAACATGCGCTTGATCCCCGACAGCGGGTTCATGCGGCTGAATTTTGGCTGCAGCAAGCTGCCCGAGAACAGGAAACCGCTGAGCGCGATGGGCGCCACGAAGGAAATCACGAACAGCAGGATCAGCACCGGCTGCACCGCCCAGATGGCCATCTTGCCCGAGGCCAGCAGGAAGGCGCCCATGGCCCGCTCATCGACGATGATGTCGCGGGTCAAACTGAAGTTCATGCGCATCAACGCCAGCAACGTCTCGGCCACGTGGCCACCGAACGCCAGCAGGCCACCGGCGCCCGCCAGGGTCACCGCCACCGTGTTCAGCTCCTTGGAGCGGGCGACCTCGCCCTTCTCGCGGGCGTCGCGCTTGCGCTTTTCGGTGGGTTCTTCTGTCTTGTCCTGCCCGCTCTCGCTTTCTGCCATGCTCAGCGCGCCCTCGCCAGTTCACGCAGCCATTGCAGCGTTTCGCTGGCCAATGCCTGATAGTGGGACAGGACATCGGCCAGGCCGACCCAGAAGATGAACATGCCCATGACCAAGGTCAGCGGGAAGCCGATAGAAAAAATGTTCAGCTGCGGCGCAGCGCGGGTCATTACGCCAAAGGCGATGTTCACCACCAGCAGCGCAGCGATCACCGGCAGAATCAACAGCAGGCCGGCACCGAACACCCAGCCCATGCGCCCGGCCAGCTCCCAGAAGTGGTTGACCACCAGCGCACTCCCCACCGGCAGGGTGGTAAAACTTTCGGTCAGCACCTCGAACACCACCAGGTGGCCGTTCATCAACAGGAACAGCACACTCACCAGCATGGTCATGAACTGGCTGATTACCGTGACGTTGACACCATTGGCGGGGTCGACCATCGAGGCGAACGCCATGCCCATCTGTACCGCGACGATTTGCCCGGCCACCACGAAAGCCTGAAACAGCAACTGCAAGGCCAGGCCAAACAGCACGCCGACGATGATCTGCTCGGCACACAGCAGCATACCGCGCAGGCTCAACGGGTCGAACTCGGGCAGTGGCGGCAATGCCGGCACGATTACCACGGTTACCGCCACCGCGACGTACAGGCGAATCCGCGCCGGCAACATGCGGGTACCGAAGATCGGCATGGTCATCAGCACCGCAGTCACCCTGAACAACGGCAGGATGAAGGTGGCGACCCAGGTGCCAATCTGCGTGTCGGTCAGCTCCAGCATCGCCGCGTCAACCAATGAGCTGCGGGATGTTGGTGTAAAGGGTGGTGAAGTACTCCATGAACTTCTGCACCAGCCAAGGCCCGGCGACGATCAGTGTGATCAGCATCACCAGCAGGCGCGGCAAAAAGCTCAAGGTCTGTTCGTTGATCTGCGTGGCAGCCTGGAACATCGCCACCACCAGGCCCACCAACAGGCTCGGCACCACCAGCACGGCGACCATGAGGGTGGTCAGCCACAGGGCATCACGAAACAGGTCGACAGCGACTTCAGGTGTCATCGGCGGCTCTCCTTGACGGCGTCAGACGCCGCCGAAACTGCTGGCCAGGGTACCCATGATCAACGCCCAGCCATCGACCAGCACGAACAGCATGATCTTGAACGGTAGCGAGATGATCAGCGGCGAAAGCATCATCATACCCATGGCCATCAGCACACTGGCCACGACCATGTCGATGATCAGGAACGGGATGAAGATCATGAAACCGATCTGGAACGCCGTCTTCAGCTCGGAAGTAACAAACGCTGGCACCAGGATCGTCAGCGGCACCTGGTCGGGGCCAGCGATGTCGGTACGCTTGGACAGGCGCATGAACAGGTCAAGGTCGCTTTGCCGGGTTTGCGCCAGCATGAAGTCCTTGAGCGGCCCCTGAGCCTTGTCGATCGCCTGCTGGGCAGTCATCTGCTCCTTCAGGTACGGTTGCAGCGCGTCCTGGTTCACCCGATCGAACACCGGCGCCATGATGAACATGGTCAGGAACAGCGCCATGCCGGTCAACAGCTGGTTGGACGGTGTCTGCTGCAGGCCCAGGGCCTGACGCAGGATCGAGAACACGATGATGATGCGGGTAAAGCTGGTCATCAGGATGACGAACGCCGGAATGAAGCTCAGCGCGGTCATGATCAGCAGGATTTGCAGACTGACCGAATATTCCTGCTGCCCGTCCGGGGTGTTGGACAGGGTAATGGCCGGTATCGACAGCGGGTCGGCGGCCAGAGCCAGCGGCGCAGCCAACAGCAGCGCCAGAGTCAACAACGTACGCAGCGCGCCGCTCATCACTTGTTGTCCTTAGGGTCCTTGCCCATCAGCTCCATCAGCCGCTGGGCAAACTCCGGCGTCGCCTGACGGACACTTGCCGGCACTTCCACGGGTTCGGCCAGTACGTGCAGGGCCTCGATACTGCCGGGGGTATGGCCGATCAGGATCTGCTCCTTGCCTACCTGCACCAGCAGCAGGCGGTCACGCGGGCCGATGGCACGGCTGCCGACGATCTCGATCACCTGCCCACCCTTCACTGCGGTGCTCTGCAGGCGCCGAAGCAGCCAGGCCAGGAAGAAGATCAGGCCCACCACCAGCAGCAGGCCCAAGACCATCTGCGCCAGCTGCCCGCCGAGACTGCCCGGTTGAGCCGCCGGGGTGGCCGCTGGCGTGGCCGCGGCCAGGCAGGCGTGGCTGGCGAACAGCGCCGCGACTGCGGCGATGGCGCGCATCGTGCCTTTCACTCAGCGCAGCTTCTTGATACGTTCGCTGGGGCTGATCACGTCGGTCAGGCGGATGCCGAACTTTTCGTTGACCACGACCACTTCGCCATGGGCGATCAGCGTGCCGTTGACCAGCACGTCCAGCGGCTCGCCGGCCAGGCGGTCGAGCTCGATCACCGAGCCCTGGTTGAGCTGCAGCAGGTTGCGGATGTTGATCTCGGTGCTGCCCACCTCCATGGAAATGTTCACCGGAATGTCCAGGATCACGTCCAGATTCGGGCCTTCGAGGCTGACATTTTCGTTCGGCTTCGGCGAGCTGGCGAATTCTTCCATCGGCAGGCGGCCCGGGCCGCTGCTGCTGCCGGTATCCCCGCCCAGCAGCGCATCGATGTCGGCCTGGCCGGCTGAACCGGTTTCCTCCAACGCTGCGGCCCACTCATCGGCCAGTGCCTGGTCCTCTGGGGAGGTGATCTCGTTTTCGTTAGCCATGATTTCCTCGACAGGCATTCAATTCGTTGTAAGCGACCGGCACACCGTCAGCGGCGTTCGATCGGGTCGATGATCTGCAGGGCCAGGTTGCCCTTGTGCGAGCCCAGCCGCGCCTTGAACGCGGGCACCCCGTTAGCGCGCAGCACCAGGTGCTCAGGCAGCTCGACCGGAATCACGTCACCCGGCTGCATGTGCAAGATGTCGCGCAACTTCAGTTGGCGCCGGGCGACCGTGGCGCTCATCGGCACGGCCACGTCCAGCACGTCCTCGCGCAGGGCCTTGACCCAGCGCTCGTCCTGGTCGTCCAGATCCGACTGGAAACCGGCATCGAGCATTTCCCGCACCGGCTCGATCATCGAGTACGGCATGGTCACATGCAGATCGCCACCACCGCCGTCCAGTTCGATGTGGAAGGTGGACACCACCACCGCCTCGCTGGGGCCGACGATGTTGGCCATGGCCGGGTTGACCTCGGAGTTCATGTACTCGAAGGTGACCGGCATGATCGCCTGCCAGGCTTCCTTGAGGTCGACGAAACACTGGTCCAGCACCATGCGCACCACGCGCAGTTCGGTCGGGGTGAACTCGCGCCCCTCGATCTTGGCGTGGCGGCCATCGCCGCCAAAGAAGTTGTCCACCAGCTTGAACACCAGCTTGGCGTCGAGGATGAACAGCGAGGTGCCGCGTAGCGGCTTGATCTTGACCAGGTTGAGGCTGGTGGGTACGTACAGCGAGTGCACGTATTCACCGAACTTCATTACCTGCACACCACCCACGGCCACATCTGCGGAGCGGCGTAGCAGGTTGAACATGCTGATACGGGTGTAGCGGGCGAAGCGTTCGTTGATCATTTCCAGGGTCGGCATGCGACCCCGTACGATCCGATCCTGGCTGGTCAGGTCGTAGCTTTTGATGCTGCCAGGCTCGGATGCGCTCTCGGTCTGCACCAGACCGTCGTCGACGCCGTGCAACAGGGCATCAATTTCATCCTGGGACAGCAGGTCCTGTACGGCCATTGCGGACTCCTACTGCAATACGAAATTGGTGAACAGCAACTGGTCAACGACCGGCTTGCCGACTTCCTTCTGCGCCACTTCCTGGACCACCGCAGTGGCCTTCTGGCGCAACATCTCCTGCCCTACCGGGCTGCTGGCCAGGGCGTCGAACCCTTGCCCGGAGAACATCATCACCAGGTTGTTGCGGATAACCGGCATGTGCACCTTGAGCGCATCCAGGTCGGCCTGGTTACGCGCCTGCAGGGTGATGCTCAGTTGCATGTAGCGCTGACGGCCGTTCTGGTTGAAGTTGACCACGAAAGCCGGGGTCAGCGCTTCGTAGATCGCCGCTGGCTTGACGTTGCTGGCCGCAGCCTCGGTGGCCGGAGCCGGCTCGCTCTTGTGCATGATGAACCAGGTAGCGCCCACCGAAAGGCCGATCGCCAGCAACAGGCCTACCACGGCCAACAGGATCAGCTTGAGTTTGCCTTTAGTGGCGGGGTCTTTGACTGCTTCGCTCTTCGCCATGCCAATAATCCGTCGTCCATCGGGGGTTCAAGGGAGGATGGCTTGGCTTGAGCAAGTGTTATGCCAGATTTTGCAGTGGATGGATTCCAGCAGGTTTGCGGTGCTGGCTTCTTCGCGGGCACGCCCGCTCCCACAGGTACCGCACAGGGTTCGAAATCAACGAAATGCCTGTGGAAGCGGGCGTGCCCGCGAAGAAGCCAGCCCAGGCCAACAGTTATCAGGCGTAGTAATCGACCGCACTGTCGCCGATAACCACCTGCTGCTCCAAAGGCCGGGCGCTGTCGACCGCCTCGGACCCACCCTGCTCGGCCCGGCGCGCCGCCACCCCGGACAGGTTGCCGCCCTGCGCCTGCCCCTGCTGCTGTTGCTGCTCGCGCGACTGGTCAGCGACGTTGACATCCGGCTGCGCCAACCCCTGCTGGGCAAACAGTTCGCGCAAGCGGTGCACCTGGCTGTCGAGGGCATCACGTACGCCGGCGTGGCCGCTGATGAAGGTAACCTGGGTGGCCTGATCCGCCGCAACATTGACGCGAATGTCGAGGCGACCGAGTTCTGCCGGCTCCAGCTGGATATCAGCTGACTTGAGGTTCTGGCTGGACAGGTACATGACCCGGTTGACCAGGCCCTCGGCCCAAGCGTTCTGGTTCATCGGCAATGGCTGATGCAACGGGCTCGCATTGGCCGGCACGGCGTTGGCGGTCTTGGCCGTGGCCGCCTGGGTCAGGTTGGCCAGGCGGTTGGCAAAATCATCGACGCGGGTGTCGCTGCTGGCACTCTTGGTGTCCTTAAGGCCGTCTTCAAGCAAGGCGCCAAAGGCCTTGTCACCGGACTCGGCGCTTTCGCCATCGGCATTCTCGACCAGATTCGCCAAGGTATTGACGGCTGCCCGCCCTTCCTCGCCCTGAGCCTGGGCAGCATCAAGGGCATGTGCCGAGGTGCCACCTTTGGCCTGGGCACTGTGCTCCAGCGCCAAGCGCAGGGTCGGCAAGTTGGCCAGGGGGTCAGCATCCGGGTCGAAGGCCTCCTCGGCAGACGGCTCTTCAGGCAATGCCGCAGCAACCTGGCTTTGCGCCGTGGCCGCCTGAAGCACTGGCGCCACCGCCTCGGCCTGCGCCTGGATCAGTTGCGCGCCAGGCTGGGCATCGGTGACCTGACCAGCCACCAGGCTGGCGTCGCGCACACCCGCATCGGCCTGGGCCGAATCGCCTTCTGGCAACTTGTTGCCGTCATCGGCAACTGCAGCCTTGCCAGCCGGGTCTTTCTTGCCGCCCGTTGCCGCATCAGGCTTGTCCTTGGGCTTGGCCGGAGCGACCTTGTCATCCTGCCCTACAACCTTGTCGCGGCCCTGCCTGGCCATCATCTGGCCAAAGGCATCGCCCTTGTCGCCCTGCGCCTGCAGCGGCTTGTCCGCCTGCACGGTGGCCGAACGCGTGGTTTTGCCGAGGGCATTGGCTTGCAACAATGGGTTAGGTGCGACAGGCATCGAGCGGTCTCCGCGCCAGAAACAAAAAATCATCGAGACAGAGACAGGCAAGACTCGCGCCAACTCACGTATCAACCTGCGGAAATACGCTGCTGCTCACCACGGTAAAAGTGCTGCACCACGACGAACTCCATGTCGATGCGGCTGATCAAGTCTTCAATACCGTACAACGGGGGCCGCCGCGCGCGCTCTTCGAGCTGTTGACACAGGCTGGCCAAGGCCACAGCGCCCATGTTGCTGCTGCTGCCCTTGAAACTGTGAGCCGCCGCGCCAAGCTCCTCGGCGCTTTTGGCCGCATGCAACTGCCCAAGACGCCGCTCCGAGTCATCGAGAAAAGTCTGCACCAACTGCAGGTAGCCATCTTCCATGACCTCACGCAGGTCACTGAGTACCTTGTGGTCAATATGCATGTCGGTCACTTGTTCACTCCTTGATCAAGCCAGATTATGCCCGAGCCAACCAGCGGCTCACCATACGAACTCCACATGCGCGCAACGCCCGCCCTCACTCCAGTGCGTATCACTGGCCAACTGCCTCACCAGATTCAGACCGCGACCGCTCAGCCCCTGATCCGGCGAAGGCCGCGCCAGCACTCGCTGCACGTCAAAGCCGGCACCGCTGTCGCGCACCTCGATCATCAGACGCCCACCGCCGCCATACGGTTCAACCTTGAAATCGATGCTTACAAAGCCTTCGGTCAGCGAGCCCAGGCGCCGGGCGCGCTCCTGGTAATAGTCGGTAAAGCCTTGCACATCGCGCTTGAGCTGCGAGTCCAGGCCCAGCACACCATGCTCCAGCGCATTGGAATACAACTCGCTAAGCACACTGTGCAGGTTGCCCGTACGTGCGCGCAGGCCATGAATTTCTTGCAATAACTGCACCAGGTACGGCACAGGGTTGAAGCGCTTGAGGCTTTCGCCACGCACCTCGAAGCCCAGCGACCAGTCCAACGGGCTGGAACGACCGCTGTCAGAGTAGATCATCGGTGCTGACACCCGCTCCTCGGCAGTGAACATGCGAATGTCGCACAAGCTGATGTCATCGCGTGGCTGCCCCCCAAAACGCTCCAGGGCCAGCATCAGCTCGTCGAACAACTGCACAGGGTCGCGGTTGTCGGCCAGTACCGCTCGCAGGCGCTGCACGCCAAACAGGCGTTCCTGGTCGTCGGCGGTATCGAGCACACCATCCGACAGCAGCAACAGGCGCTCGTCCGGTGCCAGCGGCAACACCTCAGTGCTGTCATCGAAGCGCTCAGCGGCCAGAATGCCCAGCGGCAGGTGCCGCGAACTCAGTACCGACAGCACCTGGCCATCCACCGACAGGCGATACCCATCGGGCATACCGCCATTCCACACCTCCACCGTGCCGCGCTGCATGCTGAGGTTGAGCAGCAGCGCACAGCAGAACATGTCTACCGGCAGGATGCGCTTGAGCTTGGCATTCATCTCGCGCAGGATCTGCGCCATGCCGTGGCCCTTGGCGGTCATGCCGTAGAACACCTCAGCCATCGGCAAGGTGCCGACCGCGGCCGGCAGGCCGTGACCGGTGAAATCGCCGAGCAGCACACGCATGTCGCCGGCCGGGGTAAATGCCGCCAGCATCAGGTCGCCATTGAACAGCGCGTAAGGCGATTGCAGGTAGCGAATGTTGGGCGCAGAAAGGCATCCAGAGTGGGCCACTTTGTCGAACACCGCCTTGGCCACCCGCTGCTCGTTAAGCAGGTGATGGTGATGCCGTGTGATCTGGTCGCGCTGCGCCAGCACGGTAGCCTGTAACCGGCGCAGACGGTCCATGGCGCGGATCTTGGCAGCGAGGATCACCGCGCTGTAGGGCTTGGCCATGAAATCATCGCCCCCCGCCTCAAGGCAACGCACCAGGCCTTCCTCTTCATTCAGCGAAGTCAGGAAAATGATCGGCACCAGCGCCTCGCCAGCCAATGCCTTGATCTGCCGCGCCGCCTCGAAGCCATCCATGACCGGCATCAGGGCGTCCAGCAGCACCAGTTGAGGGCGCCGTTCGATGAACAGCGCTACCGCTTGCTCGCCGTTCTCCGCAGTGAATACCTGATGCCCCTGGCGGCGCACGATCTGCGAAAGCAGCAGGCGATCGACAGCACTGTCTTCGGCGACCAGCACGGTCAACGCCTGTTCGGCCGGCATGTCGGCGCTCAACTGATATCGAAGAGTTTTTCGAAATTGGAGATGGCGAGAATCTTGCGCACGTCGGAGCTGGCATGCACCACCCGCACGTCCGACTCATCACCGCCCGCGTGGTCGCGCAGCAACAGCAGCATGCCAAGCGCGGAGCTGTCGAGGTAGGTGGTATCCTTCAGGTCGACGACCACCGAATCCGGCCGCCCGGGCTGGCGTTCGTACGCTTCGCGAAACTCCTGATGCTTGCCGAAATCGAAGCGCCCCTTGATCTTGATGGTCAGCTTTTTCCCGTCCTGCGAAAAATCAGTCTCGACTGCCATGCTAGCGATTCCTTCGATGATGGCGGATGCAACTGCTTTAAGGTTTAGCAGGCGAAGGTGGGGGTGGCAAGCGGATGCAGGCTCATGGCTTTGATGGCCTGTACCGGCCTCTTCGCGGGTAAACCCGCTCCTACATCAATCGGTGGTGTCGCCCCATACCGTGGTAGGAGCGGGTTCACCCGCGAATAGGCCGGACCTGCCAGCCAATATACCCGGTCATACACCGTCGCAGCCGCCACCGCATTCGCGGGCAAGACCTCTCATTTGTTTCGGGCCAATTATTCCGCTGCAAGGCCTGCGGGCGAACACCTATAGATGGTTTTGCCGCGGCAGGCGCTGCGACAGCTCATCCAGCAAGCGCTGCTCACGCTTGTCTTCAGCGCGCCGGGCCTCGTCCTGGTAGCGCTGCACCAGCTTGCGCAAACCCTCCACCCGGGCATAGGCCTGCTGCCAGGTACCACGCGCGTTATTGAGGTTGTTCTGGTGCCAGACCAGGCTCTGGCGCTGCTGGGTCATGGCCGTTTCCAGCTGCCCGAGAAAACGCTGGTAATTGACCAGCCAACTGCCATTGACCCCTTGCCCGCCGCGGTTGATCCACTGCAGCTGGTAATCCTCGCGAAAGCGCTCCAGCTCAGCCAGCTTGGCCTGGGCCGTGGCCACCTGCTGCTGAAAGTGGCCAAGGCGCTGAGCCGCCTTGCGCTCGGCCTCTTCGGCCATGTCCACCACCGGCGCCAGGCGAGCGGCACGCCCAGGCTGCGCCATGGCTTATCAACCTGCCGGGGGCGTGAAAATCGCCCCCAGCTGTTCGCGGCTCTGCGCCATACCCACGTTCTCGCGCAGGCCCTGGCGCAGGAACTCCACCAGCTTCGATTGCAAGGCAATGGCCAGGTCGGTCTCCGGATCACCGCCGGCCACATAGGCACCCACGCTGATCAGGTCGCGGCTTTGCGACAGACGCGACCACAGTTGCTTGAACTTCTGCGCCTGGCGCAAGTGGTCGGCATCGACCACTTGGGGCATGACCCGACTGATCGACGCTTCGATGTCGATGGCCGGGTAATGGCCTTCCTCAGCCAGCCGACGCGACAGCACAAAGTGGCCGTCTAGCACGCCCCGCGCCGAGTCGGCGATCGGGTCTTGCTGGTCGTCGCCTTCGGACAGTACGGTATAGAACGCAGTGATCGAACCACCGCCAGGTTCGCCATTGCCTGCCCGCTCGACCAGTTTTGGCAACTTGGCAAACACCGAGGGCGGGTAACCACGGGTGGCCGGCGGCTCGCCGATGGCCAGGGCAATTTCCCGCTGGGCCTGGGCGAAACGGGTCAACGAGTCCATCAGCAACAGCACATTCTTGCCTTTGTCGCGGAAGTACTCGGCAATGCGTGTGCAATACATGGCGGCACGCAGGCGCATCAGTGGCGCATCGTCGGCCGGCGAAGCCACCACCACCGAGCGCTTGAGGCCCTCTTCACCGAGGATATGCTCGATGAACTCCTTCACCTCGCGCCCCCGCTCACCGATCAGGCCGACCACGATGATTTCGGCTTCGGTGAAGCGGGTCATCATGCCCAGCAACACCGATTTACCCACCCCGGTACCGGCAAACAGGCCTAGCCGCTGGCCACGGCCGACGGTAAGCAGGCCGTTGATACTGCGAATACCCACATCCAGCGGCTTGCTGATAGGGTCGCGGTTGAGCGGGTTGATCACCGGGCCGTCCATCGGCACCCAGTCCTCGGCCTTCATCCCGCCCTTGCCATCCAGCGCGCGGCCGGCGCCGTCGAGCACCCGCCCCAGCATACTCATGCCCATGGGCAGGCGGCCACCGTCATCCAACGGCACTACCCGGGCCCCCGGAGCGATGCCGACGATGCTGCCCACCGGCATCAGAAACACCTTGGGCCCGGCAAAGCCCATGACTTCGGCCTCGACCTGCACCGGGTGATAACTGTCGTCGTTGATCACCAGGCAACGGCTGCCCACTGCAGCGCGCAGGCCTTCGGCTTCCAGGGTGAGACCGACCATACGCAGCAAGCGGCCTTCGACGATGGGCTGGGCCGGCAGCGCGATGGCCTCAGCGTAAGTGCCCAGGCGCTTGCCGAAGCTGGTGCGCTCAAGGTGCATCTGGGCTGTCCACGGTACGCTCGACCGGCGCATCCAGGTCTGTCGACATGTCTGGCGCCGCCGGGTGCAGGGATTGGTCATGCAACTGGTCGAACAGCTGCGCCACCGCTTTTTCGATACGCGTTTCCATGGTGGCATCGATGCGGCTGTGGGCCGTCTCGATGCGGCAACCACCCGGCAGCAGCGCACTGTCTTCCAGCAGCCGCCAGTTCTCCTCATGGCGTTCGCGCAGGGCTTTGGCCAGCTCGAAATCCTGCGGATTGAGGTGGATGCGGATATTGTCCGCGCCCATGGGCAGCAGCTTGAGCGCTTCGCGCAGCACCTGAGTGATCTGGCTGGAATCGTTGCGCAGCTCGCGGCCGATCACCTGGCGAGTCATGTGCGCGATCAGATGTACCAGGCTTTTCTCGATCTGCGTGTCCTGCTCGGCAATCGGCTCCATCAGGTTGGCCATCAGCCGCTCGAGGCTGTCCAGCTTGGCCTTCAGGGCCTCTTCAGCCTCCTGCCGGACCTTGAGCTGGGTGCTGTGGAAGCCCTCGCGCTCACCGGTGGCGAAACCCTCGTTGTAGGCCTCCTGGCGGATGGCTTCGAGCTCTTCCAGGGTCAGTGGCTGGACTTCTTCCAGCGGCACTTCCTCGATTTCTTCCTCGATGACCTCGGGCTCCGGTTCCGGCTCGGGCGCAGGCTCCGGTTCCGGGTCGAAGCTGGGCAACGTCCACACGTCCACGCCCTCGAGGTCGCGGGCGCGGATCAGGTCGCTGGGGTGGTGTTCTTTGGTGGGCATGCTGTCATGTTCTCAAACCATGTTCGGCCGATACGGTCCCTTGCAGGAGCGGGTTCACCCGCGAATGCGTCGGCAGCGACAACCTCGATTGCCAGGACCGACGCCTTCGCGGGTAAACCCGCGCCTACAAAAGGCGGCGTCGGCTATGGGGTCGCGAATACCTTAGATCATTTCCTCGGCGCCCTTGCCGCCGAGCACGATCTCGCCGGCCTCGGCCATGCGCCGGGCAATGGTGAGGATTTCTTTCTGCGCGGTTTCCACGTCGCTGACCCGTACCGGCCCTTTGGCCTCCAGATCGTCACGCAGCAGTTCCGAAGCACGTTTGGACATGTTCTTGAAGATCTTGTCCTTGACCCGCTCGTCGGCGCCCTTGAGCGACACCACCAACACGTCGGAGGACACCTCGCGCAACAGCGCCTGGATGCCTCGGTCGTCGACGTCGGCCAGGTTGTTGAAGACAAACATCAAGTCTTCGATCTGCTCCGACAGGTCGCTGTCGATTTCGCGGATCGCGTCCATCAGTGCGCCTTCCACCGAGCTGTCGAGGAAGTTCATGATGTCGGCAGCACGCTTGATACCACCCAGGGTGGTGCGCGCGGCGTTGGAGTTGCCCGAGAACTGCTTCTCGAGGATCTGGTTCAGCTCCTTCAGCGCCGCCGGCTGCACGGTGTTCAGCGATGACACGCGCAGGACGATATCCAGGCGCACCTTGTGGTCGAAGTTGCTCAGCACTTCACCGGCCTGGTCCGGGTCGAGGTAGGCGACCACGATGGCCTGGATCTGCGGGTGCTCGTAGCGGATCACGTCGGCCACGGCACGCGGCTCCATCCACTTGAGGCTGTCCAGGCCGCTGGTATTGCCGCCGAGCAGGATGCGGTCGACCAGGCCATTGGCCTTGTCCTCGCCCAGGGCCTGGTTGAGCATCTTGCGGATGTACGCATCAGACCCGACACCCAGGCTGGTCTGGTCGCCAACGATGTCGACAAACTCGCTCATCACCTGTTCGACCTGGTCACGGTGCACATTGCCCATCTGCGCCATGGCCACACCTACCCGCTGCACTTCCTTCGGGCCCATGTGCCGCAGCACCTGGGCCGCATCGGTCTCGCCCAGCGAGAGCAGGAGGATCGCCGCCTTGTCGACGCGGCTCAGCTTGGCGGTAACGGCTCGGTTATCACTCATCGGCGTTGATCCAGTCTTTCACGACCTGGGCCACACGGCCCGGGTCTTCGGCCACCAGGCCTTTGATTGCGTTGAGCTGTGCCTCGTAACCCTCGCTCGGGCTAGGCAGCAGAATGCTTGTCGGGCCACCCAGGCTGACGCGGTCGTTGGCCAGTTCGCCATCCAGACCCATCATGCCGCCCAGCTCCATGTCGCTATCCGGGGCAGCCTGCTTGCCGCCCCCGGTAATGTTGTTCAGCACTGGCCGCAGCACGCCGAACACCAGCACCAGGATGAACACCACGCCCAGCACTTGCTTGACGATATCCCAGAACCAGGGCTGCTGGTAGAAGGCGATGTCGGCGATTTCCTCGCCACGGTCGGCGGCGAACGGCACGTTGATCACCGTCACGCTGTCGCCACGGCTGGCATCGAAGCCGACTGCGTCCTGCACCAGGCGGGTAAAGCGCGCCAGGTCCTCGGCGCCCCATGGCGCACGTGTGGTATCGCCAGTGGCCGGGTCGATCTTGACCTGGTCGTCCACCACCACCGCTACCGACAGACGGGTCATGCGCCCCTGCTGCTGGCGAGTGTGGCTGATGGAACGGTCCAGCTCGAAGTTCTTGGTGCTTTGCTGACGTTTGTCTGATGGGTACGGCGCGAGCATCGGCTGGCCGGTGGCCGGGTCCATGATCTGCTGGCCGTTGGCATCCACCAGCGGTTGGCCAGGCTGAATGGCAGCAGCCGGGGTAGCCGCGCCACCGGTGGTCTGCGGTGCCGAAGCGGCGCCTGGCGGCTGGTTGCTCAGCGCGCCAGGCACGCCTTGCGGGCCTTGGCTGCTGGCACGCTGTTCGTCGACTGACTGCTCGCTGCGCAACGCCGGCTGATCGGGGTTGAACTGTTCGGAGGTGGACTCGACCGCGCTGAAGTCGAGGTCGGCGGACACTTCGGCCTTGTAGCGGTCGTTGCCCAGCACCGGCTGCAGGATATTGTGCACGCGCTGGGTAAGCATGCTTTCCACCCGGCGACTGTAGTCGAACTGCTTGCCAGCCTGGGTCAGCGCGGAATCCTGAATCTGATCGGACAGCAGGTTGCCCTTCTGGTCGACGACGGTGACCTGGGACTTGTCCAGTTCCGGCACGCTGGTGGCGACCAGGTTGACGATGGCCATCACCTGCCCGGCTTCCAGTGCGCGGCCTGGGTACAGCTCGACCAGTACCGAGGCGCTGGGCTTGCGTTCATCACGCACGAACACCGAACTTTTCGGGATGGCCAGGTGCACACGCGCGGCCTTGACGTTGTTGAGGCTGGAAACGGTACGGGCCAGTTCGCCTTCCAGGCTGCGGCGGTAGCGAGTGGTTTCCATGAACTGGCTGGTGCCCAGGCCCTGCTCCTTGTCGAGCAGCTCGAAGCCGACATTGCCGTCGCTCGGCGCCACGCCGGCGGCTGCCAGTTTCAGGCGCGCACGGGAGAGGTCGTCGGCCTTGACCAGCAGGGCCCCCGAGTTGGGCTCCACGTTATAGGAGATGTCAGCAGCGGCCAGGGTGTCCATGACCTGCTTGGTGTCCATGCCCGACAGGCTGCCGTACAACGGACGGTAATCGGGTTGTTGCGACCACAGCACCACGGCAAAGCCGATGGCCACGCTGGCCGCCAGGCCGACCATGAGGCCGATCTGGCGCAGCATGGGCATCTGCGAGATGTTTTCCAGAAACGCCATGCCAAACAGCGGCGGCTTGGCCGCTGGCGAGCCAGCTTTGGCGGGGGCGTTTTCGACGACTGCTTCAGCCATGGGTTACATCCGTCCTCAAACCGGCATCTGCATGATGTCCTGGTACGCCTGGACCAGCTTGTTGCGTACCTGGGTCATGGCTTGCATCGACACGCTGGCCTTTTGCGAAGCGATCATCACGTCAGTCAGGTCGACGCCGCTCTTGCCGATTTCGAACGCGTTGGCCAGCTGGGTCGAGGCCTGCTGCGTCTCATGCACCTTGCCGATGGCCTGGCCGAGCATGTCGGCGAAGGTACTTTGCCCCGGCGCCAGCTCTGGGGCAACGGTTGCCTTGGGCAGCGACATGGCATCGGCCTGCATGGCCCGCATGTCCAACATCAGACGATTGAATTCAACACCTTGGCTCATGACCCTTCTCTCTCCTGCGGCCGCATTTTTTTGACAGTCATGCGGCGAATGACCTACCTAAAGCAACAAAGGTGCCAGCCTTCGCGACTCATTTCCCAGGGATCACACAATTCCTGTGGGAGCGGCCTTGCGCCCCTATCGCGACGCAAGGCCGCTCCCACAGAGGTCCGCGCCAGTTGCAGATGATTTGCCTGTCAGCCGAACAGGCTGGCCTCGACGTCAAACCCGGCATCGCGCATCTGTGCCAGCTTGTAGCGCAACGTGCGCGGGCTGATGCCCAGGCGTTCGGCCGCCTCTTTGCGGCGGCCGCGTTCGGCGCGCAGGGTGTCGATGATCATCTGGTACTCGTGGCGACGCATGTCATCCCCCAAGCCGCCAGCATCAGCAACCACCTCAAGAGATGGCTCGGTGCCAGCCGACAATGGAATGGCGCCTGCCAGACAAAAATCCGCCGCCTCGATCACGCCCCCCTGCTGCAGAATCAACGCCCGCTGCAGTGCGTTGTCCAGCTCGCGCACGTTGCCCGGCCAGGCATATGCCTGCAGGCAGGCCCGAGCCGCTGGCGAGAGACGCACCGGGGCATGCTTCATCTTGGCCACATGGCGCGCCAGCAGGCGCTCAGCCAGTTGCAGGATATCGCCCGGCCGCTCACGCAGCGGGCGCCAGGCCAGCGGGAACACCGACAGGCGGTAGTACAAGTCTTCGCGGAAGCGCCCGGCCGCCACTTCGCCGGCCAGGTCGCGGTTGGTGGTGGCCAGCACCCGAATATCCAGGCTGATCGGCTTGCGCCCGCCTACCCGCTCCACCTCGCGCTCCTGCAGCACACGCAGCAGCTTGGCCTGCAAGGCCATGGGCATTTCCGAGATTTCGTCCAGCAGCAGGGTGCCGCCTTCGGCCTGCTCGAACTTGCCAGCCTGAGCCGCGATAGCGCCGGTGAAGGCGCCCTTCTCGTGGCCGAACAGGGTGGCCTCGAGCATGTTGTCGGGGATCGCCGCGCAATTGATCGCCACGAAGGGCTGCGCCGCACGCGGCGATTGCTGGTGAATGTAGCGCGCCAGCACTTCCTTGCCAGTACCGGACTCGCCGGAAATCAGCACGGTCGAGTCACTGCGCGCCACACGGGCCGCCAGCTCCAGCAACTGGCGACTGGCCGGCTCGCAAGCCACCGGCCCTTCTTCGCCGGTGACCCGCCCGGCGGCATGCCGCTCCACGAGGCTGAGCAGCGCCTTGGGCTCGAACGGCTTGACCAGGTAGTCGGCGGCGCCTTGACGCATGGCCTCGACCGCACGCTCGACAGCAGCATGCGCCGTCATCAACAGCACCGGCAACTGCGGCTGCTGGCGGCGCAGCTGGCTGAGCAACTGGTGCCCGTCCATACCGGGCATGTTGACGTCACTGACTACCAGGCTGAACGCGTCATCCAGTACGGCCTCCAGCGCTTCTTCGGCACTGCCCACCGCCTGATAGGCGAACCCGCCGATTTCCAGGGTATCGCCCAGCGCCTGGCGCAATACGCGGTCATCCTCGACCAGCAGCACCTTGATTGCCATTACACCCCCTCCGCCAATTGCCCGTCGATCAACGGCAGTTCTACCCGCACGCAGGTACCACGGCCGACTTTCGAGCGCAGGTTGATCGTGCCCTGATGCGCGCGCACCACTGCCTTGACCACGGCCAGGCCCAGGCCGGTACCGGTGGCCTTGGTGGTGAGGAACGGCTCGCCCAAACGGCCAAGCAAGCCTGCATCGATGCCACTGCCGGCATCGCTGACGCAGAGGTGCAAGCTACGTTCGCGGCGGTACAGGTGCACCTTCAGCCGTGCCGGGCCATCGCTGGCCTGCAGGGCATTTTCAATCAGGTTGAGCAAGGCGCCGACCAGGGTGTCGCGGTTGCACAGCAACTCGCCCAGATGACTGTCGCACTGCCAGCGCACGGCATGCCCTTGCACATGTGCCTGGGCCGCCTGTTGCAGGGCCTGGAACAGCGCTTTCGGGGTCACCCGATCCCCCAGTGGCAACTCGCCACGGGCAAACACCAGCATGTCGCGCACCTGGTGTTCCAGCTCGTGCAGGCGCTCCTTCAAGGTCGCGGCGAAGCGCTGGCGGGTTTCCGCGCTCAGTGCTTGCTCGCTATCGGCCAGGTGGCTGGCATACAGCATGGCTGCCGACAGCGGCGTGCGAATCTGATGGGCCAGCGAGGCAACCATGCGCCCCAAGGACGACAGCCGCTCATGGCGAGCCAGTTGATCCTGGAGGCGACGGGTTTCAGTCAGGTCGTTGAGCAGCACCAACTGGCCAGGCTCGGCATCCAGCGAGCGGGTGGCAATCGACAGGCGGCGGCCGTCGCGCAGCGAGACTTCGTGGCCGTCGTCCTTGCGCGGGGCAAAGCTACGGGCGATCACCTGGCGCCACAATTGGCCGATCAGAGGATCGCCGAGCAACTCGCAGGCGGCCGGGTTGGCTTCGCGCACCAGGCCCTGGCCGTCGATCACGATCACCCCACCGGGCAGCAAGTCCAGCAGGTTCTGCAGGCGGTTGGCCAGGCGCTCCTTTTCGCTCAGTTCGTCGATGCGCTGGGCGCTGACCACGGCCAGCTCACCTTTGAGCTCACTGACCCGGGCTTCGAGCAGGCTGTAGGACTGGCTCAGCTGGCTGGACACCTGATTGAACAGGGCAAAGGCTTGCGCGATACCCTGGCCGCTGTCCTGCGCGACCGGGGTTTGCCCCTGCTGATCGGGGGCTCGGGATACGTGGGCGGCCTGGGGCATCGTGCTCTCTCGCGTGGCTGACCGTCATAAAAACGGTGTGTTGCCAGCGGTGTAGCAATAGCCGTGCCGGAGATAGGGATTTGTGCCGGCCTCTTCGCGGGCACGCCCGCTCCCACAGGATCGATACACATCTTCAATTCGGTGATATCCCTGTGGGAGCGGGCTTGCCCGCGAAGAGGCCGGCATAGGCAACCGCCAGGCTTCAATCTTCCGCCTGTTCCTCGCCGCCCTGGCGGCTCATGCCGTACTTGCGCATCTTCTCGACCAGGGTGGTACGGCGAATACGCAAACGTTCAGCCGCGCGCGCAACGATACCGTTGGCATCGTCCAGCGCCTGCTGGATCAGGCCCTGCTCCAGGCTACCCAGGTAGTCCTTGAGGTCCAGGCCTTCGGGCGGCAGCATGGCGTGGTTGCTGAAGTTTGGTGTATGGCCATTGATCGCCACGCGCTCTTCAAGGTCGCTGCGCAGGCTGTCGACCATCTGCTCGTCTTCGTCATCGACATAGCGGAATTTCTTCGGCAGTTCCGACACGCCAATGACCCCGTACGGGTGCATGATCGCCATGCGCTCGACCAGGTTGGCCAGCTCGCGCACGTTGCCCGGCCAGCCGTGACGACACAGCGACATGATCGAGGCGGAATTGAAGCGAATGGAACCGCGCTTCTCGTGCTCCATGCGCGAAATCAGCTCGTTCATCAGCAACGGGATGTCTTCCACCCGCTCACGCAGCGGTGCCATCTCGATAGGGAACACGTTCAGGCGGTAGTACAGGTCTTCGCGAAAGGTACCGTCCTCGATCATGTTTTCGAGGTTTTTGTGCGTCGCAGCGATGATGCGCACGTCGATGCTCTGGGTCTTGTTGCTACCCACGCGCTCGAAGGTACGCTCCTGCAGTACACGCAGCAGCTTGACCTGCATCGGCAACGGCATGTCGCCGATTTCATCGAGGAACAGAGTACCACCGTTGGCCAGCTCGAAACGCCCGGCACGGCTGGTGATGGCCCCGGTAAAGGCGCCCTTCTCGTGGCCGAACAGTTCGCTTTCCAGCAGCTCGGCCGGGATCGCGCCACAGTTGACCGGCACGAATGGCGCTTCGCGGCGCTTGGAATGGTAGTGCAGGTTGCGCGCCACCACTTCCTTACCGGTGCCCGACTCACCCAGGATGAGCACGCTGGCGTCGGTATCCGCCACTTGCTGCATCATTTGCCGCACGTGCTGAATGGCACGACTGGTGCCAACCAGGCTGCGGAACAGATTGGGCTCGCGCTGGCGACCGCGCTCACGCGCCTGGTCATACATTTCGCGGTAGACCTGGGCACGGTGCAGCGAGTCCAGCAGCTGGCTGTAGCTTGGCGGCAGTTCCAGGTTGGAAAGCACCCGGCGGCGAAGGTCTTCCGGCAGCTCGGCAGAAGAAATTTCACCTAAAAGCAGAACCGGAAGGAACTCATCCCAGGTAGCCACTGTCTTAAGCAACCCAAGCAGATTGCCCGGAGCATTTACGGTGCCGATGAGCACGCACAGCACTTCGCGGCTCGAAGACAATGGCTCGACCGCCTGCTGCCAGTCATGGCTGGCACACGCGAGGTTTTCTTCGCCGAGGAAGTTCAGCACCACCGCAAGGTCGCGGCGGCGCGCGCTGTCGTCATCGATCAGCAGAATCTTGGTTTCACGCCACATGCAATAGCAACTTCCCTAGTCATATCGGCGCCCTGCGGGGGCGTGCTCGACATCATTCCGACTGAATGGTCAGTGTTCGGACGTCTGAAATTCGAAAACAGCCACTAGTAAAGTCAAAAAGGCCCACACAGTCAAATTTATGGCGCCTTTTGTTAAGTCGTGCGCATCTTAACTGAAGAGATGGTAAACCTTCGATGCATTTTTCGCTTGATTGATCTGCATCATCTCTTCGGCAATTGCCTGGCGTTCACCGGTTGTGACATCGATCAAATTGCGGTAGAGCCGCAGCACCCCTTCCAGCTTCTCGCGCAGCAACGCCTGATCCATCGCATGGGTTTCCAGCACCTCGTCGATGCACGCGCGGCACGCCACATCCAGCTTGGCAATGGCTTCCCAGTCACGCTCACCCAAGGCCCCGATCAGGGCATCGCAGGTGTCATCGAGGCGTTGCAGTGCGGTCACGGTAATCTCCTTGCCATCAGCTGGCAGGCTGGGCGTCGGCAATGCCGTCCCAGCCACTTTTCACGGTAATCAGCAGCTGGGCAACTTCGTCGATAATGCTGGCATCGTTGTCCACATTGGCCTGCATCAGGCGATTGGTCATGTAGACATAGAGGGCGTCGAGCTTTTCGACGTACTCTGGGTTTTCGCTTTTTTCAGGCGACAAGCCATCGCGCAAGCCGATGATGATATCGATCGCCTTGCCCAGCATCAGGCCCTTCTCCGCAATGTCGCCACGCGCCATCGCCCCCTTGGCCTGCGCCATGCGATCGAGGCCGCCTTCCATCAGCATCTGCACCAGGCGATGGGGCGTGGCTTCGGAAATCTGGGCATGGGAATTGACCTTCTGGTACTGACGAAGGGCTCTCATGGGATTCATCTTGCGACCTCGTGACGGGCAGGCTTAAGGGGGAGATATTCCTTGTATCGGGCAGGTGGCGAAAAACTTTACCGGCCGATGACATGAAGTCCGGCATCTTGCACGGACTTCATGCAAGGTTCACGGATCAATCGTCGCTGTTCGCCTTGTTCAGTGCGTTGAGGGTGCTGAGCACCGAGTTCTGCTGCTGACGCAACTGAGTGACCAGGGTATCCATGTTGTTGTACTTGTCCTGCAGGCTCTTCTGCAGGGCTTCCATGCGGGCGTCCAGGGTTTCCTGCTCGGCCGTGAGCTTGGTCAGGCTTTCGCTCAGGACCTTGGAGCGCTCGGCCAGGGTGCCGGTTGCGGCCTTGGCGAATGGCTCGGTGACTTTTTGCAGGCGCGCCAGCAGGCCATCCTTGCCATTGAAAATGCTGGTCAGGTCCGCCGCGTTGGTGGAGGCAACCTTGTCCCACTTCTTGTCGTCCAGGCTCAGCGCACCGCCATCCTGGGACGAACTGACACCAAAGGCAGCGAGCGATTTCAAGGTTCCGTTGCCCGATACCGCATTGAGCTCCTCACGAATGGAGGTCATCAACGTGCGCATCGTGGCATCACCCGTCAGCGCCGCGGCCGTCATGGTGCCATTGGCGTTCTTGGTGACCTTGGTTTCCTCATTCATCACGGCGAGCAAGGCATTGTAGGTATCGATGAAACCTTTGAGGCCCGACTTCAACGTTGTGGAACTGGTAGTCAGCGAGAGGATGGTCGCCGTAGGCTCACCACTGGTAGCGTTTATCGGTGAAACACCCACCAGCTTAATATTGAGACCACTGACAGCATCGGTGATGTCATTGGTCTTGGACTTCATGGCAATGCCGTCAAGGGTGTACTCGGCGTCCGTCGGCTCATCGACAACGGTATAACCGGTATCGATGCCCGAGTTACCGGAAAGGGTAATGTCAGAGCCCTCACCCATTTTCGTCGAGGTGACGATCAGGCGAGAACCATTGGCATCCGTCAGCACGTTGGCACTAAGGCCCGCTACACCGAACTGGCTATTGATGCTGTCGCGTACCTGCTGCAACGTGGCGCCGGCGGGAACACTCAGATCGAAGTCCTTGCCGTCCTGACTGATGGTCAGGGTAGTTGGCGTACTGCCGCTATTGACTACCGATCCCGCGCCATCTGCATACACTTTGGTCGAAACTTTTGACGCGGTCGCCAACTTGTCGACGATCAGCTTGAACGACCCGTTTGCCGCCCCAGTCCCCATGGTGACGGTCGCGACCTTTTCATCCGAAGACTTAAGGCTCAGGCCACCAAAGCTGTTGGAATCAGTCATGTTGGTCAAGGCGCCACGGAACGCATCGAGAGCCGCCTGGATCTTGCCAATAGAGGACAACGTGGTGGTTGCCTTCAGTGTTTGGGTATTGATCTGCGCCTGTTTCGGCGCCTTCTGCGCGGCCACCAGAGATTCGACGATCGCCTGGGTATCGATGCCCGAGCCAATACCGCTGACTGTTGTACCTGCCATCATTGCTCTCCTTGTTCAGTAGCTGCCGGATCCTTGGCGGATAAATCCATCAAATAATCGACAACAACAAAAATCATGCCAGCCTATGCCTGACCGTCGAACAGCAGGCTGCTGGCTTCACTGAGGCTCTGCGCCAATTTCAGTGCAGCTTCCGACGGAAGTTGCCGGATCACCTCACCGGACTGGGTAGCAATCACCTTGACTACAATCCGGCCCGTGGAATCGTCAATGGAAAAGTCCAGCTGGCGCTGGCTCGACTGGACGAAATCACGAATTTCGCCAACCGCTTTTTCCAGGTCCTCGCGCGAGTGCGGCTGATTATCGGAGGCAGCGGCTTCCTGCACCTTGGCAGGCATAGCCGGGTCCCGCTCGCGATCAGCTCCTGGCGGATGGGGCAACACGGTCGGGTACACCTGGTTCAGCTTGACACTCATGTCCATGTTTCGAACTCCTCATGTCAAAAAGGGTGAAAGGGCACGTAAACGCACCCTTTCACCCTTCACTCAAGCGCCTGAATTACTGAAGCAGTTTCAGGACCGACGATGGCAGCTGGTTAGCCTGCGACAGGATCGCGGTCGAAGCCTGCTGCAGAGTCTGCTGCTTGGTCAGCTCGGCAGTTTCCGAAGCGAAGTCCACGTCCTGCACGGTGGAACGGGCAGCGGTGGAGTTCTTCTGGATGTTCTGCAGGTTGTCGACGGTGGTTTGCAGACGGTTCTGGGTAGCACCCAGGCCCGAACGGACGCTGTCGATGGAGCCGATCGCCTTGTCGATAACAGCCAGAGCGTTCTGGGCGTTGGTGGCGTCGGTCACGTCGGTTTCGGCGATAGAGGTCTTGGCCGAAGTCACAGCGGTGACACCAGTACCCGCGAACAGGTCTTCAACGCCAGCGCCGGTCAGCGAGTAGCCCTTGGCGGAGTCCAGGTTCACCGCGCCAGTGACGACCAGAGTGGCTGCGTCCAACGCGGCGGCAGTACCAAGTTTGCCCGAACCGTCTTTGGCGGCAACTTGGATACCTGCAACGGCACCAGGGTCGGCAGCAGTGAACTTGAGGTTTTCACCGGTATCGGACTTGACCGACAGAGTGCCCTTGGTCTCGTCATAGTTGACGCTGATACCCAGCTTGGCAGCGTTGGACTTCAGCTGGTCAGCAAGACCGGCGGTGTCGGTGACACCCACGAAGTCGACAGTCTGACCGCCGACTTCGAGTTTGAAGTTGGCGGATGCTGGGGTGGCACCGGCGATAGCCGCTTCGTCGATGGTGAACTCGACTTCGGTGCTTGCGGTAGCGGTCAGGCCACCTACTGCGCCGTTCAGGGTCTTGGCGATTTCCTTGGCGGAAGCACCAGCAGCGAGCGTGACGTCAGTGCTCTGGCCGTTACCGGTGATGGTGACAGCGCCACCTGCAATGCCGGTTGCATCTGGAGTGATGCCGACGCTCTTGACTTGCTGCGAGCCAATGCTCTTGGCCGAAACGTTGTCCAGAGTCAGGTTGATGGTTTCGTTGGCATTTGCGCCGACCTGAATGGCCTTGGTGCCGTACGAACCGTCCAGCAGCTTCTGGCCACCGAAGGTGGTGGTATCCGAGATACGGTTCAGCTCAGCGGTCAGAGCCTGGTATTCGTCGTTGTTCGACTTACGGTCGTCGGCGCTCAGCGAGCCAGTAGCCGAGGACAGAGCCAGGGTACGCATTTTCTGCAGGATGTCGGTCGAGGCCTGCATTGCACCTTCAGCGGTCTGAGCGATCGAGATACCGTCGTTGGCGTTCTTCACAGCCTGGCCCAGGCCATTGATCTGGCTGGTCAGACGGTTGGCGATCTGCAGGCCGGCAGCGTCGTCTTTAGCGCTGTTGATGCGCAGACCCGAGGACAGACGCTGCATCGAAGTGGTCTGAGCGTTGCTCGCCTTGGTCAGGTTGCCCTGGGTGGTGATCGACGCAATGTTGGTGTTTACAGTTAAAGCCATGACGAAATCCTCGTTGGATGGGTACTGCGGCTTCCGGCCTTGGCAACCGCCGGATTGGCCTAGAGAACCTTCGTAATGGTTATCGTCGGGTGCGCGGGTTGCTTGAGGGCTTTTTCAAAAAAAAAATACTGGCATGGGGCCAGCCCTGATAAATCAAGGGGTTAAGGGCGGTTTATTGGCGTCAAAAACTGTTCGAACTGGGCTGAATGCCTCATCCCGTCTGTAGGAGCGGGTTCACCCGCGAACACCGGCTAAGCCGGTGCCATAGACCGAGCAGCCTTCTTCGCGGGTGAACCCGCTCCTACAACGGGCTGCGTTAGGCAGAAGTTTATTTTTGGCAGAAAAAAGCGCCGGGCGGTGGCCGCCGGGCGCTTTTGTGGGCTGACCGGGGGATCAGTCGCGGTACAGGATGGCCGAGCCCCACGACAGGCCCACGCCAAAACCACTGATCGCCACGCGCTTCCAGTTGCCATCGAGCATGTGCTTCTGCAGCAGCAGCGGAACGCTGGAGGACACCGTATTGCCGGTTTCCAGCATGTCCTTGACGAACTTCTCCGGGTGTTGCTCTTCAAAGCGTCGCGCCACGGCGTCGACAATCGCCGCACTGCCCTGGTGGATACAGAAGGCGTCGATATCCGACGATTTCAGGTCGCTGGCATCCAGCAGCTCGTGCAGGTGCGCCGGCACTTTGATCAGGGCGAAGTTGAACACCTGGCGGCCATTCATGAAGAATTTGCCGTCGCTGACTTTCAGGTGCTCGGCACCGGAACCGTCAGTGCCGAAACGCGCCTGGCCCAGGTTCCAGACCGCGTTTTCACCCATCCAGGTTGCCGTGGCGGCGTCGCCGAACAGCATGGTGGTGTTACGGTCTTCCGGGTCGACGATCTTCGAATACGGGTCGGCGGTGATCAGCAGGCCGTTCTTCAGGCCTGCCGCTTCCATGAAGCCTTTGATCGCATACAGGCCATACACATAGCCCGAGCAGCCCAGCGACACGTCGAACGCCGCCACGCGGGTAGACAGGCCTAGTTTGCTCTGGACGATGGCTGCGGTGTGCGGCAAGCCTTCTTCGTCGCCGTTCTGGGTGACCACGATCAACGCATCGATCGATTGCGGATCAAGGTCGGGGTTGCTGGCGAACAGCGCCTGAGCGGCTTCTACGCACAGGTCGGAGGTTTCTTGCTCTTCGGCCTTGCGCGGCAGGAACGACGCACCGATCTTGCCGAACATGAACTCTTCGTCCTTGCCGAACTTCGCACCCTGAACGTAGTTGTCCAGGCCAGCGGTGGGCACGTAACTCGCAATGCTTTTGATGCCAATCATTCTGGCTTCCCAATGAAAACAGCCAAAGACCACCACTCGATGAATTGAGGGCGCCAAATACCGGAGCGGTCACCGCCAGGGGTTGTAGGCAGGGCTCGCCTGCGCACCGGTAACAAAATGCTGCAACAGCTGCTGCATAGAATACAGGGAAGATGAGCGTTTTGACTCATTGGTCACATTGAAATGCTACGAAAGCCGTGGCGAGGGTGTGGGGACTGGGGAATTTTTGGAATGACCGGGCGGGCACTGGACCCCGAATGATCAGCTTCGCAGCAGATATCGATGGGGCCGCTTCGCGGCCCTTTCGCGACGCAAGGCCGCTCCCACGAATACGCCACCTTCAGAAGAGAGGAGTACCGGAAATGCCCCAAGAAGCTGGACACCAATCCAACCCTTGGGAGCAGTCCAAATACCCCACCTTCAGGAGAGAGGAGGACCTGTGGGAGCGGCCTTGTGTCGCGATAGGGCTGCGCAGCAGCCCCAGGATCAGGCAGGCAGATCAGAGCTTGTTGAACAGGCTCAGCTGGGAAATACGCGAAAAGGCCAGCTGAGAGGCCTCCAGCATGGCCTGCTGCAAGGTCAGGGTGATGGCTGCCTGCGACATGTCGGTGTTGCCGATGGCGTTCTGGGTGGTCTTGTTGGCCAGCCCCAGGCTGGTGTTCTCCTGGCGTTGAATCTCGAGCGAGTTGCCGCGAGCACCGATCGAGCCACGGGTGATATCGACCTGCTCACGGGCACTGGCCAGGTTTGCAATGGCCGAGGCCGCCGCATCTTTCAAGGCATTCGCCGCGCCAGCACCGGTCACCGGCGTTTCCAGTGCCGCACGCAACTGACTGAGGGTTTCCAGCACGTTCTGGTTCTGGTGGGTATTGGCCGTGACCGCAAACTGGTCGCCTGCCTCCGGCGAACCGGACACCTGGTAGGTTACCCCGGCCACCGTCAACGACGGTGCCGTAAAGGTACCTTTGGCGACCGGCTTGCTGTCGGCCGTCAGCGGCTGGGCATAGAACTCGTATGCGCCCGGCCCCGTGAACTTGATCACCGCGCCATTACTGGGGAACGTACTGCGATAGGCAGCCTCGTCGGTCACGCTGCTGCTGGTGAGCTGGGCGCTGGAGGTGTTGCTGCCGTTACGGGTGGTATTGAACGAGTCCGGGCGTGCTTCCAGGGAGAACTCGCGCCCGCCCACGGCGGCGTCGGCATCGGCACCCTCCTCCAAGGTCACGGTTATCTCGAACTCCACCCCACGCAGGGCAATCTTGTTGGCACCTTCGGTCTTGCTGTCGAAGGTACCGTTGGTAGGCGTTTCCGAGGTGATGTCATTACCGTTGGCGTCAGTGATGGTGTACTGCGTCGCGCTGGTGAAGGTCAGCTTGTAGGGCTGGCCTGCCGTGAAACTGTTGTTGTAGGTGGTGCTCGAGGTCAGCAGGCCAGACGACACCCCGACCACGCTATCGTCAGTCGCCGGCACCAACAGGGTCGACTGGGTACGGCTCTTGTTGCTGGCCGAGTCGAAGATGCTGAAACCGGTGTCGTTGGTAGCCAGGCTCAGGGTATCGGATACCTGCAGGCTCAGTTGGGTCTGGTCGCCGTGGTAGCTATAGGTGCCATCGGAGTTGCGCACATAGGGCGGCGTGGTGCTCTTGGAGCCTCCGAACATGTAGTCGCCGTTGGCATCGCGCGAGTTGAGCAGGCCAAAGATGTTGGCCTCGATCTCTTTCAGCTCGGTGCCGATGGCCACGCGGTCAGAATCGGTCACCCCGGCGCCACCGGCACGGATCGCCAACTCACTGGCACGCTGCATGGCATCGTTGATGGTAGAGAGCACACTCTCTTCCTGCAGCAGCGAGTTGCTCACGGTGTTGATGTTGCCGCTGTACTGGTCCAGCAACGATTGCTGCTGTTGCAGCAGCAGCAGGCGTGCAGCACCGACCGGGTCATCGGCAGCGGTCTGGATACGGATACCCGACGTCACCTGGTCGTTGGTCTTGTTCATGCTGGAGAAGTTCTTGGAGTAGCTACTGGCGCTGGCCTCATAGAACTGAGCAGTGGAAATACGCACGATAGTCTACTCCTTACAAAGCGTTGATCAGGGTGCTGAAGGTTTCTTGCGCCGCCTTGATGATCTGCGAGGACGCCGTGTAGTAATGCTGGAACTTGACCAGGCTGGCCGCTTCGTCATCCAGGTTGACCCCGGACACCGCACTGCGGCTTTCGCTGGCAGACTTGAGCACCGCCTCGGTCGCGGTGCTGTCGATGGACGCCTGGTTCGCCTTTGCACCCACGCGTTCGACCAGCGAGGCGTAGGCCGAAGTGAAGCTGGTACCGCCGCCGGAGCCGGTGTTCACCGTCGACTTGGTCTGCAGGTCGAGCAGTGCCGTGGCGTTACGGTTGTCCGCTTTGCCGTCGGCATTGAACGACAGGGTAAAGCTGTCATTGGCCGCAGGGCTGCCGCCAATGGTGGTCTCGACGGCAAAGGTACGCGGGTTACCGCTACCATCCAGAATCGGGTCGCCAGCCGCATCCAGCATTGGCACGGCGATGGACAGCTTGTTGTCCTGCCCCGGCACCACGCTGCCGGTGCCAATCTGGGTGCCCTTGGCATCGAACAGCTTGTAGCCCTGGGAGCCACCACCGGCGGCGTCGAACACCACGCGCACGGGCATCGAGTCGCGAATCGACTGCTGGATCAGCGCGGTATCGGCACCGCCGTAGATGTCCAGCGCCTCGCTCAGGGTCGGCTGGGTGATGGTGCCAGTACCGCTGTTGCCACTGCCCGAGGTAGCGCTGACGGGCCCAGCGAAGGCCAGCTTGTTGGCATCGGTCAGGGTCGTGGTAATGCTACCGGCAGCTGCACGGGTGGGGATAACCTTGAAGCTGTCGCCGGCCGCCAGGCCGCCGCCTTTCAACGCCAGGCTGAAACCGTCGATCACGGGTGCCGGGTCGGCATTCAGGTCGAAGCTGCCCATGTCGGTGCCGTCCGAGCGGCGCACACTGTACTGGTTGGCGCTGGTGAACTTCACCTCGTAGTCGTAGGTGGTCAACGCACCGCTGTTGGCAATGGTGACATCCAGGTTGCCGGAGCCGGCACTGTTGTTCGACGAGGCCAGGCTGCGCTGGGCAATGGCGGTGGCGCTGTTGATGCTGGAGAACAGCGAGCTGCCGAACTGGCCGTTGGCATCCAGGCCCTGCCCCAGCTGGCCGTTGATGCTGTCGGCAACCACCAGGGCAACGCGACCGAGTTCGTTCATCGACGGCGTCAGCACGTCCTGGCGATAACGCAACAGGCCACCAATGGCGCCACCGGACACCACCGAGGTCACGTCCGAGCTGAACGAGTCATAGTTGATGCGCAGGGCAACCTGGCTCTTGTCAGCCACACCCGGCTCCACCGACAAGGTGTTGGCCTTGGTGCCAGTGACCAGCGACTGGCCACTGCCCAGGTACACATCGTAGTTGCCATCACGCTCCTGCACCGTCACCCCTACCAGCTCATTAAGCTGGCGCACGGCTTCGCTGCGCGCATCCAGCAGGCTGTTGGGGGTGTTACCGGAGGCGCTGGCCGCGGTGATCTGCTTGTTGTACTCGGCAATGTTGGCGGTGAGTTTGTTCACCTGGCCGGCCATGGTGTCGAGCTGGGAGTTGATCGTGGCGTTCTGTTGAGTCAGCTGGGTGCTCACCGCGTTGAAGCGGTTGCTCAGGGTTTGCGCCTGGGTCAGCAGCAACTGGCGCGAGGCAACGTCACCCGGCTTGGCCGCCGCAGTCTGCAGGGCCGAGAAGAATGCGGTAAGGACCGAGCTGATACCGGTATCACGGTCTGCCAGCAGCTTGTCGACACTGGTGATCTGGTCCTGGAACGTCAGCGAGTCTGCCTGCAACGAGGTGGCCGTCTGCAGTTGGTTGTCCAGGTAGGAACTGTAGATGCGACGCACATCCGCCAGCGTGGTCCCGGTACCCAGGAAACCGGCGCCAATGTTGTGCGAAGGCCCCGCCGCCTGAACTGTCTGCTGGCGCGAGTAGCCACTGGTCGCGGCGTTGGCGATGTTGTTACTGGTTACCGACAAGGCAGCCTGGCTGGCACTCAGGCCACTCAGGCCGATGGAAATCAGGCTCGACATGATTTAGTCCTTTTATAAGTTCGTGGTTCTGCCAGCCATGGCGTATTGCGGGGTTGACTGCATTTGCTGGGCAATGCTGATGATCTTCTTCGCATAGCCCGGGTCGGTCGCATAACCTGCCTTTTGCAGCTCTCTTGCAAACTGCTCAGGGTTATCGGCCGCATCCAGCGCACCTTGATAGCGAGAATTGCTCTGCAACAAGGTGACAAGGTCGTGGAAGCTGTCCTGGTACGAGTCGTAGCTGCGGAACGCTGCGGTTTCCTTGACGAACTGGCCGTCGCGGAATTCGCTGGTGATCGCCCGCGCCTGATCGCCTTGCCAGTTGCCAGTGGCTTTGATGCCGAACAGGTTGTGGCTGCTGCTGCCGTCGCTGTTGCGCATCACCGACTTGCCCCAACCGGTTTCCAGCGCGGCCTGGGCCACCAGGTAGCGTGGGTCGATACCAATGCGCTTGGCGGCCTGTTCGGCCATTGGCAGCATGGTGGCGACGAAGGCGTCGCTGTCGGTGAAAGCCTTGTTCGGCGCCAGCGGCGGCTGGGCCACGGCGCGGCCGACAATGCGCAGGCCGTTGTCCGGCACGGCGAAGGCCTTGGCCACTTGCTGGCCGTCACGTGCAGGCACGGCGGCGTTGTTGGCGGTTTCCGCCGATGGCACGATACCGGCCAGGAGGCGGTCGGTGAGCTTGCTGGGCAAGGCCAGGCGCCGCGCGTTGAGTGCTGCAACGTCATTGCGGGTAGCGGACGAGGCCATGGTATGCACCGGCTCCGCCACCTTGTTGCCCCACAATGCCGGGCCACTGCTATCGACGCGCGGGAACGGGCTGGTATTGACCGACGCACTGCGGCCCTTGGTCAGCTGGCGTACCAGCACGTCCTGCAGGCCGATACCGCCACCTTCGCGGGACATGCTTACGGCCAGCTGCTGGTCGTACATGTCGCGGTACTGTTTGACCGTTTCGGTGTTCATCGGGTTGTCGTCGGCCAGCACGTCACTGGCCTTGCGCGAGGCCTTGAGCATTTCACTGATGAACAGCGACTCGAACTCCTGGGCCACCTTGCGCACATTGGCTTCGCTGTCGCGGTCGCCGTGCTTGAGGGCACTCAGGCGGTTAAGGTCGGTATAGGCGCCGCTGTCGGCACTACCGGATACCTGGCTTTTGATATTCATCCGTGCCGTTCTCAGATCACGATCAGGTCGGCCTGCAAGGCACCGGCCTGTTTCAAGGCTTCGAGGATCGCCATCAGGTCGCCGGGCGCTGCGCCCACCTGGTTCACCGCGCGGACGATTTCGTCCAGCGTGGTACCCGGGCCGAACTTGAACATCGGCTTGGCCTCCTGCTCGGCATTGACCCGCGAGCGTGGCACCACGGCAGTCTGGCCATTGGAGAAGGCCCCCGGCTGGCTGACGATCGGGTCTTCGGTAATGGTCACGGTCAGGCTGCCATGGGTTACCGCCGCCGGCGACACCTTGACGTTCTGGCCGATGACGATGGTGCCGGTTCGCGAGTTGATGATGACCTTGGCCACCGCCTGGCCCGGGTCGATTTCGAGATTTTCGAGGATCGACAGATAATCCACACGCTGGCTTGGGTCCATCGGCGCGCTGACCCGTACCGAACCACCATCCACGGCCTGGGCCACGCCAGGGCCGAGCAGGTCGTTGACCTTGTCCACGATGCGCTTGGCGGTCGTGAAGTCAGGGCGATTGAGGTTCAGAGTCAGGGTATTGCCCTGGTTGAAGCCGCTCGGCACCGCACGCTCGACACTGGCACCCCCCGGAATACGGCCAGCCGACGGCACATTGACAGTGATCTTCGAGCCGTCACGGCCCTCGGCGTCAAAGCCGCCCACGACCAGGTTGCCCTGGGCAATGGCGTAGACATTGCCGTCGATACCTTTGAGCGGGGTCATCAACAGGCTGCCGCCGCGCAGGCTCTTCGAGTTACCGATCGACGACACGGTAATGTCCACCACCTGGCCCGGCTTGGCGAACGGTGGCAGGTCGGCGTGCACCGACACTGCGGCAACGTTCTTCAACTGCACGTTGCCGGAACCGGCCGGCACCTTGATGCCGAACTGCGACAGCATGTTGTTGAAGGTTTGCAGGGTGAACGGTGTCTGGGTGGTCTGGTCACCCGTGCCATTGAGGCCCACCACCAGGCCGTAACCAATCAACTGGTTGGAGCGTACGCCAGAGATGCTGGCAATGTCCTTCAGGCGCTCGGCCTGGGCAGCGAAGGCACAGGACAAAAGCAGGGTTGCGGCAATCAGCTGCCTTACGTTGAACATGGTCATCCGTACTCAGAAAGGCCAAAGCGGGCTGATGAAGAAGCGGTCCAGCCACCCGGGCTGGCTGGCATCGGCAAACGAGCCCGTGCCGGAATAGGTGATGCGCGCGTCGGCCACGCGGGTGGACGGCACGGTGTTGTCAGTGGCGATATCGTCAGCGCGGACCATGCCGGCAATGCGCACCAGCTCTTCGCCGGTGTTCAAGGTCAACCACTTCTCGCCGCGCACGGCGATGATGCCGTTGGGCAGCACTTCAGCCACGGTCACGGTAATCGAGCCGGTCAGGGTGTTGCCCTGGGTGGCCTTGCTGTCGCCCTTGGTGGCACGCTCGCCGTTATAACCAGCCTCCAGCGACAGATCACCACCGCCGAACGGATTGTTGGTGTTCGGTGTGCTGCCGAACAGCGAGGTCAGGCCAATATTGGCCGAGCTGTTCTTCTGGATCTGCGAACCTGCGTTCTTGCTGGCCGAGGTTCTCTCGTTGAGGGTGATGGTGATGATGTCCCCCACCCGGAACGCCTTGCGGTCGCTGTACAGGTTCTGCTCGAAACCGGCCTGGTAGATCGAACCGTTGTTGGCCGCTGCCGGCAATGGGGTGCGCGGCAACACCGGCGCGTAGTACGGGTCGTTGGGCCGGGGCGTCGGCGCGACGCAACCTGCCAGCAACACCGCCCCCCCCAGGGCGAAAACGGACAACAGACGATTCATGACGCTTACCTCACGGGTGCAACTGAGTGACAGGGCTTAGAGCTGTTGGGTAACGAACGACAGCATCTTGTCGGCCGTGGAAATGACCTTGGAGTTCATCTCGTAGGCACGCTGGGTGGTGATCATGTTCACCAGCTCTTCCACGGTGCTGACGTTGGAGTTCTCCAGCGTCTGCTGCAGGGTAGTGCCAAAACCGTTCAGGCCTGGGGTGCCGACCTGAGGTGCGCCACTGGCTGCGGTCTCGAGGAACAGGTTGTCGCCGATCGCCTGCAGGCCGGTCGGATTGATGAAGTCGGCGGTCTGGATGTTGCCGATCACCTGTGCAGCCGGATTGCCGGCGGTGGTGATCGACACGGTGCCGTCCTGGCCAACGGTGAAGGTCTGCGCGTCATTAGGCACGACAATCGCAGGCTCCAGGGCGTAGCCGTTGGCGGTAACGATCTGGCCGTCGGAGTTCAGGTGGAAGGTGCCGTCACGGGTGTACGAAACGGTGCCGTCCGGCTGCAGGACCTGGAAGAAACCACGGCCGTTGACTGCCATGTCCAACGGGTTTTCGGTGGTTTGCAGGCTGCCGGCAACGAAGCTCTTCTGGGTGCCCACAATACGTACACCGGTACCGACCTGCAGGCCCGAAGGCAGCTCGCTGTCCTGGGTAGACTGGGCACCAGGCTGGCGCTTGATCTGGTAGAGCAGGTCGGCAAATTCGGCACGATCACGTTTGAAGCCGGTGGTCGAGACGTTGGCCAGGTTGTTGGAAATGACCGTCAGGTTGGTGTCCTGGGCGGACAGGCCGGTTTTAGCGACCCAAAGAGCCGGAAGCATGTAAGTTCTCCTCGTGCGCCTGTTTTACGGCACCCGTTCAAAAGTGATTAGCCGATTTGCAAAACCCGAGCCATGGCTTCGTCGCCTTCCTTGGCCGTGTTCATCATCTTGACGTGCAGTTCGAACTGGCGGGACAGCGCCAGCACCGAGGTCATTTCCTCGACAGCGTTGACATTGCTGCCTTCCACGAAGCCAGCCACCACCCGCACATTGACGTCTGCATCGGCCGGCTGGCCGGATGTGGTATGGATCAGGCCGTCCAGGCCCTTTGTCAGGCCTTTGGTGTCCGGGTTGACCAGTTTGATGCGATCGACCTCGGCCATCACCCGCGGGTCTTCACCCATGGAGCGGATACTGATGGTGCCGTCGGCACCCACTTCCACTTTCTGCTCGGGCGGGATGGCGATCGGGCCACCGTTGCCGATCACTGGCATGCCATTGCCGGCACGCAGCACACCGAGGGCATCGATGTTCAGGCTACCGGTACGCACATAGGCTTCGCTGCCGTCCGGCGCCTGCACGGCGATAAAGCCCTTGCCGGTCACCGCCACGTCAAGGTCGCGGCCGGTTTCGACCAACGGGCCTTCGCTGAAGTCGGTGGCCGGGCGTTCGGTCATGGCGAAGGCGCGCGCCGGAAAGCTGTCGCCGAACACCGGCATCGAACGGGCCTGCTCCAGATCGCGCTGAAAACCGTTGGTGGAAATGTTCGCCAGGTTGTTGGCGTGAGCCTTCTGCGCCAGCGCGTTCTGGCTGGCGCCGGTCATGGCCACATAAAGCAACTTGTCCACAGTTTCTCCTCTGCGCGTAGTTGCCGCGCTGTCACTGGGCTGGTTCAAAGCAATAATCGAACCAAGTCTGAAACACCCGGTTTACGGGGCTTTCAGCGTGGCGAGGGGCAATAACCGTCAGTTTGTCGGCGGATGTTTGCCGCCTGCGGCAAGGGCTTGCTCAATGGGCGCGGCAGGCGGCGTTGTTGTAGGGGCCGGAATGGCGCACCCAGCCTTTGCCCGGGTTGTGGGCCGAGCACAGGTAGCGGCCGGTGACCAGACTTTGCCATTGATAGAACGGGGCGGGGGCGGCAGGGGCCGGCAGAACCAGCACCAGCAAGGGGAACAAGGCCAATAATGACAGCCGCTTCATTAGCACGAACCTTCAAGTTCTTGGGGCCGCGTTGCGACCCCAATTACAGACACCACAGCAAAAACAATCATCAGGTCATCTGAATGATGGTCTGCATGATGGTGCTTTCAGTGGAAATGGTCTTGGCATTGGCCTGGTAGTTGCTCTGCGCCTTGATCAGGTTGACCAGCTCGCCGGTCAGGTCGACGTTGGAGTCTTCCAGCGCACCGCCAGAAATCTGGCCGAGGGTACCGGTGTCCGGGGCACCGATTACCGGTACGCCCGAGGCGTAGGACTCTTTCCAGTTGGTACCGCCAATCGGCGTCAGGCCCTGCAGGTTGGCGAAGTTGGCAATCGCCACCTGGCCGATCACCTTGTCCTTGCCATTGGTGAAGCTGGCAAACAGGTAGCCGTTCTGGTCGATGCTCAGCCCCGACAGCTCACCAGTGGCGAAGCCATCCTGGGTTTTTGCAATTTCTGCGGAGGACGCGTTGTATTGGGTGGCACCCAGCATGTCCAGCTTCACACCGTCCGCGTTGGCGATGGCGCCATTGGCCGACCACTCTCCGGCGGCGTTTTTCTGCGCCGGGATCCAGTCGTTGAGCTGGAAGATCTTGTCTTCGCCAATGCTCAGGCCGCCCGGGACATCACCCGCGATCATTGCGTCCTTGTCCAGCGTACCATCGGACTTGAACGGCACAGCGTTGACCAGCGGCGCGGTGGAAGCCGGATTGGCCGGGTTGCGGCCATCGATAGTGGTGTGCATGGACCAGGTATTGGTCGCGTCGTCCTTGATGAAGTACTGATTCATCTGGTGTTCATTACCCTGGCTGTCGTACACCGGAGTATTGAACGTGAAGTTGTAGGAACTGGCGTTGGTGGGATCAAATGGCGTTACCGACGGGGAGGTCGCGGCCGAGTTCAGGTTGATCTTCTCGGTGATGAGGCTGGTCGGCTTCGGCGTCAGGTTGGAAGTATCGATCTGCAGGTCAGTCAGGATGCCCTGGATGATCTTGCCGTCCTCGCCGACCGCATAACCCTGCAGGTTGGCACCCGAAGCATTCACCACATAACCGGCCTTGTCGCTGTAGAAGGCGCCCGCACGGGTGTAGATCTTCGAGCCGTTGTCGTTCAGGGCAAAGAAGCCGTTGCCATCAATAGCCATGTCCAGCGCCTGGCCGGTGGCGTTGATATTACCTGGCGTGAACAGCTGCGAAACCGCGGCGGTCTTTACCCCGGTGCCGATCACGGTCTTGCCCGCGCTAGTGCCGCGAATGGAGTTGGAGTACTGGTCGGCGAACTCGGCACGCGACGACTTGAAGCCGGTGGTGGCAACGTTGGCAATGTTGTTGCCAGTAACGTTCAGGGCCTTGTTTGCTGCATAGAGGCCGCTAAGGCCGATATTGAAAGACATGTGTAACTCCTGTCGTTTTGCTCAGGCCCTAGATGCCGATGCTTTGGATTTTGGAAAGCGCAACACTGCCCAGCCCGGCCAGGTTGAGCGTCATCTCCGAACCGTTGGTACCCATGGTCACACTGGTAACCGAAGCCGGCAGGTTGGTGGTCATGGCCGTGGCCTTGCCATCGATCGAGGCAGTAGCCTTGAAGGTGTAGGTCCCGGCGGCCGCGACTTCACCGTCATCGTTCAGGCCATCCCAGGTAAAGTCGATGCTGCCACCCTTCTGGGTACCGAGCTCGATGGTGCGCACCAGCTTGTCGTCCTTGTCGTAGATCCCCACCGAGGTGGAGGTACTGGACGACGTCAGGTTGACCGAGCCCTTCATGTCCTTGCTGGTATCGACCACGGCCTTGTCGGTCTGGACAATGACATTGCGCCCGACCAGCGAGGAGGCCTGCAAGGCCTGGGAAGATTGCAGCCCGGCCGCGATGTAGGTCACTGCGTCGTTCAGCGACTGCATGCTTTCCAGGCTGCTGAACTGCGCCAACTGGGCCACGAACTCGCCATTTTCCTGCGGGTCGAGCGGGTTCTGGTTCTGCATCTGGGTAACCAGCAACTGCAGGAACGCGTCCTTGCCCAGCGCACTGCCGGCGGCACCGGTAGAGCTGTCAGTCTTGGACGTCTGCTTCTGCAGCGAGGTCAGGTACGCGCTACCGACGTCCGTGGTGGAATTGGTGGTGGTCATGTCGGCTTCCTATCACTGCCCAAGGGTCAGCACTTTCTGCATCATGCTCTTGGCCGTGTTCATCAGTTCGGCATTGGTCTGAAACGCGCGGCTGGCGGAAATCATGTCAGCCATTTCCTCGACCACGTTGACGTTCGGGTAGTAGACGTAGCCGTCCTTGTTCGCCGCCGGGTGGTTCGGCTCGTAGCGTGCCTCCAGCGTGCTCTGGTCTTCGACGATGCCTTTTACCTGCACGCCCTGCCCTGCCTCGCCCTGGTCTTCGAACAGCGACTGACTGCTGCCGGCCTGGGCATTCTGGAAGGTGGTGGCGAACACCGGGTGGCGGGCGCGATACGTCTGGTCGATGCTCGAAGACACGGTCTCGGCGTTGGCGATGTTGGACGCCACGGTGTTCAGGCGCGTGTTCTGTGCGCTCATGCCGCTACCGGCAATGTTGAAGACACTGGAAAGGGACATGATCATTCTCCCCGCAGGGCGGAAACCAGCCCTTTGAATTTACTGTTGAGCAAGGTGAAGCTGGCCTGGAAGCCAATCGCGTTTTCCGTGTAGTTCGATTGCTCGATCTGCGCATCCACGGTGTTCTGGTCGATCGACGGCTGCAGCGGCGTGCGGTACTTGAGGGTTTCATCGGCCATGGCCAGGCCTTCAGCCTCGATGTGCCGGCTATTGGTGCGGTCAAGGCTGAAGCGGCCACCGCTCTGCTGCTTGTCGCTTTCGGCTGCCAGCACCGAGGCAAAGTCCATGTCACGCGCCTTGTAGTTGGGCGTATCGGCGTTGGCGATGTTGTTGGCCAGCACTTCAGCGCGCTGGGCGCGGAAGCCCAGCGCCTTTTCGTGAATACCAAGCGCCTTGTCGAAGCTGATGCTCATGTCAGGGAAACCTTCAGAGGTTGACCGGAATTTCGTTGAGCAAGGTATAGCAAGGGCTGTGCCAACCACCGTAAAGCCCGTATTTATGGGGTTTGCCGGGAGGGTACTATCAGATTGATGCCAGAAAAGCGGCAAAGGCCTTCCGCCTGAGGTGACAAAAGCGGCAATTGATGGGCGGCAAAAGCGGCAAAACAAAAAATTGACGTCAGTGTTTTCCTGTGCGGGCCTCTTCGCGGGTAAACCCGCTCCTACACGGCGGGCTGTGCCCAACCTCCGGTGTGTGTCCACCACCGATCCGGTGTAGGAGCGGGTTTACCCGCGAATACGGTAGCGGCAGCAACGGTGAACGGCGGGTGGAGATTGGCCAGCAGGGCCGGCCCTTTCGCGGGTGAACCCGCTCCTACACGGCGGGCTGCGTCCAACCTCCGGTGTGTGCCCACCACCAATCTGTGTAGGAACGGGTTTACCCGCGAATACGGTAGCGGCAGCAACGGTGAACGGCGGGTGGAGATTGGCCAGCAGGGCCGGCCCTTTCGCGGGTGAACCCGCTCCTACACGGCGGGCTGCGCCCAACCTCCGGTGTGTGCCCACCACCAATCTGTGTAGGAGCGGGTTTACCCGCGAATACGGTAGCGGCAGCAACGGTGAACGGCGGGTGGAGATTGGCCAGCAGGGCCGGCCCTTTCGCGGGTAAACCCGCTCCTACACGGCGGGCTGTGTCCAACCTCCGGTGTGT